>NZ_JBGSQY010000004.1:0-328214 GCF_041737835.1 Bythopirellula sp. | reverse complement strand
CATACTCCCACTGAAAAATATCGGCGAACCCTAGCGTGCCAACACACAAACTAAAACAGATCGAAACAGCGCTAATACAGAATAAACGTTTAAGCATGGCAAGAAATACGCTAAAAGATGGGATAAACTAGCACTTTCATTCTATCAGTCTAGTTATTGCAAATGCTACCAGATTATGATGATTTTACTCGTTTTGCCGCCACCGGGTAATCCCATCAACCAATCGCGGATGCATGAAAAGGCAAATTGAACCACGACTATCACGTTTTTTGTCGACGCATACTCACTCTTGCAAGAGAGGTTTTTACCAACTTTTGTTGTCGAATTTGGCCGCGCAATCTGCTATGTTCGCTCTTGTTCCGAGCGAAGAATCCTACAGGAAAACCCTAGGAGTCGCGGGTACGTTATTCGGCGCGTTTGATTTGTCAAACGAATCTCGGCTGGCACTGGCTTGCAGGTCGGAAACGTCCGAATTCGCTTAGGCCGTGAGACACCGCCGAGTGGTTGTAGTATTGATGCATCCTGGTAAGGTAAACGACTAAATTACTATTCTTGACTAGTTCTCTCTGCTCGCCTAACCAAGCTGACCGCGCTAGCTCACTCCCACGCCCGTGAATAAGGACTGCTGCAATGACAATCCTGCCTCGGCCTAGAACCGCCCTCGAAATCGTCGGTAATGCTCGCAAGCACCTCGCTTGGTTCGCACTCTTCACGGCCGGAGTCCTCGCGCAGCGCACGATGGCCCAGCCGACCAATCAAGCGCCAGCGAATCAGACCCCGGCGACCGCCCCCGCTGGCGACGAGATGACAGCGATCCCGATCCCACCGCAGCCCGACGCCATCGAACTCGGTACGGGCCCTCTACCCAATGCCACCGTCCCGGAGTCGTGGCACAGCCAGTACGGCTCGATGTTCGCCCGCAACGTCACCGTCGCCACTCTGACTCCCTTCCTGCCGGACCCGTCGAAAGCAACAGGGGCGGCGGTAATCGTCGCGCCGGGCGGTGGCTTCCGCACCCTCTCAATGGAAAACGAGGGCTGGAATGTGGCCCGCGCACTCGCCGATCAGGGGATCGCCGCATTCGTCCTTAAATACCGTCTCAACCAAACGCCGGCAGATCTCGATGAATACGCGAAGACGCCAATGGGCGGACCACCGCCCAGTGCAAACGTGGGCGGGCGTTCGGCGACGCGCCCTTCTCCCGGAGACATGGCCGAGCGAATCGCGCCGATGATCGCTGACGCCAACGCCGCCTTCGCCCTCGTCCGTGCCAACGCGGCAAAGTGGCACGTCGATCCAGACCGCATCGGCATGATCGGTTTCTCCGCGGGCGCTATGCTGACCATGGCCACCACCCTCAACAGCAGCGAGGCCAAACCGGCCTTTATTGGAAACATCTATGGGCCCCTGTCGGCAGTGGACGTCCCGCCCGACGCACCTCCGCTCTTCGTCGCCTTAGCCGCTGACGATCCGATCTTTGGCGGCACGAACTTCGGCCTGATTGAAAGTTGGCATCAGGCCAAACACCCCGTGGAGTTTCACTATTACGAACAAGGGGGCCACGGCTTCGGCATGTACCAAAAAACGACCACCAGCACTGGCTGGTTCGATGCCTACGTCAAATGGCTGGCCATGCACGGCTACCTCAAACCCAAAAACTAGCACCTTTTGGTCCGGTGGCGGCATAACGTTGCTCTCCAAGCTAGCGAGTTTGGGCTCAAGATTCACTCCATCGATTTCTTCTGTCCCCTGACCCCCGACCTCTGACCTCTGACCTCTGACCTCTTTTCTTCTCGTTTTTGGCCGCGCAATCTGCTATGTTCGTTCTTGTTCCAAGCGAAGAATCCTACCAGAAAACCCTAGGAGTCGCGGGTACGTTATCCGGCGCGTTTGATTTGTCAAACGAATCTCGGCTGGCACTTGCTGCACGTCGAGAAACGGTCTCGAGAGGCGCCGTCAGGTAACGAAACGTCAGCGACAGTTCAAACCCCGGGTGATCTCGTGGATTGTGCGCGAAGAACACGTTTTGGAAAGCGTGGGCGCCCACGCTCTAAAAACATGCATCGGGTCATGTTGAATCAGAAAATCCAACGAGCCGACGGCGACTTCGCCGTTAGGCCGTTTCTTGCTGCGCGCTCTGTGCAGATCGTCCCGTCACCGAGCCGTCCTACCGGTGCAGACACCCCTGCCACCCACCCCAGAGCCATCGTTTTTAAAAAACGCACATGTGCTTCGAACAAACCACAACATGTAGTGGTAAAATTAAAGCCACCACAACAGGTAGTGGTTAAAGTGTCCGCGAAGTCAGCAACCACTCCGCCACGAACGGCGCGCGACTGGCGCGGAGTTCCCGCGGGCTTGTGTAGTGACGCACCGGCACCAAGTCGGCCGCCGCTTGAATAAGAAATTCCGTTTCACGAAACGGCCAAGGATCGAAAATAATCCGGCAAGGGCCACCGGGCGGTTGCTCGCTCGCCGGGCGGATCTCGTGGATGAGCGTCCAATTTTCCGCGAAGGAAAACGGCTGCGGGTAACGGGGTGCTTGTTCCCCTGGAACTGGATACTGCGAACAAGGCCACAAGCTCAGGACGTCGAACAGTTGCAACCACTTGAGAGCTTCGCCAGCGAGCTCGGCCGTGTGGAGTGCTCCGTCGCGGGCATGCCAACGGGCGAACCATTCGCTCCGCTCAATGGCCACGCGGTGCAGCCAATCGCGGGCGATCGGTTCATTGGCATGCTGACCGACCGTACAAAGAAGCGCACTGAAATGACCCGCCACAACCCAAGCCGCCAGATCACCCTGGCTTCGTGCGACTTGAATTGACCGATCCCAAATCGAAAATGCTTCCTCCGTGGGAAGTTCCAAAAACGATAACGGCCAGCCATGCTCAGCATCGAGTCGCGGCTCGTGTTCCCATTCAAGCCAACCGTCGTCGTGATGCGTGATCGCGTCGAGCAATTCCTGCCGCACGGAAGACACCTCCGCGCTGGGAGGACCAAACCTATCGATACAGCGGCGAGCCAGCTCGCCGCTCAGCCGGGCGTGTTCGACTTGCGAAATCAGCAGCCACTGGGGTTGGCCATCGGCAAAGGTCAGCTCCCGGCGAATCATGGCTGGCTCCTGTACATAAAAAATGCCGGGGGTGGTTACGCCCCCGGCATTATGATTACGCTGATCGACGTCTATCGACTACACCGCGGCGTAGTAGCTGGCGAACTTACCGATCGAGACTGGTTTGATCTTCGAAGCTTGGCCAGCCTGACCAAACGCGACCATGCGGTCGATGCAGACCTTTTTCATCGCATCGCGAGCGGGCTTGAGATAGTCGCGGGGATCGAACTTCTCGGGCGTTTCCATGAACACTTTGCGAATCGCACCCGTGATGGCCAAGCGATTGTCAGTATCGACATTGATCTTGCGCACGCCGTGCTTGATGCCGCGTTGGATTTCCTCGACCGGCACGCCCCAGGTTTGCTTGAGCTGGCCGCCGTACTTGTTGATGATGTCCTGCAAGTCTTGCGGCACGCTGCTCGAACCGTGCATCACCAAGTGGCAATTCGGCAAGCGGCGGTGAATCTCTTCGATGCGATCCATGGCCAACACTTCGCCGGTCGGCTTAGCTGTAAATTTGTAAGCTCCGTGGCTCGTACCAATCGCAACCGCCAAGGCGTCGACGCCGGTTTCCGAGACAAAGCGTTCGGCTTCTTCGGGATCGGTCAGCAATTGATCGTGCGACAGCGTGCCGGTGGCTCCGTGGCCATCCTCTTGCTCGCCTTCGCCGGAAACCAACGAACCCAGGCAGCCGAGTTCGCCTTCGACCGACACGCCCTGAGCGTGGGCCGATTTTACGACGTCCTTAGTAACCTTGACGTTGTAGTCGTAGCTGGCGGGGGTTTTGCCGTCGGCTTCGAGCGAACCGTCCATCATCACGCTTGTAAAGCCATTCTCGATCGCGCTTTTGCAGGTTTCGGGGCTATTGCCGTGATCCTGGTGCATGACGATGGGAATTTCGGGATACAACTCAGCAGCGGCCAGCATGAGATGACGCAGGTAATTGTCCTGCGAATAGGAACGGGCGCCACGGCTTGCCTGCACGATCACGGGAGAGTTCGTCTCCTTGGCGGCTTCCATGATCGCTTGGATTTGCTCCATGTTGTTCACATTGAACGCGGCCAAGCCGTAGTCATTTTCGGCGGCGTGATCCAACAACAATCGCATGGGTACCAGTGGCATAGGAAACTCCTTGGTCTAAAACTCACTTACGTGTCTGGCTGGTCTATAAACGAACCCCGATTATACCAAGTTCAAGACGGCTCGCGGAGGGGGCCACGCAGGGCCTGTCCTCTGCCTACCAACTCATTTGGCGGCCGCAGAAACGTCGGCCAGAATTTCGCTGTCGGGGACTTGCAACAGGCGGATGAGCACCAATTTTTGCTCGGCTACGCCAGCCCGCTCTTCGGCGTGGAAGGCACTCCCCAAACTGGCCGGCGCATCAGGAATTCCGGACACGATCAGCAATTCACCGGCGGCAAGTGGCACGCTCATTTTCATCTGGTCGAAGACTTTCCGTTCGCGCGATGGCGTAACCACCAGAATCCCCTGGTCGCTGCCAGCGTAACGATTGCGCATCTCGCCGTGCTGAAGTTCGGGCACAAGCTCAACTTTCACACGCTGAGCCGGCAGGGTCTGGGCACGCAGCGAATAGACCCCCTGCACTTCTTGATAGCTCTTGCCTTGCAAGCCACTTTCGGTGTTAAGCAAGACATTGAGCAATGGTTGGACTTCGGAGGTTTGAATCGTGGCGGGCTCACCCCGTTTGAGTTGCAAAACACGGCGGGTCACTTTCGGGGTCGCTGAATTTTCGTCGATCACCCGTTCCTTCTCTTCCTCGGGCATTTCGCTTTGCAGATTCAAAGATTTGGCCAAGGCATCGGGCAGTGTGCCCGCGATCACTCCCGCGCGAAAACCGTTGCTTACCAACCGATTACGTACATCGAGATCGAGCCGCTGCTCATCGGCCGCTTGCCAGAGTTCTTTGGTCAATTGCTTGTCATCGGCGGGTACGCGCACTTGAAAGATTTCGAGCGTCACCCGATCGGATCCTGTACGCACGGCCTTGAGAATCGATTGGGGCGTACTAACGGCAGCCGTGGTCAACACGGCACCGCAACCTGTGATCATCGCCAGGCAACTCATCAAACCGAGCAGCACACATCGTGTGAACCAGCGTTGATAGGGTTTCTGGCCAGACATAGCATTACCGTGCCGAGGGGTTGTTCCCCACGCAATTGGTCGAGCAAAACGGACGGAAGAGGTGGCGACTGTACGAATCTGCTGGCGATTCGTCAATTGAAACTGGCAGTGCTAGCGGTTCCTACCGCCGCACAAGCCGTGGTGCCCGCCAGCGTTGGCCACGAATCGAACCATATTCGGCAACGAGTTCCGTAAATGATAGCGATAAGAACTCGTACAAATGGCTTGGCGGATCGAGGGCTAACCAGGATTGCGCCAGACGCTTCATCTGGGCATCATAGCTTTCCCGGGAAGGGCCATGAGCGTAACAACGCCCCGCGTGGCGGCGGAGGTCACCATTAAACTCCGGCGCGATATGCCATAGCTCGTGAAAGACCGTGATGAGCTTTTCTTCCAGCGAAGTATTTTGAAATCGCGGCAAGTAGAAGCTCAGGAGATACAGATAATCCCGGCCGCGCTCGTCTTTTAAGGGTTCAACCGTCCAGCTCACACCTCGGACGACCTTTTGCTCGGCGCCGTGAGCAAACCGGAGCGGCGTAAGCGATGCATACATGCCGTGGGAAACGTCACGGCGCGTTTGGCAGATATTGAACGCGACGCGACTTACATCGACATAACTGAACTCAGGCGATCGCGAGGCAATATCCGCGCAGAGCCGAAGCATGGAATGCGTGAAATCGAAAGCGTGACGCGGGCTCTCCATAGCCGCTCTACAATCGAACAGGAGGAAAGCTCAAATCACTCCGCGGCGGGAGCTTCGCTTGTTTCAGCAGCAGGTTCTGCCTTCGCGGGAGCAGCAGGCTCGGTATCTTCGAACGCTGGCTTCTGGCTGCGTTGGACTACGCGGTCACGAACGCCGACAAATTCCAGAATCGCCTGCACGCCGGCATCGCCAAGACGTGGTTGGGCCAAACGCACGATGCGTGTATAACCACCGGGACGCTCTGCAAACCGAGGAGCAATTTCAGCAAACAAGATGCTGACCGCTTGCTTATCACCGAGAAGCTGAATACAACGACGGCGAGCAGCCACGGCCGGTGCCACTGCTTGGGCCCAAGCGGTCCATTGATCGCTTTCACGCCATTTCTTCCATTCCTGGCTACCACGTTCAGCCGACGTGCCATGCTCACGGGCGGCTTCCTGAGCCGACAGCGAACGGCGGGCAATCGTAACACACTTCTCGACCAAGGGGCGAACTTCCTTCGCCTTGGCGATTGTCGTGATGATACGACCCTTCACCTTGGGCTTGTTGTCGTCGAATTCGGCATCGCGCTCGGTAAGGATCAGCGCGCTGGCCAAGTTGCGCAGCAAGGCTCGTTGGTGTTTCGGATTGCGGCCGAGCTTGCGGCCTTTATTGCGATGTCTCATGTTCAGTCGCCAATCAGGAAAATGCTAACACGGGTAGGTGTTAGAGGTTAATTTCAGTTTTTAGTGAGCCGCTGCGGAAGTAGGAATTCGCATACCCAAATGCAAGTTCAAGTCACGCAGCTTTTGACGAACTTCAGCCAACGTGGTTTCGCCAAAGTTTCGCACTTCGAGCAGCTGGTCTTCCGTCTTTGATACGAGATCACGCACGAACATAATGTGCTCGGCTTCCAAGCAGTTGCTAGCTCGCACCGAAAGATTCAATTCGGAAATGCTCATGTTGAGCTTGGATTCCAAAGCAGAGTCCATCGTCAGCGGAATGCCGCTGCGTGAAGGAGCATGAACTTGTGGGCCCAACTCGGTGTATTGCACAAACGGAGTAAGATGCTTACGCAGAATCTTGGCAGCTTCGACCATTGCCATTTCCGGATTCACCGAGCCATCGGTTTGCACTTCGAGCACCAACTTGTCGTAGTTGGTCTTTTGACCGACGCGAGTTTCTTCAATTGCATAACGCACGCGGGTGACGGGGCTGAAAATCGCATCAATGGGAATGATGCCGATTTCTTGGCTGTTCGCACTGTGCTCGGTGGACGGCACATAACCGCGGCCATTCTCGACAACCATTTCGACGACGAACGGCACGTTGTCGGTCAGATTGGCGATCACCAAATCTTTGTTGATAACTTCTACAGATTCGTCGGTTTCGATATCGGCGGCGGTAACAACACCAGGGGTGTTCCGCTCGACACGCAAAACCTTAGTCGAGTCGCTGTAGTTCTTCACAACAAGCGACTTGATATTAAGAACGATATCGGTCACGTCTTCCAATACACCTGGAATCGTGGTGAATTCGTGCTGGGCATTGTGAACTTTGATCTGCGTGACCGCGCTGCCTTCCAAGCTCGAAAGCAACACGCGACGCAAGCCGTTACCAATGGTCGAACCAAAACCGCGCTCGAACGGCTCGGCGATGAACTTACCGTAAGTAGCAGATAAAGTTTCAGCCTCACAAATCACTTTGCTCGGCAATTCAAGCCCACGCCAACGGATATGCATCGGATACCTCCACCCTTCAAGTAGCGGATCTGTTCTTTTGATTCAAAATCGCCTGCGGCTCAAAATTCAGCCAGCATTAACGAGAACAAAGCTCGACGATCAACTGTGTTTGCACCGGCAACGAAGTGTCTTCGGCCACCGGCAGACGGCTCACGATTCCTTCGGGGATATCTCCACCGGAAACCGAAAGAAAATCTGGTACATCGCTGGTATGGTCGGCCAACACGCCGCGTACCAAATCAAGACTCTTAGCCCGATTCTTCACGCGAATTACGTCGCCCACATTCACCATGTAGCTGGAGATATCGCAGCGACGGCCATTGACGGTCACGTGACCATGATTGACCAACTGGCGAGCGGCGGCACGGCTGGCACCAAAGCCCATCCGATGCACGACGTTATCCAAGCGACGCTCGAGCAAACCCATCAGAGCATCGCCCGTGTTGCCTTTGCTGTGCTCCGCTTTTTCAAAATAGCGGCGGAACTGACGTTCCAAGACACCGTAGTAATGCTTGACCTTTTGCTTCTCGCGCAAGTGCAGGCCGTAATCGGTCAGCTTGCCACGCTTGGCTTGCTGCTGGCCCGGCGGCACGGGGCGACGATCGATCGCGCACTTGGAGCTATCGCAACGAACGCCCTTCAAAAACAACTTCAGGCCGTCGCGACGACACAAACGACAAACAGGTCCGGTATATCTAGCCATAAATCAATCTTTACAAATGTTCTGTGAATAAACTTGCGATAACGCCCTTAGACACGGCGCTTCTTGCGAGGACGGCAACCGTTATGCGGCAGTGGGGTCACATCCTCAATCGATTTCACTTTTAGTCCGGCAGCCTCAAGCGCGGTGATCGCACTTTCACGACCGCTGCCCGGACCTTTGACTTTCACTTCGACGTCCTTGACGCCAAACTTCTTGGCCTTTTCCGCGGCCTGCTGAGCGGCACTCTGACCGGCAAACGGAGTGCTCTTGCGGCTTCCCTTGAAACCACTCGTGCCCGCGCTGGCCCAACACAACGTATCACCCTTCGTGTCGGTGATCGTCACGGTGGTGTTATTGAAGGTCGACTTGATGTGCGCGATCACAACGGTCACGTTGCGACGCACGGTTTTCTTCTTCACCTTGGTTGGTTTAACTTGCTTGGCCACTGTAAGCCGTACTCCAAATCTTGATTATTTGAACGGGGTATTGTTTTGACGAAAAGCTGACGACTATCGCAGGTCTTTAACGCCCTTCTTGCCAGCGACGGTCTTCTTCGGACCCTTACGCGTACGAGCGTTCGTCTTGGTGCGTTGACCACGCACGGGAAGACCACGACGGTGACGAATACCGCGGTAACAGGCGATATCACGCAAGCGAGAAATATTCTGGCTCACTTGGCGGCGCAGCTGACCTTCAACGACATAATCCTTGTCGAGTAGCGCCGCGAGACGAGCGACTTCGTCTTCACCCAGATCGCGAGCACGTCCGTGAGGATCGATGCCTGCCTTGTTGCACAACTCGCGTGCGATCTTCGGCCCCACTCCATAGAGATAGGTCAACGAGATAACGGTCGGACGATCGGTCGGAATATCGACACCTAACAAACGCGGCATCTGTCACTCACTCCAAAAAAAATCGCAATCGTTCAGCACGATTGCCGGTTATTCATTCAAAAACGATGCGACATTCGAAGACGGCAATTTGCAACGCCGTCCTTTCGCATTAACCCTGACGCTGCTTATGGCGAGGATTGGAACACACGACGTATACCACGCCGCGGCGGCGCACGACCTTGCACTTATCGCACATGGCTTTCACGCTGGCTCGAACTTTCATCTCTAAGCTCCCTAGCTTGCGAGCAATGGATACTCGCGAAACATATGAATATAGACCTTTTCGGCCCTAGCATTCAAGGCCTTCCCGGCGGGCAAAATCGCGATTTTTCGCGGACTTTTCGCCGAGATCGAAATTTTCTCAACCCACACGCTCCCCTAAACCGCAATTTCCCCCATCTCAGCAGGCGTAGGGGCAATCGTTAGCAGCGTCGGGCCATCGGCCGTAATGGCAATCGTATGCTCGAAATGCGCGCTGAATTTGCCGTCGGCGGTCACTTGCGTCCAGTCATCTGAGAGCATCTTGACCCGCTTAGTGCCCATATTCACCATCGGCTCGACGGCGATCACTAGGCCCGGCTCGATCCGAAAATCGGCACTGCCACGCAAACTCCGGCTGGCGTAGTTCGGTACCTGCGGATCCTCGTGCATTTCCCGGCCAATTCCGTGACCCACGAAATTCTCAACCGAGGAAAAGCCATTGTCCGACACGAACTGGGCCATCTGCTCGGCAATCTGGCTCCAATAATTCTTGACGTTTAGGAGTTCAATCGCCAGCTCAAGGGTTTGCTCGGTAACGTCTAGCAGCTTTTGCACCTCGGGGCTCACCCGGCCCACTTTGTAGGTGTAGGCCGCGTCACCGCACCAGCCATTCAACCGACACCCCGTGTCGACGCTGACAATATCACCCTCTTTGAGCGGTTTGTTACTGGGGATTCCATGCACCACCGCCTCGTTGATCGACATGCACGTGACGGCTGGAAAAGGCCGCTTTTTCTTGGCCGAATTCGGATAGTTTTTAAAGAGCGGCACCGCGCCCAAACTATCGAAATGCTGCTCAACCGCACGGTCGATCTCGGCAGTGGTCGCGCCGGGTCGGATCATCTCTCCCACAATCTGATGCGCCCGCCACACGGCCAATCCCGCCTGACGCATCAGTCCAATTTCGCGTGGTGATTTTAACTGAATCATTGGTGGTGGATGGCAAACTTTTCAGACGAGCCCTTCGCTACGCTTGGAAAATTCACGCTCTCTTTCTACTTGCCGCTGTTCCGGCTGCTTCAACCGCCGCCATAATTCTATCGAACACTTCGTCTGTTTTCCCAACGCCATCAATTTTATGCAGGATGCCCCGATCACGATAATATTCCAGCAACGGGCGGGTGAGCTCGTCGAACTGCTTGAGCCGCTCAGCCACGATCGCACGATGATCGTCCTCGCGGCCACGGCCCGCTAGTCGACGGAGCAATTCATCCAGCGGCACAAAGATCTGAATCACCACGCCGAGCGGCTCTTGATGCTCGCCCAGCCATTCATCCAAGGCGACCGCCTGGGGGACCGTCCGCGGAAAGCCATCGATGATGCTGCCGTTTTCGCAGTCTGGTTCACTGAGCCGCTCGAAAACAATGCGTTCGACCAACTCGTCGGGAACCAAATGGCCTTGAACCATATATTCGTCGGCTCGCACACCGACTTCGGTTTTCTGAGCCACAACCGCACGCAGCATGTCGCCGGTGGAGAGCTTGGGGATTTGAAGTTGTTCCGCTAAGCGCAGCGACTGCGTACCTTTGCCCGCGCCCGGAGGCCCCATGAAAACGATCCGCATGACAACCTTGTTCCCTACCCCGCTCGCCTGCCCAAGGGTTGTAGTAGATCAGTCTCGCCGGCACTCCCTATGATTTTTCCAGCAAGCCCGAGTAGTTTCTCATCACCAAATGACTGTCGATCTTTTGCACCAAATCAAAGGCAACGCTCACGGCAATCAACAGACCTGTTCCACCATAGAAACTGGCTACCCCATAAGGTACACCCATCCAGTTCGAAATCACCGTGGGAATAACCGCAACCAAAGCTAAAAATCCGGCGCCCACGTAAGTGATGCGATACATGACTTTTTCGAGGTAGTCGGCGGTACGTTTGCCCGGTCGATATCCTGGGATGAATGACCCATAGTTTTTAAGATTTTCCGAAACATCCTTCGGATTGAAGGTGATCGCGGTCCAGAAATAGCAGAAGAAGTAAATCAAGCCGACGTACAGCAGCACATAGGCAAAGGAATCTCGAGAGAACGCATCCGCAGCCCAGGAGAAGAAATTGTCCCAAAAACTACCGTTCTTCCAGGCAATGTTATTGAGTTGAGTGAAAATCAACGCGGGGAGCATCAACAAGCTGCTGGCAAAAATAATTGGCATCACGCCCGATTGATTCACTTTGAGTGGCAAATACTGGCGAGTGCCGCCATAGACCCGGCGACCACGCACGTGCTTGGCACTTTGCATGGGAATCCGGCGCTGGCCAAGCGTGATGTAAACCACACCCACCACCACGGCAACAAACATTGCCGCCAGCATTAAGAGTTGTTCCACTCCCAACTTGCCGCCGGGGCCGCCACCCAATTCAAAAGACGATAACCGCAATAACTCGATACCAGCATTCGGCATGGCGGCCAAGATGCCCGCCATGATCAATAAGCTGATACCGTTGCCGATGCCGAACTCGTCGATCTGCTCGCCGATCCACATCAGAAACACGGTACCCGCGGTCATGGTCAAGACGGCTACGACTTTCCAACTGAAGGCCAATGACTCGGTGTCGGGATCCAAAAACGCAACATCGACCAAACCTTGCGGAACAATATACGCATTGACGTACACCCAGCTTTGAATGATGCAAATCAGCACCGTTGCATAGCGCGTGTATTCATTGATCTTCTTTCGCCCCGCCTCGCCTTCTTTTTGCAAGGCTTCCAGCGGAGGATAAACGCTACCCAAGAGTTGGAAGATGATCGACGCCGAAATGTACGGCATGATGCCCAGGCCAAAGATAGTGACCTGGGTCAACTGGCTCGCGCTGAACACGGCCACTTGTTGCAGAACGTCGGTCATGCCGCCGGTTTGGCCACTCGTGGCCGCGGCTTGCACTTTTTGAGGATCGACGATCGGAAGCGGGATCTGAAAGCCGAGTCGGTAGATCGCCAGCAAACCAAGCGTGAGCAGAATTTTCTGTCGCAGCTCAGGGATTTGCCAAACGACCCGAATTTTTTCCCACATGGCTCGATCCTATGGAAATGGAACTGCAGAATGATTCTCAAGCTGCAATTCTAGCCCTTCTTGGCTTGCTTTTTAGCACGCTGTTTCACTGCCACGGGAGTTTTACCGGGCAGTACAACCATCTCGCATCCTGCTTTTTCGATCTTTTCGACCGCTGACTTGCTGAATTGATGGGCATTGATCTTGAGCTTCTTGGTGAGCTCGCCGTTGCCCAAAATCTTGAGCTCGTCGAAACGACCTTTGGCCAAATTCTTTGCCGCCAGCGCTTCGAGAGTTACTTCTTCACCGGCATTGAATGCCTTGTCGAGTTGGCCAACGTTCACAGCGACCACTTCCGAAGCAAATTTGTTATGGAAACCTCGCTTGGGAATTCGCCGCACGAGCGGAGTCATGCCGCCAACGAAGATCGACAACTTCGATACGCCGCTACGCGAACCTTGACCGTTGTAACCACGGCCAGATGTCTTGCCGTGACCCGATCCAGGACCACGACCAAGGCGCTTGCGCTTTTTATTCTTTTGAATGCCGCGATGGACGTCGTTAAGAATCATTACAGGGTCACTCCGCGTAGACGTTCAATTTCATACTTGGGCCGCAATTGCTCGAGAGCGGCCATGGTGGCTTTGACCAACGTCACGGGATTGGTCGAGCCATAGCATTTGGTGAGGATGTCGTGAATGCCGGCGGCTTCGCAAACGGCACGCACCGCGGCACCGGCAATAACGCCCGTACCCGGGGAAGCCGGCACAAGAATCACTTCAGCTGCACCGTAGTGACCTTTCACGATGTGGGGAATCGTTGACTCGAAGCGGGCGACGGCCTTCATGCTCCGCATCCCCTCCTTCACAGCCTTTTCCACGCTGGGAGGAACTTCATTGGCCTTACCGTAGCCCCAACCAACTTTTCCCTTGCCATCGCCGACAACGACCATCGCGGCAAAGCTGAAGCGACGACCGCCTTTGACCACTGCGGAGCACCGCTTGATCTTAACGACCTTCTCCATCAACTCGCCTTGGCGAGGGGAATCGTCTTGTTCTTTTCTCTTGCCACGAGGTGGATTAGCCACGCTTGGTTATCTCCAACAATTGCACGGGAACCACGGGATAACTTCCCGCGGTGAAATCATCTAGAACTGCAAACCACCTTCACGAGCAGCATTTGCTAGTGCCGCCACGCGACCGTGATACTTGCAAGCACCACGATCGAAACAAACCTCGGTCACGCCCTTGGCAGCGGCCTTCTCGGCAATCGCCTTGCCAATCATTTCTGCGGCGGCAACATTGCCACCGTACTTAATGCTCTTGGCCAATCCCTTATCCGCGGTTGACGCACTGGCGAGCGTCACGCCCGCAATGTCGTCAATCACCTGGGCAGAGATGTTCCGCAACGTGCGCGTGACGCACAACCGCGGACGCTCGGCGGTTCCCCGAGTGCGCTTCCGCACACGAAACGCACGACGCTGCCGTTGTTTGCCGATTGCTTTATGATGGTCCATGTCTCTTCTACTCGCTTTACTTCAATGCTTACTTCGCGGTCTTACCAGCCTTACGACGGACTTGCTCGCCATCATAGCGAATGCCCTTGCCCTTGTAGGGCTCCGGCTTCCGTACGGCACGCACTTCGGCGGCAAACTGCCCGACCTTTTGCTTATCGATTCCCTTAATGACGACGTGCGTCTGATCGGGACAGGTAACATCCAATCCCGCGGGAATTTTCTTTTGAATTTCGTTGGCAAATCCCACCCGGAGTTGCAACACGCCATTCTGAATTGCAGCCAAGTAACCCACGCCGTGGATTTCAAGCTTCTTTTCGTAACCCGTTGCCACACCCACAACCATGTTCTGAATGAGCGCCCGAGTTAAGCCGTGCAATGCACGCTCCTCGCGGGTTTCGCCAGGACTCGATACGTTGACGGTCTTACCGTCATCGACCACTTCCACTTGCACTTCAGGGCGATGCGACCAGACCAGCTTGCCAAGCTTTCCTTCCACGGCGATTTCCCGCGAAGAAACGGCGACTTTCACGCCGGAGGGGACGGTCACAGGTTTTTTTCCGATTCGCGACATTTTTAAAGCTCTTAGTTATTAGCTTTTAGCTATTAGCCGAAATTGCTGCAGCCTTCTCGCTAACAGCTAACAACGAATAGCTAATGACTTCTTCCTTACCACAACTCGCATAACACTTCGCCACCCAGATTTTTCTGGCGGGCTTCGCGGTCGCTGACCACACCCCGGCTAGTGCTGATGATGGAAATACCCAAACCATTGAGGATCGGACGCAACTCCTTGGCGCCACTGTAAACACGACGCCCTGGTTTGCTTACGCGTTTGATGTGGCGGATCACGCGCTCACCGTTCGGACCATATTTCAGGTCGATCAGCAACTGCGTGCCAGGGGTATCCTTGGCATCCTCTTCGCGCCAGTCCCAAATGTAACCTTCACGCTTCAGCACTTCGGCTACGCCGCGCTTGACCTTGGAGTGAGGCATCTCGACGACAGGCCGTTCAATGCGGACGGCATTGCGAATGCGTGTGAGCATGTCGGCAATCGGGTCGGTCATCATAGTCTTCTAATCCCTCAACAGGGTGTCTCAAAAATATTTGCTTACGACGGAAAACTTACCGTCTGGATATTGCTTGTTACCAACTGGCCTTCTTGACGCCGGGAATCAATCCACGATCCGCCAACTTGCGAAAACAAATTCGGCAGATGCCAAACTTGCGATAAACGGCACGGGGCCGGCCGCAAAGTTTGCAGCGCGACTCGCTCCGCGTCGAAAATTTCGGCTTGCGTTCAGCCTTCGCGATTTTCGATTTGCTCGCCACGGGGTTGGTATCCTTTCGATAATTCTCTTACGGGAATGCTTACTTGTCTGAATTTTCGTTGCGGAACGGCACGCCAAAACCGACGAGCAATTCGCGAGATTCGTCGTCCGAATCGGTTGAACAACACATCGCGATGTTCATGCCTTGCGGACGGGTGTATTTGTCGGGATTTAACTCAGGAAACACGAGCTGTTCGTTGAGACCCAAGCTGTAATTACCTCGCCCATCGAATGCGTTGGGGTTCAGGCCCCGGAAGTCACGCACGCGCGGCAGAGCAATCGAAACCAAGCGGTCCAAAAACTCATACATCCGACGGCCACGCAAAGTCACTTTGCAGCCAATCGCTTGACCCTCGCGAAGACGGAAAGTCGCCACCGACTTGCGTGCCTTGCACACTAACGGCTTTTGGCCGGTGATGTCGGTCATCGCCGAGACGGCGTCTTCCATGTGCTTCTTGTCGGAGATCGCACTTCCCACGCCCATGCTCACCACGATCTTTTGCAACTTGGGCAGGGAATGGGGATTGGTCCGGCCCAGGCTCTTGGCCAAGTTCGGCAAAATTTCTTTTGTATAACGCTCCTGCAAACGGGGAGCCGTTGCGGAGCCTTGAGTTTCAGTTTTTTTCTTATCAGTTGCCATAGCCGTGATCCTGAGGATCGCCGATTTGATTTATTAGTTTACGACTTGCTCTTATGCGACTTGTGAGGCGGCGCGATCTCGCCCGCGGCGGCACCACACTTTTTGCAGAACCGCTCTTTGGCACCCTCTTTACTAAAGCGAGCACCCAAGCGGGTCTTGGCGTTGCACGAACCACAGACATACATCACGTTGGAAAGCTGAATCGGCATCTCTTTGCTGAGCCGACCACCTTGGGGATGTTTTTGACTGCGGCGTACGTGCTTGTAAACGCGGTTCACACCTTCGACCAAAGCCTTGCCGGCCTCGCGATCGATTTGAATCACGCGGTTTTGCGTCCCCTTGTCGGAGCCGCTAATCACTTCAACGGTATCTCCAGTGCGAATCAACATCGTTACACCACCTCACTAGCCAGGCTAACAATCTTCATGAACTTGCGCTCACGCAGCTCACGGGCGACGGCACCGAAAATACGAGTTCCACGGGGGTTATTGTCTTTGTCGATCAATACCACGGCGTTCGCGTCGAATCGCACATAGCTACCGTCGCTACGGCGAGTCGGATATTTGGCTCGCACGATCACCCCACGCACGACCGCCTTTTTCTTGACGTCGCTGCCGGGAATCACGCTCTTCACGCTGCAAATAATCACGTCGCCCAACTGGGCAAACCGCCGACGGCTTCCCCCCAACACTTTGACGCACATCACTTCCTTGGCGCCCGTGTTGTCGGCAACGGCAAGACGGGTTTGCATCTGGATCATGGCTTCAGCCTCAACGACTTCTTACGTAATTCAAATCTGTATTGGATAACTTAATTAAGCGTCAGAACCTTCAGCAGCTGCAGCCTCTTGCAACTTAGCGGCGGCACGCATCGCGGCGATGTCCACTTGCTGATTCTTGGCAACGATTCGCACCAAGTCCCAACGCTTGAGCTTTGACTTTGGCGGACATTCGATGATCTCGACCGTGTCACCGATGTTCGATTCATTATTCTCGTCATGCACGTGGCACACGGTCCGGCGATGGATGAATTTGCCGTACTTGGGGTGCTTGACCAAACGGCCAATTTCCACGCGGCGGCTCTTATTCATCTTGTCGCTTGTGACGATGCCGATTAACTGTCTCTTAGGCATGTGTGTTCTCGGTTTTCATTCACCCGCCGCAACCGACGGGGCTAATAAATCACTTACTGGCTGCTTTTTCGGTTTGAATGGTCTTAATGCGAGCGATCAACCGACGTTGCTTGCGCAATTCGCTGGGAGCATCCAAGCGGTCGGTCTGAGCTTGCACGCGGAAGCGGAACAAGCTATCCATCGACTCTTTGAGCGTGAGACCCAATTGCTCGTCGCTCATGTCGCGTAGTTCTTTGGCTTTGGTCATTGTTAAAGCTCTCAGCTATTACTCTCAGCTACTAGTTGTTAGCTCTTAACCAGAGATACTTCCGGCAATCTTGCTAACAGCCAATGGCTAATAACTATCTTAAGTTCTCTTTACCATGCGGACGCGGATAGGCATCTTGTGCGCTAGGCGCGCCAGGCAAATCCGTGCCGCGGCTTCGCTCACCCCGGCTACTTCGTACAAAATCGTGCCTGGCTTCACGACCGCTGCCCAAAACTCCGGCTCGCCCTTGCCCTTACCCATACGAGTTTCGAGCGGGATCGAAGTAATCGACTTGTGGGGAAACACGCGAATATAAAGCCGTCCTTCACCACGCACATACTGCTGCGCGGCGATACGACCAGCTTCGATCGTTTGAGCGCTAATCCACCCAGGCTCCATAGCCTGCAGACCGAATTCGCCAAAGACGACTCGGTTACCGCGAGTGGCGTTACCTCTTATACGACCTCTTTGGCTTTTTCGGTGCTTGACCCTCTTGGGCATCAACGCCATCGGTCTCGTCCTCGTACATACCTTGATTGATCCAAACCTGAACGCCAATGTGGCCTTGGGCCGTCATGGCTTCCACAAAACCGTAATCGATCTTTGCCCGCAATGTGCTGAGCGGAATCGAACCGGCTATCTGCTTTTCACGGCGGGCCATTTCGGCACCACCCAAACGGCCAGCCAATTGCACTTTAATACCTTTGGCACCCGCTTCCATTGTTTGCTCGATCGAACGCTTCATCGTCCGGCGGAAGCTCGCACGCTTGCTCAACTGCTCGGCGATATCCTCGGCCACAAGCTGGGCTTGCAACTCAGGACGCGACACTTCTTCGATCTTGATGTTGATTCGGCGACCGACCAGCTTTTGCAATTCGTCTTGTAAAGCTTCGACCGACTCACCCTTGCGGCCGATGATCACACCGGGTCGAGCGGCAAACAAAATCACTTTGACTTCATCGCGGGTGCGCTCAATCTCGACCTTGGGGATACCAGCAAACTTGTATTTCGAGTGAACGTACTTGCGGATCTTGAAATCTTCGACCAGCAATTCCGAATACTCTTTTTTCGACGCATACCAGCGGCTCTTCCAGCCCAGCATGATACCCGTGCGAAAACCAATTGGATTGACTTTTTGACCCATGTTTTAAGCTCTCAGCTTCTGTTGCAGTGATCAGCCAACGGCTGACAGCTTCCTATTCGATGGATACCTTAATGTGCGAAAACCGCTTCTTAATGATGTGAGCCATGCCACGAGCACGCGGGCGAACTCGCTTGAACATCGGCCCTCCATCAACGCGGGCGTCGACCACTCGCAAGCCACCCAGATTCGGTGCCCGCAAGTCCTCGGCGTTACCTAACGCGCTTTTGAGAACCTTCTCCAACATCCGCGCCCCACGCTGCGGTTGATACCGCAGAATGGCGAGTGCGTCGTCAACTTTTTTGCCGCGAATCAACGTCGCCAAGGGACGAACCTTGCTGGCACTGATACGGGCGTGCATATGTGTTGCGGTGTATGCCATTGTTAAGCTTTCAGCTCTTAGCTTTTAGCTTTAGCCAGATTGCTGCGACTCAGCAGCTAACGGCTAATTGCTAACGGCTCATCTACTTCTTACCCTTACCACCGTGGCCACGGAAACTGCGAGTCGGCGAAAACTCGCCTAACTTGTGACCGACCATGTCTTCAGTGACGAACACTTTCAAGTGCTGCTTGCCGTTGTAAACCAAGAACGTATGGCCCACAAATTCGGGAATGATTGTGCATGCGCGAGCCCAAGTTGTAATGGGTTCTTTGCGGCCCGAATCATTCTGCTTATCGACCTTCGCATACAGCTTAGGGTCAACAAACGGCCCTTTTTTAAGTGAACGTCCCATAGTGATTCAATTCTCAGCCTTTTCAGGTTTTCGGTAACTTCAACTGACCATAACGTCGGCTCTTGCGGCGACGAATGATCGACTTGTTCGATGCCTTACGGCGGTTACGAGTCGCACCACCCTTGGCACTCTTGCCGGTCGGACTCACAGGGTGACGACCACCCTTGGTACGACCTTCACCACCACCATGCGGATGGTCGACTGGGTTCATCGCGGTACCACGCACGTGAGGACGACGACCCATCCAACGCTTGCGGCCAGCTTTACCCAACACGACTGCACTGTGGTCGCCATTGCTGGTTGTGCCAACAGTCGCTCGGCAAGCCGATGGGATACGACGAATTTCGCCACTGGGCAGCGATATCTGAGCCCAATCCGCCTCGCGAGCCATCAAAGTGGCATGTGTTCCGGCACTGCGGCAAAGCACACCACCACGACCTTCACGCAACTCGACGTTGTGAATCTCGGTCCCGAGCGGCATCTTGGCCAGCGGCAAGCAATTGCCCACCTTGGCCGGCGCCTCAGCACCACTCATCACCTTGTCGCCCTGCTTCAAACCATCCGGAGCGATGATGTAGCGCTTTTCGCCATCGATGTAGTGCAACAAAGCAATGCGAGCCGAGCGATTCGGATCATATTGAATCGAATCCACTTGTGCGGCCACGCCATCCTTATTGCGACGGAAGTCGATCAAACGATAACGCTGCTTGTGTCCGCCACCACGGTGCCGAGCGGTGATCTTTCCCTGGAAATTGCGTCCACCCTTCTTCGGCTTGGGGCGCAACAGGCTTTTCTCGGGCTTGGCACCTGGCGTGAGATCCTTAAAGTCACTCACAGATGCGCCGCGACGGCCGGCACTGGTCGGATTGTATTTGCGTATACCCATAGTTAGTTGCGAGTTTTGCGGTTCGAGTTACGAGCCTAAACGGCAAGCGACTTACAGCTCGCGCCTTTCTTAAAACAATTCAATACGATGCTCGGCATCGAGCGTCACAACGGCTTTCTTCCAATCCTGGGTATAACCAAGCTGCATCTTCGTGCGGCGAGGTTTGCCCTTGCGATTCTGCGTATGCACGCTTAACACTTTCACGCTAAACAATTCTTCTACCGCTCGCTTCACGTCAGACTTGGTAGCCAATCGATTAATTTCGAAGGCGTACGCATTATTGCGAGTCGAACGGTGCATACCCTTTTCCGTCACCAATGGCTTCAAAATCACCTGGTGCGGCTCAAGGATAATGCTTGATGTTTGAGGAATATGTCGTGGCATGGCTTTGTACTCTTAACTAGCTGAACCACCGCGGCGGTTCAAGCAATTTTCATCAGGCCTCGGCGGCACTGGCTTTGGTTCCGTTGGCACTGGCACGCTGCTTGATTTGATCGAGAGCCTCGGTCGTAATAACCAACCGATGAGCCGACAGCACGCTCAAGGCATTCAAATCCGCAGCCGACTGAACGGCCACCTTCTGAATGTTGCGAGCGCTCTTGTAAACATTGGGGGCATGACCCGCGGTCGCGATCAACAACGATTCGTTTTGGCAACCCAAGTGCTTGATCACGCCGACCATTTCCTTCGTCTTGGGTTCCGCAAACTCAAGCTTGTCGATCAGTGTGATTTGGTCGTCTTGAATTTTTGAAGCAATCGCCATCCGCGTAGCCAACTGCAATGCCTTGCGAGGCATAGAGTAGGAGTAATCGCGATTATGAATTGCGTGAATGTGTCCACCACCACGACGAGTACCGCTGCGGCGCGAACCAGCACGAGCGTTACCCGTCCCCTTTTGGCGGTACAGCTTCTTGGACGAGCCGCTCACCATGCCACGACTCTTCGTCATGTGCGAACCTTGCCGCAAATTGGCTTGGTACATCACGACCGCGTCGTGCAGGAGCTGCTTGCTGATGCGTGGGGCAAGATCGGTCATCTCAATCGAGTACGTACCGACCTTCTTTCCCTTGGCATCGAGGACTGTGAGTTTTGGCATGACTTCTATCCAATAAATCTGGCTAATACAACCAGTCGCGTTCTAGACCCGTCTAAATTAAACCTTGTTCGACTTCTTAACGATGACATACCCGCCATTCGGGCCAGGAATGCTGCCACGAACCAACAGCAGATTATTCTCCGCGTCGATCCGTACAATTTTTTGATTTCGCACGGTACAACGAGTCGCACCGTATTGTCCCGGCATTTTCACACCCTTCATCAAGCGACTCGGAGTCGCACTGCAACCCGTACCACCCAAGTGGCGGTGACATTTCTTCACGCCGTGAGTCGCACGCTGACCGGAGAAATTGTGCCGCTTCATCGCACCAGAAAAACCGCGACCCTTACTAGTGCCAACAATGTCAACAGTTGCGATACCCTCGAAAGCATCAACCTTGACCTGGCCGCCCACCTCTAACTCGCCTGCGGCACCACGAACTTCACGCACGAATCGCTTGGGCTCACAACCAGCCTTGGCAACAGCCTCAACTCCGGCGGCAGAACGCTTCTTGGAACGCTTGCTATCGAGCTTGGCAACCTGACCACGCTGAGCGCGCGAAGCCAACCGACGGGGCTTATCGAGATAACCAAGCTGCACGGCTTCGTAACCGTCACGCTCGGCAGTGCGTACTTGCAAAACATCACAGGGACCGGCTTCCACAACGGTGACAGGCACAGCAATGCCCGCCTCATCAAATATCTGCGTCATACCGACCTTACGGCCCAATATGCCGACAACTCTACCGCTTGTAGCCATTGCTCGATTCCCTAACGATGTTTTGTGACGGAGGAGACTCTCGCCGCGGCGAGGCTTACCTACGCGACTTCCGCAACATGCGCTGCTCTATTATTAATCCAAAGGAAAAAACACCTGCCTCAGGTAGTGGTCGCTTTAATTTTAATGTCGACGCCGGCAGGCAAGCTCAACTTATTCAAGGCCTCAATCGTCTTGGCCGTGGCCTGGACAATATCAATGAGCCTTTTATGGGTTCGGATTTCGAATTGCTGACGCGCCTTTTTATCGACGTGTGGGCCGGAAAGCACGGTGTAACGCTCAATCCGCGTGGGCAACGGGATAGGACCATGCACTTCGGAGTTCGTCCGCTTAGCAGTATCCACAATCTCCATCGCACTCTGATCCAAAACCGAGTGATCGTACGCTTCCATCCGAATGCGAATAACTTCTCTAGCAGCGGCCACGACGCAACCCCAACTGAAATCAAAACCTGAATATCAAAGAACCACTTCTCGCCCACGAATAAAGGCGAATCGCAGATTCTAAGGCCAATACAGAAAGTGGTCAATGGCCACAAATTAAAGAGTGTGGAAATTTTTCTAAAGACCCGTCCGCAGAGCTTCGCCAAACGTCACTCAAAGCAAACTTCACCACCGAGCGCGAGGCGTCTTTCAATCAACCCAAGCAACGCCACAGCAGCCAAGGCCATAGTGGACCTTTTAGGTAATTTATTACGATTTCCATTTTTCGCACTTGCGAGCGATTTAATTCCCTGTAAACTGATGCTCCTGAGATTCATTCTCAACAAAAGCTGGTTTTGATGATACTGCTGTTTGACAACTCGCCACGGCTATACTGGCGAATCACCCTCGTCCAGAACAGGAAGAAAGTTAGAAAAGTATCCGGCACATGAGTAAATCTTTGTCTCCCTGCGCGGCGCTACTGGTGGCGCTTTTTTCGATGCCAGCCCTGGCGGCGTTCAATTTCCAAGAGCCAACGGACTGGGCCGTCGGCGATCCAGGTAGCACTTATCAAAATTGGCAAGCGAGCCTGATTGCCCCCTTTGCCGGAACGAACTCGCCTGCCAACGACTTAAATGCCAATCCGACAATCGCCACGCCTCCAAACATGGGCGTCCAGACACCCGGCTTTGTTCCGAGTTCTGGCGGCTACTATTCATATAGCGGCGACTATTGGATCAGCGCCAACATCTACAATCACGGCGGCGCCAACCCGCTGTATACGAGTGGCTACAGCACACGTGTGATCGTGCAAACCTCGGCCACCACCAACCCCGAAGTTGATATCAGCGTGTTCACCGACATGATTGAACTGGTCAAGCTTGACGGAACTTCGCTCACCGGAGGCACCAACGCTGAACTCGTCGGTGTTACTCAGCTATTCCTCCAAGAAGCTGAAACCCCTTTCGGACTTGCCAACCTGGAAGAATTGAGATTCGAATTCTTGCTGCCAGCTTATTCCTCGGATTTTCGTGTCCGTCTGCAAGCGAGCATCCATTCCAGCTTCCAGGAACTCCGCGTCGACACACTACTCGTCGCCGATGACACTGCTATCCTGGGCGACTTCGACGGGGATGGCGACGTCGATGGCCGTGATTTTCTGGCTTGGCAGAGCGGGGAATCGCCCGTCCCCGGAAGCACGGACGACCTTGAGGACTGGCAGACGAATTACGGAATTGGCGAACTTTCCGCCCTGCAACTCCCCCTTTCCGCCTTTCTTGTTCCCGAGCCTACTTCACTAACGGTAGTGATATTCGGTATCATTACGGGTCTCAGTTTCAGGGTTACTTCCCGGGTGGGCTCGCGATGAATCTTCTAGGATGGTGCCATAAGACTCGTCGCACGAGATCCGTAGCGTTTACGCTCGTGGAACTGTTGGTCGTGATCGCCATCATTGGCGTTTTGGTGGCTCTGCTCTTGCCGGCGATCCAAGCGGCCCGCGAAACGGCCCGCACCTGCACCTGCCGCAATCACTTGCGACAGATCGGCATCGCCACGCAGATGTTCCACGATGCGAAAGGCTATCTTCCCCCTGTCTCAACTCACACCAACATCGGTACTGACCGCGAAAGCGCACTCCTGTTTCTGCTGCCTTACCTGGAAGAGGCGAATCGTCTTGTGACCTACAATCCCGAACTAGGAACGAGCCATCCCGACAACGCTGGTGTTGTCGAGGCGACAATCCCCGTTTATTTATGTCCTTCGATGATCTATACGCCCGAGGCTGGACAGCCCGGGGCAACCAGCTATGCACCTTGCACGGGGAGCAATTCACCTTGGTTGATCACAATGCATAACGGATCGATGGTATCGCGACCGACGGTCGTTGCGCTTAAGGATGTTGCCGATGGCACGACTAATACGTTTGCTTTCGGAGAGCAGGACTTCTTCGAGAACCAAACTTTTGGAAGTAGTGCTCCTGTCGGTCCCAGGTGGTCTGGGGGTTATGTATCTGATTCGTTTGGTGCTACCTGGGGCCCGTTCAACCCTCAGACCCGGCCTGATCCTGAAGTAGACCCCGGGTCGGCAGGCAAGTACGGCACCGCTTTCCGAAGCGATCACCGCGGAGGCGTGCAATTCGTCATGGTCGATGGTTCCGTTCAATTTATCACCGACGATATCGAGGAAGCACTTCTCGATGCCCTGGCCACTCGTGCTGGCGGCGAAGTCGATCATTCCTTCTAAACAATTTGGCCGATGACATCTCTCGGCCCTCTCCATATTTTGGCAAAGGTTCCTCTCATGTTGAAGCGTTGTGCATTGTTGGCATTCTCGTTGGTTCTCTTTGGTTTTGCGGCGAATTCCGCTTCGGCTCACTTTGTGTGGCTCGGTTCGGAAAAAGCTGGCGACGAAACTATCGGTCTGCTGTTCTTTTCCGAAAGTCCCAACGACCACGACTACCATCTGCCCGAACCAATTGCTGGGGCCAAGCTGTTCGCCAAAACGGCTGATGGCAAGCGCCACGAACTGAAGACCGAAAAGCGCGAAGGTGACGGCTATGTCGGGCTGACCGCCAAGCTCCCCGAAGGCTCGGAAACCCAAGCCGTCGAAACGGTCTGCGAATACGGCGTCTATGCCGGTTCGCTGCTCTGCTACTACTCGCAGACTGTTATCCCCGGTGCCGATGGCAAGCTGCCGACTTACGACCGCACCAAGGAACTCACGCTCGATATCGTCCCCGAGCAAAAGCCCGGCGGCATCAGCGCCACGCTGTTGTGGGAAGGCAAACCGCTCGCGGACGCCCCTGTGACCTTGATCGATTCCACCGGCGAGATGAGCGAAGAAGTCACCGACAAGGACGGCAAGGTGTTTTTCATCGTCGGCAACTCGGGCACGATCGGCTTGATGGCCAATCACACCGAGAAGGACAAAAGCGGCGAAACCAACGGCAAGAAGTACACCGGCAAAGCCAACTACGCGACGCTCACGCTCGACTTCACCGCCAGCGGTACAGCCAAGGCTAAGCCAGCTGAAGAACCAGCCAAGCCCGCAGCAGACGAAACTTCCACGAAGAAGCGTCCCCAGCGGCCAGAATCCGAAGACGCTGCCAAGTTCGGCCCCGCGTTGCCTGAAGCCATTTCCAGCTTTGGCGGTGCGGTCGAAGATGGTTGGCTGTACGTGTACGGCGGTCACACAGGCCGTGCTCACCAGCATTCGCGTGACAATCTCTCCAAGACATTCGCCCGTTTGAATCTGGCCAACAAAGGCGAGTGGGAAGTCCTGGCCATGGAAACCCCGCTGCAAGGCATGGCCTTGGTGAGCTGCGACGGCAAGCTCTACCGCGTCGGCGGCTTGAATGCCCGCAACGCCCGCAAGGAAGACGATGATCTCCACTCGGTGGATGAGTTTGCTCGGTTCGATCCCGATAGCAAGACTTGGACCAAACTCCCTTCGTTGCCCGGCGCACGTTCGTCGCACGATGCGGCGGTTCTTGACGGAAAGATCTACGTGGTCGGCGGCTGGAAGCTCACCGGCGACGGCTCTGATGGCCAGTGGCAAACCGATGCACTGGTTTACGACACTGCCGCTGGCGACAACGGCCAATGGGAGAAGATCGCTGAACCGCCGTTCCAACGTCGTGCTTTGGCCGTGGCTGCCTGGAACAATCGCTTGTGGGCTATGGGCGGCATGGACGAAATCGCCGACATCAAACGCGATGTGTTTAGCTACGATCCCGCCAACAACACCTGGACCGAAGCCACTGATCTCCCCGGTGACGACATGCAAGGCTTCGGCGTTTCGGCTTGGGGACTCGACTCCGGCCTGTACGCCTCGGGCACCGATGGCGTGCTCTATCGCCTGTCCAACGTCGAAGGCGAGTGGGAACAAGCGGCCGAATTGTCGACGCCCCGCTTCTTTCATCGCATTCTGCCTGGTGGCAGTAACTCCTTGTTGTTCGTGGCGGGTGCTTCTATGAGCGACGGACATATGAAGGAAATCGAGCAGATCGAAATCCAATAATTCCGCTCGGCCTGTCACCCAGGTCCGGTTATGCCGATTCTCACAGCACGATACCTGCAAAATGTCCTACCATTTGCAGGTCAGGCTGGCTTCACGGCGCTCGTGTCCTACCCTTAATGGGTGGGACGCGACCTCGAATGACGCTACCAATCTGTCGTAATCTCTCTGCGCCGCAAATTACTTAACGGCGGTGTGTCTGCTGCTGAACGACTGTGCTGGCTTCATAGGTGTTTTTACTTCAATCCCATTCATTGAACATGCTACGGCTATCGATCATTCTTGTTCTCTTCGCATTGTGGCTGCCGGCCACGTGGCCCGCCCGCGCGTTAGCCGCGTCCCCCGCGGAGGACGTGCTGCCGCCGCTGCCCGACGCAATCAGCAACTTTGGTGCAGCTAGCCTTGATGGCTACCTGTATCTGTATGGCGGTCATCAAGGTTCGGAGCAGGAACAAACTGGCAAAAACCTTTCGCGACGTTTCATCCGCTGCCAGGTCAGCAGTCCCACCAAATGGCAGTCGTTGCCACTCGACAAGCCGCTGCAGGACGTGGCACTGGTGAGTTGCAACAAAATGCTCTATCGCATCGGTGGCGCAACTTCCGCCAACGCCGAACAACCGCTCGGCCCTTTATGCTCGGTCAGCGACGTCGTGCGGTTCGATCCCAGCACCAACGAGTGGACGCCCGTCTCCCCCCTGCCCGCCCCGCGTTCCGCTCACGATGCGATTGCCTTTGAAGGCCGCATCTATGTCGTGGGTGGTTGGAATCACGAAGGCGATAAAGTTAACGACTGGCACGACTCGGCGTTGATGCTCGACACCAACGATGGCGATCAAGCCAAGTGGCAATCGCTGCCAATCCCTTCGTTCCGCCGCCGCACCTTGGCCGTCGCCGCGTGGCAGAATTGCATCTGGGCCATCGGCGGCAAGGACGACGAAGGCACGATCCATCGCTCGGTGTTCTGTTACGATCCGCAGCGGAGCTACTGGTCGGAAGGTCCGGAACTGCCGGCCCGCGCCGACGGCTTGCAAGGTTATGGCGTCGCCGCCTGGGGTCTGGATTCAGGTTTATATGTTTCGGGTGCCGACGGAGCCCTTTATCGCCTCGCCAGCATCTACGGCAACTGGGAACAAGTCGGCGAGCTCCGCGTGCAACGGTTTTGCCATCGCCTGCTTCCCGAGGACGAAACCTCACTCTTCGCGCTCGCCGGGTCGAGCGTCTCTTACGGCCCAACGCGGTCGATCGAACGGATCAAGGTTTATAGTCCGTAATCTGATTTATGATTTCTAATTTAGGACTTTTGATGGAAAGCAATCATAACTCCTAATTTCTAAATCAGAAATTCTTCAGCGTCTCGATTCAAGACTTTCAACGTGTCCAACTCTTCCAACTTGTCGGGGTTTATTTTCGTTTTTCGAATGATCTATTTTTCTCTCAGTGTGGCACGAGTCTCCGACTCGTAATTAACTCCCGTCTGCCCACGGTCCTTCAGTCTACTGTCCTATCGTCCTCCTCCCGAGGTTTGCCAGCTTGGCCAGGTTTGCGTGGTTTGCGTCGTCTCAGATGTTGCCAAGCAGGGGAAGGACTGTGGACCATGGACGATAGACTGTCGATGCCTTTTCTACAGTCCGCCGTGCCACCGACTACGGTCCCCCAAACTTTGTCATCTTGTTCAACTTCATCAACTTTATCACGCCTTGCGATTGATCAAGTTCCGGCTTTGTTGCAAATGGCTCGCTCCTGTTTGGTTAAATCTTGCAGGTTAAAGGCTACAGTTAGGGTCATTCTGAGAGAGGCTCGCCGACCGAAGAATCTAGCTTGCCTTGCCCTCAAGTTCAAAGCCGGGAAAAAGTGGAAGCCAGATTCTTCTCTCCGTGCTACTCCGCTCAGAATGACGAAGTGAACGCCAGACCGTGGCATGTCAAATTTACTGTAGGTCCATCGTCCACGGTCCTACAGTCCACCGACCTCGTTCTACCACATCGCGCGGCCATTTTCAGCAAGAATCTTTGGCCACTTGGGAGTACGGCTTTCACTAAAAAGGCGGGATTGATGCAGGGTTCTTGCAGGGGATTAACATCCCCCGCTCGCCGGGCGAGCGGGAGGCGTTAGCCTCGCGCAAGGGTTGAATCGTCGAGTACGCACCGCCACTCGGGATGAATCCACACGAGGAGCGGGTTTTCTTGATTCGCCACGTAACGCACGGCGTTCACCAAAGATTGATAAGTGGCCTTCTTGCGTTTGGAACCTGACTCGGTCCACCATGTGCCACTAGGAGGTTTCTCCCAAATCTTGTTCAAGACTCGGCTGGCATACGATTTGAAATCCTTGAGCAAAACATCGGGCTGAGGGTCGCCGGGAGCGCTAACAATCAAATGAATATGGTTCCGCATGATCGCGACCGCAAGGCACTGCCAGTCGCGATACGACGCTGTTTCGTGAAACTGATCGAGAACGGCAGCAGCCTGTGCTGTATTTAAGAGAATCGGCGGGGACTTAAGTCGCGAGCGAGCCGCTCGCTCGAGCCCAGGCATGGAGCGACTATGAGTCGTACCGCGGATATTCTCTTTTCGCCAACGGTCGAAACTTGAGCTTCGCACCGTGCTGACAAAGCCGCGATCATCGCCCGGTAACCACGTGCCGTAGGTAGTCCAGGTGAGGAGCCAATAGCGCAGCGTAGGGTCGAACATGGAAGATACTCCCATGCGGTGGGCGGGGTTTGTAGTACACAACGAATTGCAGAGTATGCAGGGGACTTATGTCCCCCGCTCGCCATTATAGTGTACTTATGTATACAATACTAGGGCGAAGGGAGCGTCGCCCCCCTGCCGCCACCGCGAACACCGACACGAGCAGCAACAGACTCGATGGCTCGGGGACCGCGGTCACGGCTTCCGCGGCATTTAGGGCATTTGTACCGTAGTTCAATTGCCAGTCGGCCAGATTGCCTAGGCTCAGATTGCGTTGCCAGGCAAGCAAATCGCGGCCGTCTACGTCGCCATCTCCGTCAAAGTCGCCGGGGAGAGTTGCAACAGGAGCGTCCCAATAGATGTTGTCGACGGCGAAAGTGGCTGCGGTGCCGCTCTCTTCGAGAATAACGAACGAATAGTTCAACATCCGCAGATCGATGGCGGTTCCGCGGATGTCGCTCACCGGAATCGAAGCCTGTCCCCATTGGCCGTTGCGGGCCAGACCATACGTGGTCTGGAAGGCGGGGAAACTCACGTACTGTTGGTTCCCCCAAGCGTCGATGATGCCAATTTTGAAACTGACGTTCGCGGGGATCTGAATATCGAAATTGAGATGCCCTTCTTCAAAGCCGAGCAAGTTGAGTGGCTGATGCGACATCACACCGGCGCCAAACCACCCCTTGCCCGTCGTTTGCCACGACATGGAATTATCGCCCTCAAGCGGTGGAATCGTAGAGTCGGCAAGGGTTCCTTCCCAAACGAAGATTTCTGCATCGAGTCCGGGAGTCAACTTGCCGTTGGTGGGGGTGTTGTCGGTGAAGATACCAAACGATTGGCTTTGCGCAGTGGGCGGGCCAACGTGAACCGACCCCTGACCGTTCCACTCGTAGGCTTTGATGTAATCGACGTACATGTGGGCCTGAAGGGGCATTGAAACCGGCTGGCCGCTGCCAGGATTTCCGAGTTGATAGGCGTCGGTATAGGCACCACCGATGGCCATGTTGGCGATCAGGTAGAAAGGATGCCTGAACTCGTCAGAATCGTCGTCGATCGTAAAGGGAGTCGCAAACAAATCGTGCTCGACGTTGTTGTCGATCACAGTCATTCTCAGGCTGTTCTCGTCCCAATAGGTGCGGTAGGTGAGAAAGCGTTCCGCAAGCCCGGGAGAATAGTTGTAGTAAGGCCGCACATAATCGTCATCGGGATCCCAAGCGATGCTAGCCGCTCCGGTCGGATTCTCCGGCGTGACGGCATCAGGTGAATAGAAGATCGCGTTGGCACCGACGGTCTGATTGACCGTCGAGTTGTTGAGTCCGTTGCCGCCGTTGTGGGAGTCGTGCAGATCACGAAAAACCTTTTTGCCCCCCATCTCCATGATGTCGATTTCGCCCTTGCGGGGCCAATCCCAGTTTGACGTGCCGAGCATCCACACAGCCGGCCAGCCGCCGAGGTCGAGGTTGGGCACTCTGACTCGCGTTTCGATCATGCCATAGTGAACAGCAACTTTGGATTTCGAAACGACCTTGCCCGATGTGTAGTTCAACGGATTGCCCCATTGATCGACAATGCCGGGGCCGCTCTCTTGCTTGGCAGTGATGCGCAGGGCGTTGTTGCCCGTTTCGCCCGGGACCGTGGCGATGTCGACGTTATTCGGTGAGTAATACTGGAGCTCGCCATTGCCCCACCCCCAGTTGCCGTTGCCAGTTTCCTCGATCCAGTTATCAAGGTTGTTGAAATTCTCTTCCCAGAGCAGATTGCCGATCTGGGCATGCGAGACGTTCGCAGTCAACAAAATTGCCGTGGTTAACAGGAATAGAAATCTCAGAACTTGGCGGGGCACACGATGATTATTCATTTGATCATTGACCTCTAATGACTGAACCTAATGTCCCTCAGTGGGCGGGTTTGGAAAGAATTGGCGACCGACTCTATCTCAAAGCCGAACTTCGACCGTGCCACGGCCCTTACTCCCAAACAAAAGAACTCTTCGCTCAATTCACGATTTTAATTCGCACACAAGTGCTCAAGAAACTGTTTCACGCCTAAGTGCCGCCCAATATGAGAAACGCCAGGGACTGGCACGACTAACTTGTCGCTCACCAAAACGAGCGTATATTCCGGATATTTTTGAATAGCTAACCGTTCGTGCTGTACGCGGGCAAAAAATCCTTCTGCTGGATTTCTTAAAATCCGCCCGGTGCACAGACGACGAAAGTAACAATACGGTAACAGATACGAACAGCTTGTCCAGAAAAAAACCCCAAAAATGGAAGGACAACTCCGCTGTCGTCGCCAGATTACCGTAACCTCCTACGCTGAATAGGCTGTCACGAGCGACTCCTTGCAATAATCCGGAGTAAAACGGCTAGCTAAACCGCTGCAGCACTTCGTCGGGCGCGGGGCTGTATGTGCTGGGCTGCATCGAGCAGCTAGCACGGCCTTGGCTTAAGCTGCGCATCGCGCTGGAGTAGCCAAAGAGTTTCTCCAGAGGCGCCTGGGCATGAATTACCGTGCGGCCACCTCGGGATTCTTGATCGTTGATAATCGCGCGACGTTGCTGCAAATCATTGATCAAATCGCCCACGTGATCATCGGGCGTGGAAACTTCAAGTCTCATAATCGGTTCGAGCAAGACTTCACCAGCCGCGCGGAGCGCCGCGTCGAATGCTAGATGCGCAGCGGTGCGGAAGGCAATCTCGCTACTGCCGGTTTCGTGGACCGTGCCGCCGAGCAAGCGAGCTTTAACCCGCATCAAGGGAAAACCCAACAGGCCTCCGCTGGCTGCCGCGTTCTCGAGTTCTTCAAGCACCACTGCGAGCATCTCGGCAGGCAAACCGTGATCGAGTGCGTTGGATATCACATTCGCGCCCGTCGGCGAGTCGTAAGGCTCGATGTGAATCTTGACGTCGGCGATGTGTTGCACGCCGTTCATTAAACGATTGCACTCACCGACGGCCTCGGCCGGGCCAGCGATGGTTTCGCGATAGCTCACCCGCGGATTGTGAACCTTCACTTTAAGGCCGAAATCACGTTGCAAGCGATGCTGAATCACTTCAAGATGCAATTCCCCCATGCCGCTGATGAGCGTTTGGCCGGTTTCTTCGTTCTCACTCGCCGCGAACGTGGGATCCTGTTTGCGGAGCATAGCGAGCGCATCGGAGAGCTTCTTTTTGTCGGCAGTGCTCTCCGGCTCGATCGCCATCGAGATCACGGTCTCGGGGAACTCAATTGATTCGAGCACAATCGGCGCGCGCGTATCACAAAGCGTGTCACCGGTGATCGAATCGCGAAGGCCGATGATGCCCACGATGTCGCCGGCTTGGGCCGATTCAAGCTGCTCGTCTTTCTTGCTCGCGTGGATCCGCCACAATTGGGCGACGTTTTCTTTTTTGTCGCGCGTGGCATTAAGCACCCGGCTGTTGCCTTTGAGCGTGCCCGAGTAAATTCGCACCCACGAGAGATCGCCTGTCTTGTACGGCAGGACTTTGAACACGAGCCCACAAAACGGCTCGTTGGGGTCCGGGTTGCGAGTGACTGTGACCAGCGGTTCGTTGTCGTCGTGCTTGTGCGATTTGCGATGATGGTCGGTTTTGCCCGTGGGATCAACGCCCACAACCGGCGGCACTTCGGTGGGGTTCGGCAAATAAGCGGCCACGCCGTCCAGCAAAGGCTGCACGCCAACCCCATGCAGCGCCGAACCACACAGCACCGGCTGGATATGCAAGTGGACGGTCGCCTCGCGGAGCACTTTGTGAATCAGTGCTACGGGGACGGGTTCCTCGGAAAGAACACGTTCCATCAACTCATCGTTGAAGTTCGACAGTTCGCTGAGCATGTCGTCCCGCCACATCGTGGCCAGATCGAGCAAGTCCTCGGGAACGTCGGCCTCAATAATTTTGCGACCTTCTTTTCCCTCGGGGAACGTGAGCATCTTCATTTTCACGAGATCGATGATGCCACGAAAAGGATCGGCCACGTGAGCGGGTCCTAAACCAACGGGAATCTGAACCGCCACGGGGCGGGCATGCAGCCGCTGCTTGAGTTCTGCGTAAACGGCTTCGAAATCGGCCCCTTCGCGGTCGAGCTTGTTGATGAACGCGAGGCGTGCGACTTTGTATTTGTCGGCCTGCCGCCAGACGGTTTCACTTTGGGCTTCAACCCCTTCACGAGCCGAAAACACAATCACCGCGCCATCAAGCACGCGCAGGCTACGCTCGACTTCAGCCGTGAAATCGACGTGCCCCGGGGTATCGATGAGATTGATCAGCACGTCGTTCCAAGGAAACGCCACGCACGCCGAGTAGATCGTGATGCCGCGTTCGGCTTCTTCGGCGTCATCGTCGGTGGTTGTCGTGCCACGGTCGACTTCCCCAGCGCGATGTTTCGCGCCCGAGGCAAACAACATCCGCTCGGTGACGGTTGTCTTGCCGGCATCGATGTGGGCGATGATCCCAATGTTGCGAATTTTGGAGAGGTTTGTAGCCATCAGGTTTGATGTTTGGACTTACGATAGTCGTCGGTCAGTTGACCCGCGAAGCCCCAGTTCTCTTCGGCAATTTCTTGGATAACGATATGAGTCTGTTCAGGCTTTTTGTCGAGGATGTCCACCAGCGCTTTTGTGATTGCCGCGACGAGCTGTGATTTCTTTTCGCGGGTGAGATTCTCGGGCGTGAGTTGCACGTTGACGTAGGGCATGGAGCATATTCCTCGATCGCAGTGCGCATAAAAAAAGCTAGGAACCGCGGGGTAGGATGCCTTGGCACCCTAACCCCCAACCCCTAGCTGTCTGGTTTGGAAATTACCAACCGAAGTGAGCAAATGCCTTGTTGGCGTCGGCCATACGATGGACGTTTTCACGCTTGGTCATCGCCGCACCTTCACGGTTGTAAGCGGCGGCCAACTCGTCGGCGAGCTTCTGTGCCGTGGGGCGGCCCTTCTTGTCGCGAACCGCGGAGAGAATCCAGCGGAACGACAAGGATTGCTGCCGAGTGCGACCAACTTGCATCGGCACTTGGTAGGCGGCACCACCGACGCGCTTCGAGCGAACTTCGATGGAAGGCTTCACGTTTTCGATCGCTTGAGTGAAAACGTTGATCGGCTCTTCGTTGGGAATCCGCTCGCGAACGATGTCGAGTGCGTCGTAGAACACACCCTGAGCAACGGCCTTCTTGCCGTCGTGCATCAAGCAATTGATGAATTTGCCGGCGAGGAGCGAACCATACAGCGGATCGGGCTTCAACTGTTTGCGACTTGCGGTAATGCGTGGCATAGGAAACTGCTTATACTTTTTCTTGACTAATTAAATTACTTATGACTTTTTCGCACCGTAGAGGCTGCGAGATTGCTTACGACCCACGACGCCCAAGGTATCCAAGGCACCGCGAACAACGTGGTAACGCACGCCGGGAAGGTCACGCACACGACCGCCACGCACGAGCACGATGCTGTGTTCTTGCAGGCTGTGGCCTTCGCCGGGGATGTAGACCGTGACTTCCTTGCCGTTGGAAAGACGCACACGGGTAATCTTGCGAAGTGCCGAGTTCGGCTTCTTCGGGGTCATCGTTCGCACCTGCAAACAAACACCGCGTTTCTGCGGGCATTTCTGCAACACCGGTGACTTGCTGAACTTGCGTTTTTGCTTGCGGTTCTTGCGAACGAGCTGGTTAACTGTTGGCATCGACAGGCCTTCTAATAACACTCTCGGGAAATAGTGAACCAATCAATTTATCGCGCCCGCGGTTGATGGTCAACCGGGGTACGGAGCGTGAGAAGTCGTAACTTCCCACGTTTTTCGGGGACTTCAGGACATTGCAGGGGACTTACGTCCCCCGCTCGCCTTAAAAGTCGTCGTCGTCGCCGAAATCATCGTCACCGCCGAAGTCGTCAGGCTCGCTGGCAAAATCCACGGGGTCGTCGGCAGTCTCGCCAAACGCATCACCGCCCAAGCCGGGGGGCAATGGTGGCAACTCTTCGGGCATTTCGGCGGAGCTCATCCCCAGCAAGGCGTCGAGCCCCGAAGGAGCTTCGCTCTTGAAGACGGGCTCGTCGCCGTAGGTATCGGTGATAAACGGCTCGCTATCGCCATTCTTGGGAACACCACCGCCACCACCTCGCGATTGCAGGGCGGAATCCAACAACGGGAACGACCGTTCGAGCACTCGTTCCTTCTCGGACGCCAGGGCTTCGAGGGCATCTGGCGAGATTCGCACTTCCGATTCTTGAATCGTGTGGAATCCGGTCCCCGCGGGAATCAAGTGGCCGAGGATGACGTTCTCCTTCAAACCGACCAAGTAGTCGGTCTTTCCGGCGAGCGCGGCTTCGGTGAGCACCTTGGTCGTTTCTTGGAAGCTTGCCGCAGAGATAAAGCTGGAGCTTTGCACCGACGCCTTGGTAATACCCAAGAGCTGGGTGCTGGCCGTGGCCATCTTGGGCTTGGCGCCCTTGGCCAGGTCGCCACCCAAAGCTTCGATCTGAGCGTTGGCTTGCTCGAGTACGTCCTTGGGCACAATCGCGCCCTCGGCAAACTCGCTGTCACCCTTGTGACTGATTCGCAGGCATTTCGAAATCGCTTCGTTGGCTTTGCGGAAATCGTACTTGTCGATCACGCTGCCCGGCAGCAAATCAGTATCGCCCGGTGATTCAACCCGCACTTTGCGAAGCATCTGCGAAACGATGATCTCGATGTGCTTGTCGTTGATTTCCACGCGTTGGCTGCGGTACACGTTTTGGATTTCGCGAGTGAGGTACTGATGCACAGCTTCCTCGCCCGAAATCCGCAAAATGTCGTGCGGCACCAGCGGGCCATCGACCAACGCTTCACCAGCACGCACTTTGTCGCCGGCATGCACGCGTAAGTGCTTGCTGTGCGTGACCAAGTGCTCACGCTCGATGCCGGTTTCGCTGCGAACGATAATCGAACGCTTGCCGCGCTTCTTCTCGCCCAAGATTTCTACCGTGCCATCGATCTCGGCAATCACCGCGGGATCGCGTGGCTTGCGTGCTTCGAAAATTTCGGTCACGCGAGGCAAACCGCCCGTGATGTCCTGAGTACCCGACGCTTCGCGCGGAGTCTTGGCCACCAACGTACCCGGCGAGATGACCTGACCTTCGTCGACTTCCAAGTGAGCCCGCTCGGGCATGTAGTAGAAGTCGAGAATTTTTCCGTCGGCTGGGTCTTCGACCACGATCTGCGGATGCAAGTCGCCCTTGTGTTCCATGATCACAAAGCGTTTCTTGCCGCTGGGGTCCATTTCGCCGCGGATGGTTTCGCCTTCGACCAAATCTTCGAAGCGAACCTTACCGCCAGTTTCCGAAAGAATCGGAATACTGTGCGGATCCCATTCGCAAAGCACCGCACCAGGAGCGACATCTTCGTTCTCCTTGACCTTGATCACGGCACCGGCGGGGACTTCGTACTTCTCGACCTCGCGGCCTCTTTCGTCGACCAACGCGATTTCGCCGTTACGAGTCAAAACAACCAATTGGCCAGCATCGTTGGTCACCGCCTTGAGGCGAGCGAACTTGGCGATACCACCCTTCTTGGCCTTGATGTCGCTGTCTTCCACGTCACGCTGACCCACGCCACCGATGTGGAACGTACGCATCGTGAGCTGGGTACCAGGTTCGCCAATCGACTGAGCGGCGATGATACCCACCGCCATGCCTTCTTCGACCATCGAACCGGTCGACAAGTCCATGCCGTAGCACAACCGGCAAACGCCGAGGTCGGCATCGCAAGTCATCGGGCTGCGAACTTGAATCTTCTCCAAGCCGAGTTGCTCGATATTACGCGCGATGTCGGAGGTGATCATCTCGTTTTCAGCGACAATCACATCGTCGGTAATCGGATTGACGATATTCGCCCGGCTGACGCGACCCTTGATCGAGTCGGCGAGGCTCACTTCCACCTTTTCACCACGGTAAATAATCCCCTTGGTGATGCCTTGGGTCGTCTTGCAATCGTGCGTGGTGACCACCACGTTCTGCGCTACGTCGGCGAGCTTACGAGTGAGGTAACCCGAGTCAGCCGTCTTGAGAGCCGTGTCGGCCAGACCCTTACGAGCACCGTGCGTCGAGCTGAAGTATTCGAGCACCGTCAGGCCTTCGCGGAAGTTGGCCTTGATCGGGGTTTCGATAATCTTGCCCGAGGGCTTGGCCATCAAACCACGCATACCACCAAGCTGACGCATCTGTTCGACGCCACCACGAGCACCCGAGTTTGCCATCAAGAAGATCGGGTTCACATAGCCGCCGGTACGGAAGTCGGCCTGCAGGCCGGCCATCATTTCGGCCGTAATCTGTTCGCGAGCGTGCGTCCAAGCGTCGAGCACCTGGTTGTAGCGTTCGACTTCGGTGATTACACCCCGTTGGAACAGCTTATTGAACTTCATCACGGTCTTTTCGGCTTCGGCGATGATCTTGCCCTTGGTGTCGGGTGTGATCAAATCGTCGGTACCGAACGACAGACCGCTCAAAGTGGCTTGGCGGAAACCGAGTTGGTTCATATCGTCCAAAAGCTCGATCGTGGCACGACGGCCGACGAATTCGTAGCAGTCGGAAATCACTTTTGCCAACTCACTCGACTTCAGCGCGACGTCGTAGTACGGCATCCCCCGGGGCAGGATCATGTTGAAGATCACGCGACCCACGGTTGTATCGATGCGAGCACCCAATTTCTTGGTGTTGCCCCGATCTTCACGCAAGGAGCGATGCTTCGGCAAACGTACTTTGATCCGTGCGTGAGTGCCAACCTTGCGAGCACCGTAGGCGGTTTCAACTTCTTCGAGCGAGCTGAACACCATGCCATCGCCCATGCAGTCGGGCACGTTCATGGTCAGGTAGTAGCAACCCATCACCACGTCCTGCGACGGGCTAATAATGGGGGCACCGTTCGACGGGCTAAAGATATTGTGCGTGCTCATCATCAACGTGTGAGCTTCGACCTGGGCTTCGATCGACAATGGCAAGTGAACGGCCATTTGGTCGCCGTCGAAGTCGGCATTGAAGCCTTTGCACACGAGCGGATGCAGGTTGATCGCGTTGCCTTCGACCAGGGTCGGCTCGAAAGCTTGAATACCCATGCGGTGAAGCGTGGGAGCACGATTCAACAACACCGGATGATTGGTGATCACCTCTTCGAGGATATCCCAAACTTCGTCGTCTTTGCGCTCGAGCATCTTCTTGGCCGACTTGATCGTATCGGCGTGCCCGAGTTCCTTGAGGCGGCGAATGATGAACGGCTGATACAACTCGAGCGCGATCTTCTTGGGCAGGCCGCATTGATGCAGCTTGAGCCGCGGGCCGACCACGATCACCGAACGAGCCGAGTAGTCGACGCGCTTGCCGAGCAAGTTTTCGCGGAACCGACCCTGCTTACCCTTGATCATGTCGGTAAGCGACTTGAGCGGACGATTCGACGAACCCAACACGGGCCGCTTACAGCGATTGTTGTCGAACAACGCGTCGACCGATTGCTGCAGCATACGCTTTTCGTTGCGAATGATGACCTCGGGGGCGTTGAGGTCAACGAGCTTCTTCAAGCGATTGTTGCGGTTGATAATGCGGCGATACAGATCGTTCAAGTCGCTCGTGGCGAAGTTGCCGCTATCCAACAGCACCAAAGGACGCAGGTCCGGCGGGATCACGGGGATCACGTCGAGCACCATCCACTCAGGCTTGTTGTCGGAATCGCGGATCGCTTCGACCGTCTTCAAACGGTTGATCAGATCTTTGGCCTTTTGCTTGGAACCCGTTTCTTTGAGTTCGACGCGAAGTTCTTCGGAGAGCTTCACGAGATCCAAGTTCATGAGCAACTTACGAACGGCTTCGGCACCCATGTCGGCTTCGAAGGTTTCGCCATACTGTTCGCGGGCCGCGCGATACTCTTCTTCCGTCAAAAGCTGTTGCGGCTTAAGCGGCGTGTCACCCGGATTGACGACGACGTAATCCTGAAAGTAAATCACCTTTTCCAGGCTTGAGGTCTTCATCGCCAAGAGGCTGCCCAAGCGGCTGGGCATCGCCTTGAAGAACCAAATGTGTACGATGGGAGCGGCCAATTCGATATGACCCATCCGCTTGCGACGCACGCGACTGTGAGTCACCTTCACGCCGCAACGGTCGCAGATCATGCCCTTGTACTTCATGCCGCGATACTTGCCGCAGGCACATTCCCAGTCCTTCTCCGGTCCGAAGATGCGCTCGCAGAACAAGCCGTCCTTTTCCGGACGGTAAGTACGGTAGTTAATGGTTTCGGGCTTCTTCACCTCGCCAAACGACCAGCTGCGAATGTCGTGCGGACGGGCCAGGCTAATCTTCACCGAGCCGTAATCATTCACGCGGTCGTAATTGGAGGAGTCTAATATATTGCTCATATTGCTTTCTCGGGTTAAGAGAAAATGTTCAATGCAAAATTCTTAACGCAGATCGATGTCGCTGTCGGCAATTACAATTGCTGACGCTTTTCGAGCTGCATGTTGAGTCCGAGGCCGCGGATTTCGTTGGTGAGCACGTCGAAGCTCGCCGGGGTGCCGGCTTGCAGCGTGTTCTCGCCCTTGACCATCGACTCGTAAATCTTCGTCCGGCCTTCGACGTCGTCGCTCTTCACGGTGAGCAACTCTTGCAGGATGTAAGCGGCACCGTAAGCCTCGAGTGCCCACACTTCCATTTCGCCGAAGCGTTGGCCACCGAACCGTGCCTTGCCACCCAGCGGTTGCTGCGTGATGAGCGAGTAAGGTCCCGTGCTCCGAGCATGCACTTTGTCGTCGACCAAGTGATGCAACTTAAGCATGTAGATGTAACCGACCGTCGTTTCCTGCTCGAACTTCTCGCCAGTACGACCGTCGAACAACTTCGTCTTACCGTGGCGTGGCAAGCCGGCTTCTTGCAAAGCGTCGTTGATCTGTTCTTCAGTCGCTCCGTCGAACACCGGCGTCACCGAGCGGAAGCCAAGCTTCGCACCGGCCCAGCCGAGATGGGTTTCGAGAATCTGACCCACGTTCATACGGCTCGGCACGCCGAGCGGGTTGAGCATGATTTGCACCGGAGTTCCATCATCGAGGAACGGCATGTCCTCGATCGGCAGAATCTTGGAGATCACACCTTTGTTACCATGACGGCCAGCCATCTTATCGCCGACGGAGATCACCCGCTTGGTGGCGATGTAAACCTTGACCATCTGCAACACGCCGCTGCGGAGCTCGTCGCCGCGCTTCATCGAGTTGAGCTTACGATCGCGAATGTCGATGGCTTCATCCACCGCTGGCCACATCGTCTTGTAGGTCTTCTCGACGTCCTTGAGTTTTTGCGGGCTGTTGATGGCAATCGAATCCAAACGGAATCGCGTGGCCAAATCAGCGACGAATTGCGGTTCTTGATTGTGAACCTGCTCGTTGCCGTCTTCGTCGGTGATCTTCTTGCCCAAAATGCCTTCGATTTCGACGATCATCTGGGTGAACTTATTGGCGATCGCTTCGTTGCCTTCTTTTTCGGCCGTCTTGAGCGACTTCTCGAACAACTTGCGTTCGTCTTCCGACAAGCTCATGCGCCGCGAAAACTTCTGGGTGTCGATCACGATGCCTTCGATGCCCGAAGGAACTTCCAGCGAATCGTTCTTCACGTCTTCACCGGCACGGCCGAAGATCGCGTGGAGCAACTTTTCTTCCGGTGTGAGTTCGGTCTTCGACTTCGGCGAAACCTTACCCACGAGAATGTCACCCGGTTCGACAAACGTGCCGATTTGCACGATGCCGCTCTCGTCGAGATTCCGCAGGGCCTTTTCGCTGACGTTAGGAATATCACGAGTGAATTCCTCGCGGCCGAGCTTGGTTTCGCGAATTTCGACGTCGAATTCTTCAATGTGAATCGAAGTGTAAACGTCGTTGCGAACCAATTCTTCGCTAATGATGATCGCGTCTTCGAAGTTGTAACCTTCATAAGACATAAATGCGACCAACACGTTGCGCCCGAGAGCCAACTCGCCCTTGAACGTTGCGGCACCGTCGGCAATCACTTGGCCTTTTTCGACCTTATCGCCCACGCGCACCAGCGGCTTTTGATTCTGGCAGGTCCGTTCGTTGAGACCCACGAACTTACGCAGGTGGTGAATTTCGGGACCAATCTCGATCCGAGTGGCATCGACATAATTCACGGTGCCCTTTTGACCGGCGCGAACCAACATGCCCGAGTGCTGAGCTACGTCGCGTTCCAAGCCTGTACCAACGACCGGTGGATCGGCAATCAACAGCGGCACCGCTTGGCGCTGCATGTTGGAACCCATCAACGCACGGTTCGCGTCGTCGTGCTCGAGGAACGGAATCAAACCGGCGGACACGCCGATCATCTGGCTCGGGGCCACGTCGGTGTATTCAATCTTATCGACGGGCACCAACACGAAGTCCGACTTGTAACGGGCGACAACCGTATCACCTTGGATCTGGTTGTCCTTCACCGGTACGTCGGCCGAAGCCACGAAGGCTTCCGATTCTTGATCAGCACGCAGCCAAACGACTTCGTCGGTCAGCTTGCCACCCTTCACCTTGCGGTAAGGAGTGATCAAAAAGCCGTATTCGTCGACCGAAGCATACATCGCGAGACTGCTGATCAAACCGATGTTCGTGCCTTCCGGCGTCTCAATCGGGCAGATGCGGCCATAGTGCGAAATATGAACGTCGCGAACTTCGAAGCCCGCACGCTTACGGTTCAAACCGCCAGGGCCAAGGGCCGACAGACGGCGTTCGTGCGTAAGCATCGAAAGCGGATTCGTTTGGTCGACCACTTGCGAAAGCTCGCCACGGCCAAAGAAGTATTCGATGGCCGCTGAAATGCTCTTGGGATTGATTAAGCTGCGCGGCGTAATATCGTCGGCGTCCTTGAGGCTCATCCGCTCTTGGACCGTGCGGCGCAACTTGAGGAAGCCTTTGCGAATTTCGTCGCAAGCGAGCTCGTCAATCGTACGCAAACGGCGATTGCCCAAGTGGTCGATATCGTCGATCTCGACTTCTTGCTCACCGGCCGTCAGGCCCAGCAAGTAACGAATCGAGGCGATCAAATCCTCGGGCCGCAAAACCATTTCGGTCTCGGGCACGTTGATGCCCAACTTGCGATTCATGCGGAAACGTCCGACGCGGCCTAAACGATAGCGATTGGCGTCGAAGAACTTTTCTGAGAACAGCTGGCGGGCCTTTTCGAGTTGCGGCGGGTTGCCCGGACGCAAACGCTGATAGATACGCAGCAAGGCTTCTTCGTGGCTCGACGTGTTGTCGTCGGCCATCGCATTGAGCAAATGGGGCGACTTGGGCGGGTCCATGATTTCGACCTGCTTGACGCCCGATGTGCAAATCACTTCGGCGATGTTCTTGGTGATCCGCTGGCCACCTTCGATAATGATTTCACCGGCGCGATCACTACCGACCGGATAGATAATGTCGCCGACCGCGACCTTACCTTCGATCTTGGCGGCGCTGCGGCCGTCGACGATCTTCTCTTTTTTGGTTTCGTAGAACTGCTTGATGATATCAGCGTCGAGACTCAGCTCGGGGCTCATCGCGCGGAGCAACGTCACGGCCGAGAACTTGCCGCTCTGGTCGATGCGGACCGTGATGCTGTCCTTCTTGGTGGTATTGAGCTCGATCCAGCTACCACGCTCGGGAATCACGCGACAACTGTGCGTGCGGCGCTCACCGGCTTCGATTTCCGAAACGAAATCGATACCAGGGCTACGGTGCAACTGGCTCACCACGACGCGCTCGGCACCGTTGATGATAAATTCACCCCCACCGAGCATAATCGGCAGGTCGCCCAAGTAGACTTCTTCCTCGATCGGCTGCTCTTTCACCAAGCGCAGCCAAATACGGAACGGCCGACCATAGGTGAGCCGCAACTGCCGGCACTCGTCCGGTTCGTAGCGCGGCTTGCCCAAATCGTAGCGCAAGTACTCGAGCTTGATCGTCTTGTCGTAGCTCTCGATCGGAAAGATTTCGCGGAGCACACTCTCCAGGCCGTCATCTTTGCGAATGATCGTCGTGGTTCCGTCGTATTGCAGGAACCGCGCGTAGCTCTCGGTTTGGATTTTTGTCAGGTCGGGGATGTCGTAGGCAATACGTGCGCTCCCAAAGGTACGGACTTCGGGAACCTGTAAACGTCGTTCAGCCGGGACTGCCATAGGGCGCGTCTGCTCCGATATCACGAGTTAGAGTGAATACAGCAACACGAGCCCGCTAAACTCTCGGTTTTCGAGAGGCGGGCCCATTGAAGCCAAGCTAAACCGAGAGCGGGGACTCGAACCGCGAGGGTCCGAGCTACTATCGCGGGTAGGCTGCGATTGAGCGACTTCCGTGCCATCACCTTCCCCCCTTTGCCTCGGTACTAAGATTTGCACGTGGAAAATTCCCACGTGACTAGCGAACATCGAAGTTCGCGCTTCCGCGCGAGCTTCACTCACACCATCAAGCCATCGCGCGAGACCGCGTGCCGCATAGGCTGGCCGCGGTCTCGAACAATGCCAATCAATTACTTGACGGTGACAGTCGCGCCAGCTTCGGCCAATTCGGTCTTGAGCTTCTCGGCATCTTCCTTGGAAATGCCCTCTTTGATCTTGCTCGGAGCGGCTTCGACCAAGTCCTTGGCTTCCTTGAGACCCAATCCGGTTGCTGCACGAACCACTTTGATGACGGCGATCTTGTTGCCGCCGGCGCCTTCCAGCACAACGGTGAACTCGGTTTGCTCGGCTGCGGGCGCTGCATCGCCAGCGCCACCACCGGCAACCATCATGACGCCGCCGCCAGCGGCTGGCTCGATGCCGTAAACGTCCTTGAGGTAATCGCTCAGTTCCTTGGCTTCCTTGAGGGTCAGGCCGACAATCTTGTCGCCCAGGTCCTTGGTGGTGGCAGAGAATTCTGCAACTGCTGCATCGCTCATTTCAAAACCCTTTCTTGCTGTGCGGGCAAAAGACCCGCGTAAACTCTGATTCGATTTATGATTTCAAATTTCTAACCGTGGCTAGAAATCAGCTTTCTGCTGGACTGGCTTCGGGTGAACTTCCTTCTTCTTCGCTCTTCTTCTTGATCTGGCTGGCCAACTTGGCACCCGTACCAAGCAATTGGCTCGACAACTTGGCACCCGGGCTCAATATTTGACCCACGAGGATGCTGAGCTGCTCTTCGCGGCTGGGCCACTTGCTGACCGCCGTTACGTCCTCGGCGGAAAGCCTCGAGCCATCCATCGCGCCCCCCTTGGGAGCGAATGGCTTGTACTTGGCATCGGCTGCCAAACGGGTGATTTCCTTGGCGAGGGAGACCACGTCATCAGAGCCCCAGACAATCGCCGAGCTGCCGGTGGAACCCTCAAACGCTGGAGCCAAAGTCGAACCTTCGGTCGCGCGGCGGCCGAGGCTGTTCTTCAGCACCAACAGATGAATATTCTTCTTCCGCAACTCTTTGCGAAGCTCGACGTTGGAATTGGCTTCCATCCCGATGACGTTGACCAAAATCGCGTCGGAGACCCCTTCAAGGCGGCTCTTTAATTCGTTCGTAATCAGATCTTTGACGTACTTACTCATGACTGGGAAGGCTCTTAGCCGTTAGCTACTAGCCTTTAGCTCCGTATTCGTTGTTCTCTGCCTTGGCTAATAGCTGGATGCTAATAGCTGACAGCTTCTTTCTTAAACAGCCAACTCAACGCTGGGGCTCATCGTCGCGCTGATGTGAGCCGAACGCACGTAAGTTCCCTTCACGCCCGAGGGCTTCAAGCTCAAGATCATGTTGACGAAAGCTTGAATGTTCTCGGCCAATTTTTCGGAATCGAAATCGATCTTGCCGACGATCGCATGGACGTTGCCGCCCTTGTCGTTGCGGAACTCGACCTTACCGGCCTTGTATTCGCCGATGGTCTTGGCCACGTCGGGGGTCACCGTGCCGGCACGGGGCGAAGGCATCAAGCCACGAGGGCCGAGAACCTTACCCAACGGACCGACGACCTTCATCATGTCGGGGGTCGCGATGCAGACGTCGAAGTCGGTCCAACCGCCGAGAATCTTCTTGGCCAATTCGTCGTCGCCGACTTCATCGGCACCAGCGGAACGAGCGGCTTCGGCTGCGGGACCCTTGGCAAACACAACGATGCGTTGCACCTTGCCAATACCGTGCGGCAACACGATTGAACCGCGGACGATTTGATCGGCCTGCGTGGGATCAACGCCGAGCCGCATGGCGATCTCAACGGATTGCACGAACTTCGGGCCTTCGTATTTCTTAAGGGCGTCGACGGCCTCGGTCACGGCCAGCGCCTGCTTGGGCTGCTTTTCGACGGCCTTTTTCATTCTTTTTGCTATTTTTGGCATGATTCGATTCGCTTTTTCTTAAATTCACACTGCCCACTGAAGTGGGCGTGCCGAGCGTTATTATTAACCTTCGACTTCAAGGCCCATGCTGCGGGCGGTGCCGGCGACCATCCGCACGGCATGCTCCAGGTCGCGAGCGTTCAGGTCGTTCATTTTGAGGTTCGCGATCTCTTCCATCTGAGCGCGAGTCACCTTGCCCACTTTGGTCTTATTGGGGACCGAAGATCCTTTGGCCAAACCAACAATCTTCTTGAGCAACACCGCGGCGGGAGGACTTTTGGTGATGAAGTCGAATGAACGATCGTTGTAGACGTTCACCACGACGGGGATCATCATCCCGCCGGCTTCCTTGGTTTTGTCGTTGAATGCCTGAACAAACTGGCCCAGGTTCACGCCGTACTTACCGAGCGAAGTGCCCACAGGAGGAGCCGGAGTGGCTTGTCCACCGGGGATCTGAAACTTCGCGGTACCAACTAATTGCTTTGCCATGAAATTCTCGCTTTTCACCGGTCGCTCAAGCGACCAGCCCACTACAGCACTTCAACTTGCCAATATTCCAATTCGACCGGCGTACTGCGGCCGAAAATGTTAATCATCACCGTGATGCGACCATTTTGTTCGTCGATCAAGTTTACTTCGCCTTCGAAGCTCTCGAACGTGCCTTCCTTGATCTTCACGCGGTCACCAATCTTGAAGTTGATGTTCAACTTAGGCGATTCGGCGACTTCTTCCTCGTCCTTCTTGACGATGCGGGCCACTTCGTGCGCCAGCATGGGGGTCGGCTTCCCAGCCGAGCCCGTGAAATCGCCGATGCCCGAAGTTTCTCGAACCGCAAACCACGTGTCGTCGTTGATGCACATGTGCACGACGATGTAGCCGGGGTAGAGCTTCCGCTCGACGACTTTCTTTTTGCCTGCCTTGAACTCAGTTACTTTCTCGGTGGGAACAACCACCTGATCAAAGTAACGATCCAATCCCTCGACCTTAATCTTCCGCTGGAGCGCCTCGGCGATCGACCGTTCGCGGTTGCTTTGCACCTTGAGGATGTACCAATCCATGACGATTGGTCCTTCATCCTTTTTCTTGGGAAGCAGAGCCCGCTTAACGGGATCGAGTTCTTCTTCTTTTTCTTTCTTGGTGGCTGGCTTCTTCAAAACGGCTGGTTCTTCGACAACCACTTCGTCCGTGGCGCCTTCGTCGGTTTGGCCGTCGACTTCCTCTTCGGAGATCGCGGCTTCCGCCTGATCCACAGCCGCCTGCTCTTCTTGAGCGTCTTCGGTTGCGGTCGCGGCGAGGTTTTCATCCTCGGCGGTCGAATCGTCAACGATTTTTTCGGCTTCGTCGCTCACCGAGAGTTCCTTCGTTCTGATGCCAAACAGCCTAAATGCCTAACGATCCGCCACGTCCGGGGCAAATCGAAACTGATCCTAAAACCCGAAAACCCTGTGCAGGATCGAGCTCAACACAATGTCGTATAGGTAGAGAATCGCCGCCAGCAAAAAGATGACCGCAATCACTACCATCGAAGCCCGCCACAACTCAGTGCGGCCTGGCCACGAGACTTTGTTCATCTCCGCTTCAACCGAAATCAAAAAATCGGCAAAGCTGGGGATGTTCACAATCCGGAAAGCGATCCATGCACCCACGCCCAGGACGATCAACGGCACCACATAACGGCTGACGGCATCCGCCCCCGCCATGGAGTTAAGCTTCCATGCCGCCACCGCAAACACCAGCGCGATCGCGGCAAAGGTGACCTGTCGGGCAATCCTGCCCTGGCTACGCTTGTAACGCGAAGCCCCGAACATTCCAGAAATTAACTCGGCCACGGCCAATCTCACTCAGTTAAAACCAGGTCGTCGAGTAGTCCTCGACTCGCTTGCAACGCAATCTCGTCTTTTCTCTTCATTCCCAAGCAGGGGCGGCGGGAATCGAACTCGCAACCCCCGGTTTTGGAGACCGGTGCTCTGCCAATTGAGCTACACCCCTGTAGTGAAGGGGGAGGGCGGAAGGTGGAAGGTGGATTTAAATCCGAACCTTCCGCCTTCCCCCTTCCGCCCTCCGCCTTTTTCTTACTCCAAAATCTTCGTCACAACGCCTGAACCGACAGTCTTGCCACCTTCGCGGATAGCAAAACGAACGCCGTCGTCCATGGCGATGGGCTTGCCAAGTTCAATGCTCAAACGAACATTGTCGCCGGGCATGCACATTTCTGCGTCGCCCATCAAGTTGGCGGCACCGGTGACGTCCGTCGTGCGGAAGTAGAACTGTGGGCGGTAGCCGCTAAAGAACGGCGTGTGACGACCACCTTCTTCCTTCGACAGCACGTAAACTTCGGCCTCGAACTTGACGTGCGGAGTGATGCTACCTGGCTTGGCCAGCACCTGACCGCGTTGAATATCTTCACGCTTCACACCGCGGAGCAAGCAACCGACGTTGTCGCCGGCTTCGCCTTGATCCATGGTCTTGTTGAACGCTTCGACGCCCGTGCAGGTCGTCTTGGTCGGAGCAGCGGTCAAGCCGATGATCTCGACTTCTTCGCCGACCTTGACCTTACCACGCTCGATACGTCCCGTGGCTACGGTACCGCGACCTTCGATCGAGAACACGTCTTCGATGGCCATCAAGAATGGCTTGTCGGTCTCGCGGGTTGGCTCGGGAATGTAGCTGTCGATGGCGTCCATCAATTCGCCGATGCACTTCGACGCGGCGGGATCAGACGGATTGTCGTAAGCAGGCTTCGACGCACCACGAATGACCGGCACTTCATCGCCGGGGAAACCGTGGTGAGTCAACAGTTCGCGAACTTCGAGCTCCACCAACTCGAGCAACTCTTCGTCGTCAACGAGGTCGCACTTGTTGAGGAACACGACGATACGAGGCACACCCACCTGACGAGCGAGCAAGATGTGCTCGCGAGTCTGCGGCATCGGGCCGTCGGCAGCGGACACAACCAGGATCGCACCGTCCATCTGGGCGGCGCCGGTGATCATGTTTTTGATGAAGTCGGCATGGCCCGGGCAGTCAATGTGGGCATAGTGGCGATTGGCGGTTTCGTATTCAACGTGCGAAACGGCAATCGTCACCGTCTTGGTGGCGTCGCGGACGGTACCGCCCTTGGCGATGTCGGCATACGACTTACCCTTGGCGAGACCTTTAGCCGCCTGCACGGCCAGGATCGCGCCCGTTGTGGTGGTTTTTCCATGGTCAATATGACCAATCGTACCAACGTTCACATGCGGCTTGGTACGCGCAAAAGTATCCTTAGCCATTTTTCTCCCTACACTGATTTACTGGGTCGCTAACTTTGGAAACTACAAAAGGGAGGCACTCACCAACCCTTAAACTTTTACTTACCTACAGAGCTGCTGATGAGACTCGAACTCATGACCTCTTCCTTACCAAGGAAGTGCTCTACCAACTGAGCTACAGCAGCGACTTGTAAGCTATTAGCTCTTAGCTCTTAGCCATCAGCTATTAGCTCAAACGATCTTTCTCTAACTAACTTTTCTAAATTTTTCTGACTAAAAGCTAACGGCTCTCAGCTAATAGCTTTTCTCAAAGCGGGTGAAGGGAATCGAACCCTCGTCATCAGCTTGGAAGGCTGTTGCTCTACCATTGAGCTACACCCGCAATCATAAATGTCTGATTTATGACGTCTGATTTATGATTGCGAAATGCAATCCCGTCCAAGCTTTCCTCTTCACCCAATCAGAAATCATCAATCCTAAAATTTAAATTCAAATGGGGAGTGCAGGATTCGAACCTGCGAAGGCAGAGCCAGCAGATTTACAGTCTGCCCCGTTTGGCCACTTCGGTAACTCCCCGGTCTGCCAACCGCGCCCGTTCGCTTCCGCACCTCAGTCACTTCGTCCAATCAATCGTTAACGATCTTAGGAACCAAACAATCGACTCGCACCAATTGTCTGTTTCGTGATTACGGCGTATTCTGCTCCTGTGAGAAGCAGATTGTTTTCCACGAATAAGCAAAAGCTCACTCGCTTCAATCACTTAGGGCCACGTCCTTCAATCCGTTCGCATATGTCTCTTCATCACGCTTATCACTCGCTTGCTGAAAACAATTTTTCAACGCGCGAATTGATAAACTTCTGTAGCGCCGACAACGCTCCCCACACTTCAACTTGCGTCGAAACGAATGGGCGCACCGCGACTTGACGAGCTAGCGAAGGGAATTGAACCCCCAACCTGCTGATTACAAATCAGCTGCTCTGCCAATTGAGCTACGCTAGCCTGACTCCGACAAACTTACGCGAATCACCTAATATAGCTATGTCCAGAAGTGTGACAAGGCGACCCCAAGCGAATTTCGCGCCCAACTGTACATCAGTTGGGTAAGTTCTCGGCGGATTCTATCTAAGACGACCCAAATTGCCGCAAAGTTCACCTAATTTGACAAGCTAGCACCTACTTCGCCCAGGCCGCAGAACGAGGATTGGCACGATAAACTACGGATTCTTTCCCACCCTACTGCCTTGTTGGGCTAAAACATATCCTCTCATCGACTGGTCACTGGCACACCAATTGCCTCTGGATTGACGGTTTTCGCCGAGAATGGCGACCGATTCCTCAAGGAAAGGGCACGAAATAAATCCATGACCGACCAGCTGATCGTCTATGCGGTCCTCATCGTCTCGATGGTTCTCTTTGTTCAGGACCGGATTCGCTACGACCTGATCGCGGTCATGTCGCTCTGTGCGCTGACTTTTACTGGAATTGTGCCGTTTAAGGAAGCTTTTGACGGCTTTTCGAACCCTGCGGTTATTACCGTAGGCGCGATCCTGATCCTGAGTTTTTCCCTGGAAAAAGCCGGTTTAGTTCAATTAGTCGGCCAATGGATGACTCTCGTCGGTGAAAGCCAATCTCGGCAGGTAATCGCTCTGTGTGGGGCGGTAACAATTCTGTCAGCCTTCATTAATAATGTCGGGGCCGTCGCACTGCTGATGCCCGTGGCGATTCACTTGGCTCGCAAATCGAAGCGTTCTCCCTCGTTTATCCTGATGCCGATGGCCTTTTGTTCTCTGTTGGGGGGAATGGCAACGCTAATCGGCACGCCACCGAATATGATCGTGGCCGATTTTCGCAGCGACTATGCCGATGCTCCCTTTCGCATGTTCGACTTCACACCCGTCGGCGGCGGAGTGGCCCTGATCTGCTTTGCTTTCATTGTCTTGATCGGCTGGCGAATCGTTCCGAATCGCAAAAGCGGAGTCGAAGGCGATCTGTTTGAAATCGAAGATTACTTTGCCGAGCTTATCGTCCTCGAAGATTCCAAAGCCATTGGAAAATCGATCAAGGAAATCGTCAGTCCCGAAAGCGACATCAATGTCATGTCGATCAAGCGCGGCAAGGTCTTTGTCAAAGGTCGGCAGATGAAATCGCTCGCCCTGGACGAGGGGGATCGCATCCTGGTCCGCAGCGGTTCGCAGCATCTTCAGGAATTTATCGCCGAACAGAAATTGGTACTTAAAGGCGATCGCCCTATTCCCGATGACTCCCCCACGCCTGAAGAAGCGATCAATCCCGAAGAACTGGAAATTGTGGAAGCGGTCGTGATGCCGAACTCGATCTTGGTGGGCAACACGGCACGACAGGTTCATTTGCGCGAGAACTTTTATAGCAATCTGTTGGCCTTGGGCCGACGCGGCAGGCTTGTGGAGCAGCGGATGCGCGATGCGCGGGTTCGTTCGGGCGACGTGCTGCTGCTGCAAATGCCGCGTGACGAGATGGGAAATATCATCCGTGATCTCGGCATTCTGCCGCTAGTGTCGCGTGATTGGAAATTGCAGCCTTACCGAAAATTGCTCACAGCCATTGGGCTTTTTATCGCGGCCATTGTCGTCAGTAGCATCGGCTGGATGCCGGCCAGCATGGCGTTCGTCGCCGCCGCCCTGGGGATGGTCTTGTTCAAGGTCATCCGTGTCGGCGAAGTTTACGAAGGCGTTGATTGGCCACTGATCGTTTTATTGGGTGCGATGATCCCCGTGGGCGAAGCTTTTGAGACGAGCGGTGCGGCGGAATCACTCGCGAACACCACTGTCAATTTTGTCGGAACCAGCAGCCCGACTCTCTTGCTCGGTGTGATTTTAGTGGTATCCATCGTGCTCGCCGATTTGTTCAGCAACGCCGCCGCGGCAATTATTATGTGCCCCGTCGGCATCAGCATGGCCGAGCGAATGGATTTGTCAGCTGACCCTTTCTTGATGGCGGTGGCTGTCGGTTCCGCCGTGGGAATGGTCACGCCTATCGGTCACCAGTCGAGCACGCTCGTGTGGGGACCGGGCGGCTATCGGTTTAGCGATTATTTTCGCTTAGGCTTCGTTACCGAAATATTGGTGGCTGCCACTGCAATTCCGCTCATCCGTTGGTTCTGGCCATTTTAATGGTATGCTTGCAAAGAATGATACGTGATATGGCGATGCGAATAAAATGGAAAATACCGAACATCTTGAACTCTCCAAGCCCATCGTCCCGCAATTCGACGTTTCTGAACTGACACGTTCGGAGTACATCGGGGCGCTGGTTCATTTTTATCGTGGCGAACTGCACCGCTCGACCATCTGGCGTGTGCGACTCGACACGACAACCAACTGGTCAATTCTCTCGGTGATGGGTTTAGTCACCTTTACTTTCGGCGAACCGGCTCATTCACATGCTCCGTTGATTGTCGGCATGTTGCTCGTTCTTACTTTTATGGGAATTGAAGCGCGTCGTTACCGCATCTTCAACGTGTGGTGTGCTAGAGTTCGGAATTTAGAGGTGAACTTTCTCACGCCGATCCTGCAATTCGACATGAAGGCGGTCCGACAAGGTTGGGGTCGCTTGGTGGCCGAGGATTTGCTCCACCCGAGATTCAATATGACGTGGCAACAGGCCCTGCGAGCACGACTGTTACGGAACTACTTTCCCCTATTTCTCTTGTTGCTCGTGGGCTGGTTCGTGAAATTGCAGCCGGTCAAAGGAGACGAGCTACCGACTTTTTCTCAGTTGCTGGCGGACATGCGGATTGGCTTTATACCCGGCTGGGGAATTTTCGGGTTCGTGCTCGTGCTCTATACGTATCTCGTAGCACTCATGTTTACAGGGGGGAAAGTCGATGGCGAAGAAAAGTACTTCGGCGTCAACGACAGCCTGTTTCATAAATTTAGCATCTCAGATGTCGACGCGGCGGATTGAGCGCGCATCATTCACAAACACTTTGAGAGTGTTTGCCAAAATTGCCGATTCGCTTGACGCTCTTGCCGAGATAACTAGAGTGGATCGCACGAGCCGATCTCTCTTCTTGTCGCGCGGCGAGGCGGAATATGACGCGGTACTTTTTCTTGTCTGGAAATCTTGTGCTATGTGCGATTGCGCTGGCGGTATCCTTGCTTACGGTTACACAAGCATCCGCATACGACATCGTCAATCGTTGGTCGGCCACGCAGGTGAACGGTGGTGGGCTGTTGCGTGGCGACCCAGTGACGCTACGCTGGAGCGTTGTGCCTGACGGACAAAGTTATTCTCGGTCGGCCAACAGCCAACTTATTCAATTTTTGGACGATGGCTGGAACGTCCCGACAGGAGAACGTGGCTTCGACTATACCAACCGCCCTTGGTGGACCGTGATGAACAATGCGTACGCGCAGTACGAGCGCGTCGCTGGCTTCACGATGGTTTATGTGCCTGAACTGACTTCGGGCGGAGCAGATGCTGGCATGGAAGGCGATATCCGGATCGGCGGCGAAAATCTCGACGGCACTCCCGGTGGTGCCCTGGCCGACAACACCTTTCCCAACGATGGCGATATGCGGATCGATGTCACCCGCGAAACCAACGGCTCCGTGGGTTTTTATTTCGCCACCGAACCTGGATTTCGCAATCTGATCATTCATGAATCCGGCCACGGCGTCGGCTTGGGGCATGTCGAGTTTGTGAATGGTTCGGGGAAAGCGGTGATGGAAGGCGGCCTGCGAACCGACATCTGGGGCTTTCAGTTTGACGATATTTATGGGCTCAACCGCCAGTACGGCGATCCCCGCGAAAAGATCGGCGGCAATAATACTCCGGCCACGGCCAATCTGTTGGGCAACTTCACGACGTCTGCTGCGGTCTCGTGGGGGACCGATGCCACGGATGGAACCATTGAACAATTCGACGACGATTTTCTGAGTATTGACGGCTCGAACGACGCCGACTGGTTTCGCTTTTCAATCACCGGCGATACGTTCGCCAATATCAAGCTGTCACCCATCGGGCCCAGTTACACGACCGTTCAGCAGGGTTTCATCGACGCCACGATCTACAGCGATCTCAACATGCAGTTCTTCATTCAAAACCCAGGCGGCACGTTGAGTTTGCTCTCGACGGTTAATCAACACGGCCTGGGCGAAGCAGAGCTCATTCCCGCGTGGCAACTCACAACTCCTGGTGATTACCTGGTACGCGTGCGGGGCACGCAAGATTTCAACCAGTTCTATCAACTCGATCTCAATTTAAGCGAATTGCCGCTGCCGGGAATGTCGGCGGATATCAATTTGGATGGGCTCACGACGATCGACGATTGGCAAATCTTTGTCACCAATGCTTACACTGATCTCGGTGGTTTAAGTCAGCTCGATGCCTTCCAACTCGGCGATCTTGATCTAGATGGCGACAACGATTTCGCCGACTTTCGTTACTTCAAATCGGCGTACGATTTGGCCAACGGCTCGGGCGCGTTCGCAAGTATTGGTCAGATTCCCGAGCCCCAAACTTTGCTGCTCGCTTTATTCATAGCAACCGGCGGCGTCTGCTGGCGGCGACGGTCAGCACTCCGGTAATCAACAAGAGACTGCTCGGTTCCGGCACGGCAATTGTCGCGGTGAGCAAACCACCGTTGTATTCCACTTGCCACGTGGCAAGGTCTGCGGGGCTGAACGGATCGGGCGACTCACCACGCTGCCAGGCCAAAAAATCGCGACCATCGACGTCCCCATCGGAATCGAAATCGCCCAATGTGTTTAATATCTCGAAAGCGCCAACATCGGGGAGCGTGCCGCGGGGATTTCCGAAAATGTCGACTGCTGGCGACTGACTCGGCAAGGCGTGATCCACTCCAGCACTCGTACTTGCTGGCATGCCGTACTCCATCACCAAGTTTGTGAACACGTCTTCAATCGTTGCCGAACCGTCAGCAAATTCACTTGTCGCAGAATTCCAACGTGGGATGACAAGGCCACCGAGCGAAGTCAGGCCGGGATTGCTGACAATGCGATTAGGATCGGCCGTGTAGTTGATTGCTTCGCTTGGATCGGACGGAATCGCGGAACCGCCGTTGTAGTATTGATTGTTGAGCAACGTCCAATTATCAACTTCGCTTGGTGGTGCATCCGAGAAATCATTGGCCCCGCCGAAGGACGAACCCATCGTGCCCGTCGGGTCGCTCCAAATGTTGTTGTAAAAGTTGATTTGGTCGTTGGTCACGGCGGCATTTTCGACGTTCACCCGCATCGTATAGGCGAGTGACGGCAGATCGCCGGTGACCGTGTTGTTGCGAAACGTAATCTGCTCGCCGCTCTTCACGCCGAGCGCTGCGCGCATGGCGTTCGTCGAATTGCCGAGCATAAGATTGTTTTCGATCATCACGTTGCGTGCTTCGATAAACGGCTTGCCATCCTCGCCGATCAACACGAAGTTCGAGCCCGTGCTCCCTTGCCAATTCAGAAACACGTTGCGTTCGACATTGACTCGATCCGTGCCCAGAAAAATATCATCGTCGTCGTTGCTATCCTTGATGACGATGTAGGCCGACGTGTCGTTGCCGTTGGTGCGTCCTGAGCCGCCGAAATCGTTGAAGAAGACGTTACCCCGAACCGTTACGTCTTCGATCGAATTGATATCAATATGTTCATCCGACCCGGCTTGGTTGTAGAACATGTTGCCTTCGACCAGGACATCGGTCACGCCGTTATTGATCTTCAGCAGGTCATTGTTGTAGCTGTCATGAATGACGTTGTTTCGTAGCGTAATGTTACCCACGCCACTGTTGCCGCCACCGCCGTCGATATGAAACACGAGCGGTGAAGCTCCTGCACCAGAGTGCGCGATGTCGAATCCCTCGAATGTGATGCCGCTCGCGCCACGGCCATTCACATAAGCCACGACTGTTTGGCTAGAATGCCGAAGACGAGCTTGATAGGGAATTTCCGAGCGGACGGTCACCCCTTCCGCAAAGGTGCCCACCAACGATTGGCGACCCGTATACGTTCCTGGGCGCACCAAAAGGGTCGCACCATCGACGTTGTTGTCGTGCAATCGACCGAGCGCGCCGCCGATCGTGGCCCAGGGGCTCGCGAGTGAACCGTTGCCGGTTGAGTCATTGCCAGTAGTAGCGACGTAATAAGTTTGTGCTGCAGCGGTTGAAGCAAGCTGAATTAAGATGTGGCAAATAACAATTGGCGCAAAGCGAGCAATTGGCGCGAGAGAATGACGGTTCATATCGACGCCTGTTCCCAAAGGCCCCTGCCCAACACGTTAGAGGAAACGGCCACGAGAGTCAAAGACAATCACGTTAAAGGCTCGATTTGGTCAGTCAGCAGAACGCTGGCGGCGAATTCCTACGAAGCACAGAATCGAAAGCAATATCGTGCTGGCTGCGGGCTCGGGCACCGTTGTGCTGGCAGCCAGCAAACCATCGTTGTAAGCCGCTTGCCACTGGGCAAGATCGCCGATCTCAGGATTACGCTGCCAGGCTAAAAAATCACGGCCGTCGACGTCGCCATCGGAATCAAAATCTCCCGGCAACGAAGGTTCGGTGAGGATCACTTTCCAACTCACGAATTGTTCTAGTTGGTTTTGATTTCTGCGAACCCAACCATTCACGGGATCGAAGGCGGTAGGATCGTAACCACGTGCCTTCACCAGATACTCGCCTGCCCCGAAACCAAAATCTGCAATCGCGAATGTGGAACTCGTTGCCATGGGAACTAGCGTATCGTCCACAAACCACTGAACATCAATCACCGAGTCGTCGATCAGATCAACGCTTAATTCGTCTGGGTCAATCTTCGGGCTGTTGTTGATGGTCCACGAATCGAACGGATTTACGCGAGCGTAAATGTCGAGAATGATCTTCTCTCGCGAAACCGCATCAAAGGGATTCTGCAGCGATCGCATTTTGGAGTTGGGCGAGGGGCGATAGATTCCTTGATCGTAATATTTTCCTCCTTGATAGGCGCCGATTGTGCCGACCCCTGGTTGCTCGTAGCCAAGCCAATGCGACCACTTCGCGCCGGTTGAATTCTTAGTGACGTTGACTTCGCTCGGTTCCGAGCCAGTATAAGTTCCGGGGTTGCCGCCGTATTCATCGGCAAGGTTGCTGAAGGAATGGGCGACCTCATGCAGAGCGACTTCAGCGGCAAAGGAGTTACCTCCGGCGAAGGTCGCATAAGTTCCACCAGCACCACCATATTTGGTGTGATTGATCGTGACGTATTGCATTTCCGCGGTGAATGGAGCACCGACGAGTGCCGCATTGCGAGCTGCATTGGCCTTCGACGTGTTGACGGTTAGCAACCGCTCGGTTTGGCCATCGCCATAGTAACTGGCATCGAGCGCTGTGTTGCGGAAGATGCCTTCGGGTGGAATGTCCGCCCCCGACTGATTCGACACGACTTCAATCGTGTGGATGTTAAAGAAATTGCGATACCGATAGAACGGATCGGAATTGAGCGTGTTCGCAAACATGTAGTCGACGTACTGATCGACATGCTGGCTGTAGGTTCCCGCCGCGATATTCGCAGCCGTGTAACCATCGCCGAGAAACACGATGTCGACACGATTGCTGGACGGCCCATTATTGACAATCGTCGTGTACGCCGCGAAGGTGGACTCGCGACTTGCAAAAAAGCAGATCGCGAATGCTATCAACTTGAAAAATCGCCGGCGCAATGTGACATCCTTAATGATCAGAAGACCCCCAGTTGGCATCAAATTAGCAGCAGCGAGACCATGAGTCAACAAATCGGACAACTAAAAACGCTTTGTTCGACAGCAACCAAATCGAAAGGTGACGGCAAAACAGAAAAGTGCCTTAAAACCGAGCGTTCCTGGCTCTGGAACGGCGACTATCGCGGTTAATGAGCCTCCGCCATAGGCTGCTTGCCAAGTGGCGAGCGTGCCAACGCTTGTGTTCTGCTGCCACGCCAAAAAATCTCGACCATCGACGTCCCCATCCGCATCGTAATCACCGAGCAAGCTGGCAATATATTCATAGGCACCACGATCCACGCTGGCCCCCATGGGTCGCATATTTTCGAGCAGATCGTTGAGAGGTGCAAGCTGGGAGGTTCCCGAATCACGGGCAAGGGAGGTCGCCGAAAGCTGATAATTATCGGCGGCGAGATTCACAAACAGTTCGGCGTAGGCCGAGGGCGAAACTGCAATCGAATGAACATCTTGATCGGTGAAGTCCTGCCAGCCAGCAAAATTAAAACTGTCTTCGATTCCTTGCTCCTCGTCGTAGGTGACATTGAACCGTCCAATCATGATGTTGTAGTCGCTCGTGAAGCCCGTCAGCGCTTCGTCAGAGATATCAATCGCCCCTCGAAAGGAATGGTCTGTGATCAAGATGTTGTTGAGGACGGTATTGTTGATGCTCTCGTCTTGGATATTCAATGCCCAGCGACCATTTGCTGCTTGATGCACGGTGTTGTTAATCACAACGTTTCCGGATGCTCCGCCACCACCGTCAATCTGATAGAGCGAAATGCCACTGGCAAAGTTGTTGAACAGCAAATTGTTTTCGATTCGCGAATCTTGCACGCCATCCATATTGATGCCACTGCCACCGGCTGTGCCGTTGTTGAAGATGATGTTGCCACTCACGAGCGCGTTACTAATGATGCCATCGTTACCCAGGTTGGCATCGCCGTTCATGTGAATCCCGGCCCGCGTGTTGTTCCAACTCACGTTGTTGCGAATGACGGGCCGGTCGCCGCTGTTGGAAACGTAAATGCCGTGCTCATCGACCGAACCTGACGTTTTATTATTCTCTATCAACAAATCATCGACGTATCCTGTAAAGATGCCCCACACGCCGTTGTTGCTGGCCGTGACATTGCGAATCGTGACATGGCTTGCGAACTCATCTTCACTGCCCACGGAACGAACCCCTGCCCGGCCCATGTTCGCCACGTTGAAACCATCGATCACGACATGAGAAGCCCCTTCGAGATTGATGCCATCGTTGGTGGTAGCATTCTGCTGTGTGATATTGACTCCGGGTTGAGCGAAGAATTCAATCGGCTGATTGATGCTACCGCTCGTGGTGAGATTGAAACCGGTGTAGTTGCCGGGCAGCACAACGACACGATCACCAGAACTGACTTCGTTTGCAGCGTATTGCAGAGTCCGCCAGGGCGCGTTGCTGGTACCGCTATTAGAATTGTTGCCCGTGGTGGAAACAAAAAATTCCGCCGCTTGCAAGCTGACAAGACCGCATGACCACACGGCCACGCAAAGGCGCAGCATCCCGCTCGTGCTCAATCGCATCGTTCGATTCCTCTGTACCGAAAGAAAAGCCCCGCGGGCAGGCAACCGCGTTTGCTTGACTATTAGAACAAAGTCACCGCGAGCTGCCAACTTGTACATGCTGGTGCAACATGCTTCAGAATGATCGCACATCAACCGGTTAAACGATGATCACTTCGGACATTTTCTATACAGCGGAAGGCAAATTGGTTATGCGAATTAAATCGTTGCGGTGAAATGTTCAGGGATATCGTGGTCCTTGAGTGATTGGCATAGAGTCGTCGATTCGGTTTGTACGAAGAAATTCCTGGGCATAGCATTTGCCATTTGCACAACTTGCTGCTAATTCCGCATAGAATACGACCTACCATGTTGATTTCACCCTGCACAAAAGTCCTGCTTGTCGAAGACAACGATGGCTTGCGCCGTGTTTACAAACGGCTGCTTGAAGCTCATCAATTTGATGTCTTAACGGCCGAACATGGTGCGGCGGCTCTGGATGTCTTGGCCGACCAGCCAATCGACGTTGTGGTGACCGATATTGGCATGCCGGTGATGGATGGCTTTGAGCTAGCCCGACAAATCCGCGCGAACTCGGCGATCCAAGTCCGTCGCCTGGTGGCGTTGACGGCTTACAGCCAACCACAGCTTGTGGCACAAGCACAGAAATGCGGGATCGATGTTTATCTGGCCAAGCCGATTAACATTCTCGACCTCAAGAATGCGATTCTTGGCAATTGGGTCGAAGCCGACTATCTGCATCAACCGTCGCAGACCGACGAATACTCATCGCATGAATCCGAGAAGCCCACGGACTCGTTGCGATCGAGGCTACGTGCTGCCACGCACGACTTACACATGAATTTGGAACGGCAACTCGATCTGCTGAATCCTAATCAAGATCTTAGCGTTTATCGAAAACTACTCGCAGCCTTCTATGGCTTTTATGTTGCCATCGAAGCGCGATTGGCCCATGCAGTTGAGCATGAACCGTGGTCGAGTGAAATACTATTGCGACGTAAATCGAGCGCCTTGCGAACCGATCTTGTGGCTCTCGGAATGAGCGACAACGAAATCGATCAACTTCCCACCGCGCTTTCGCTGCCCGAAGTGCGCGGCTTGGCCGACGTGCTGGGGATCATGTACGTGCTGGAAGGGTCGTCGTTAGGGGGTGCTATCTTGGCCAAACATTTTCATTCTAGGCTGGGACTGACTCGCACAAACGGCGCTTCGTTTTTCAATTTCTATGGTGAGAACTTACAAAACAATTGGCGGCAGTTTTTGGTCTGGCTCGAAAGTTGCTCGCCACCTGCAAATGAGTCGCGCATGATTGCCGCGGCTCAAACGACGTTTCGCACACTCGGCGATTGGCTGCTCACGCAAGCGAAGGTCGTGAACACAGACAAAAACCTCTCGTCTCTGAATACGCATGGCTCAGCTCGATCTCACCACTTGCGATAGCGAACCGATTCATATCCCGGGGGCGATTCAGCCTCACGGGATTCTGGCCGTAGTTGATCCGTCGACTCATCTCGTGACGCATGTGAGCGCCAACGTCGAACAGTTGCTGGGTCGCGCACCGGCTACGTTGCTTGGCCAGAATATCGACGTACTCGTCGGCAACGGCGAACATCCCGGCGAGCTGAATCGGTTCAGTGGGAATATTCCGCCAACGCGGCCGCCGAACTGCTGACCAACATAAGACCCGAGCCTGTAATAAAAAACCACACGCCAAATTGCTGTGTGCCCGGCCAAAGAAACAACACGCTACCCGCGAAGAACAAAAAATTGCCGAACACCCCTTCGGCCACAAAGAACCAGCGATAACGGTCAAAGAACCTTCGCAACAAACTCTTCATCGAGACTTCCTTTGCTAGGCAAAGACTTGGAATAGGTTTGCCCAAGCCTAGCAAATTCCCTGACGGCAATCATCTGAAAAATTGTGTTGAACGCCGGCGTGGGAACCAAACTCCGCACAAAGCGACTAACAGCAATGTTGACGGTTCCGGGACGCTGGCAACACCTGCCACTGGGATGCCGCTACCAAATTGCCGTTGCCAGGCGAGAAAGTCACGGCCATCGCTATCGCCATCGCCGTCGGCATCCGCCAGATTAGTTCCGGCTTGATGAGCGGCCTGCCAATCGTCGAGATCGTTGGTGTCGACAAAGCCATTGCCATCGAAGTCGGCCGTGATGGCATTCACGTTAAGAACAACACGATCGCTGAGATAATCCAGTGACCACCAACGGCCGGAGAGTGCGGGGACGGTGAAGTTGTCGAAAGCACCGGTGATTGTGCCGCCCAGGTTGTTGATAATTTCAAAGCTATCGCCAACCAGCGGGTCGTAATCACTCACGAGTGAGACATCGAGCGTGCCGCCGAGCAGTGCCCCACCATTGGTAATGTTCAGCCTATCGAATTCGCCAAGATTGGGTGCCCCACCTAAGTCGATCTCCAACACGCCGGTCACATCCTGTTGGAAGTTCCCGGAAATATTGAACTCGTCGGTAGGATCATTCGAGCCCTCTGGCCACAGCGTCCCCGAGTTGCGAAACAATGTTTCGTGATTTGTTGTTGCACCATGTAAGTCGACGTTGCCATGCCCGGCAATTAACGCCCCCGCCTGATTCCATAAGCTGCTACCTGCATTGCCACTCAGAACCGTGAAACTGGAGTTGATACTCAATTCAGCCCCAGCCGTATTTCGAAACTCGATTGAGCCGGCGTTCAACCGTTCGATTTGAAAATCCCCTTCCGCGTTGATGATACCTCGATTCGAAAATCGCTCGTCGTTAATCTGAATTTCCAAGTCGCTTGAACTTTCGACCACTAACGAGCCTTCCTGTTGCATGCTGGTCCCTGCTGCGAGTGTGATCTTTAACGGCGTCGAGCCATTGGAGATAACCGTGCCGCGATTGACGAGGGTGCCCCGCGCCACGTTGATCGTCCCGCCTCCTTGAATCGTGTGCTCCGAGCCGTGAACAAATAGCCCCCCTGATGGCATACCTATCTCAATCGCGACGGGACTAGCTTGTGTACCCCACACGCCACTACCTGTCAGCTCAGTGATTGTCTCGCCGACGTAAACCTTGTTTGTTCCATTTTGAGTTAATGTGCCGTCGTTAATGATTCGTCCGCGGAGTTCTGTGTATGAATCGATGACCAAGGTCCCTTGATTATGAACGTCAGCAAGGTAGGATCCGTTAGTTATGGAGCCACCAAAAACAACAACTATCCTCCCGGTTCCTTCCGTGCTGAGAATGCCACCGTTCACTTGCACGACTCGAACTTCGGAGGCGTCACCCGCGTGGATCGTGCCAAGATTGCTTCCTTCGTAGTTGACGATCGGAACTTGGATTTCAAGCGTGCTACCCTCGATTGCCCTAAACACTCCACTATTGAAAAGTGGCGATGGTATGTTTGAGAACACCCTGAGCGTATCGCCAGGAACATCGGCCTGAACGGTCCCGCGATTGGTGAATGCCAAATCTCTCCCAACGTCACCTGCACCGTGAATCAGGTTATCCTCATTCACTAACTGTGGGCGGGGGTTGCTATACTGTGGATCAATGCGTCGTATTCCTCCCCCTTGTTCAATACGAATTTCACCGCCGCCTGTAAGGGTTGTCGGTTTAGCAATCGAAAAAACGCCGCTTAGAATGCCTGTGTTCTCAATTCGACCAGCCAGATTCCATCGGCTGTTACTTTGGTTATCACCAATCTTGCCTTCCAACCTCAGATCTTCCAACGTCGCGCTGAGTGTTCCGCTAGTTATGACTTTGCCCGCTTGCGAGGTGCTACCCTCTTCGGAAGCAACCGCCCTCAAGATTCCACCGCGTAGGGTCATCGCTCCGAGAGAAACCGTCGAATCCAAGGCTGCTTCTACGAGTCCTGATTGAACTCCGCTATAATTCGTTAGTTCATCATTAGGATTGGTACCAAGGATTTCGATCATGCCGCCCGATCTCGCGCGGATCGTTCCCGAATTGATCGAGGACCCACCGCTCGTCGAATTGGAAGACCGCAAATTGATTTGCAGTGTGTCAGGGTTTAACCACGGCAAGTTATCTTCGCACTCGATCACTCCGCGATTGTCGAAAGCAAGCCGATTCGGACCAAACGCCCCTGAATTAATTTTACCAGGCCCCTTAATCGTATGATTCACGTCGTTCACAAAGCCAGGAGTTCCAACAAACTGGCCGCCGTATAGCCCTCCCGGAATATTGACATATCCTCCATTGAGATCGAGCGAGCCATTGCCCGTGATCGTGACATATCCCTCGACATAAAACGAACTGACGACGCTGTGTGTATTGTTGACGACTCGGTCGCTAAAAGTCACCGAATTGAGCGCCAAGTTTCCTTCAAGCGTAACGTTTTCAAACATCACGCTGTTGAATGTAATCAAACCTTCATTAGACCCGCCGGTGGATGAAGTACTGAGTTGTCCTCCGACCAGCCGAATGTTCGACATACTGATCTTCGAGTCTCCCCTCGCTTCGATAAGGCCAGTGGAGTTTTCGAGCGGCGTAAAGAAGCCTTGATTCGAAATATCTCCTTGTCCAATGACCCGCAGCTCGCCGCCATTCTCGGCGATCAGTTCGCCTGTATTGAGATGCACACCTCTTGCATTAGTACTTAATAGATTGATGTCCAATCGTTTGCTGGGGACATTTGCAACGACCGAACCCTCGTTGTTCCAGGCAAATCGGTGATCATAGAACAAAAACCCTCCAGCCCCCTCAACACGTCCTTGATTCATGATGGGAACATACAGCGCGTTGCCGACCCGCAAAATTTGGGCACCATCAGCCAGTGAGAGCGTCGCTTCAGGTTCGATCAAAATGTAGTCACTCACCTTCAACTGCGACGAGGCGGCCAAGCTGAGCTCTCCTCCAATAGTCACTGAGTTTGCCGTGAGTACGCGGCTAGGATCGAATTGGAGCACGTCGCCCACATCGACCACAAGATTTTGAATCGTTGCATTTTGGTCGAGCACGACCGTGCTCTCCTGCGACCAGTTGTCGTCGATCGACACGTTGGTGGTTGCCAGATTCGGCACGACACCCGTCGACCAGTTGGCGGGATCCGACCACGCACCCGCGGGACCACCTGTCCAGTAGGCTTCAGCAGCAAACGCTGCTTGGCATGTGCTGAACACCACGAGCATAGCGAAAGTAGCAAGCAGGCCGGGGCCACCAAAGCTCGGGGCAACTCTGTGTGGAACGACTCCTGACTTTCCGCTTAGCCGGCGCGCAGAAATGAATATGATGCCGACAAATAATAAAACAATGCCACTCGGTTCGGGAACCACGGCGACCAAGCCTACGGGCCCAATACCACTCCCATATTGCCGCTGCCACGCGAGGAAGTCGCGGCCATCGCTGTCTCCGTCTCCATCTGCATCCGCAGCATTGCTGCCCACTTGGTTAGCCGATTGCCAGGCAGCCAAGTCGAAACCATCCACGACACCGTCCGAGTTGAAGTCAGCCGTAATCGGGTTCACTTCCAGCACCAATCGGTCGCTCTGATAATCGAGACTCCACCACCGGCCCGACAACGCGGGGGCATCGAACTGATCAAACGTGCCGCTAACCAAGCCAGCGATGTTCGTTAAAATCTCGAAGCTGTCGCCGATGGATGGATCGTAAGCATCGAGTAACGAGATCTCCAACGTTCCACCCAAGAGGACATGGCCCTCCGTGATGTGCAGCGCGTCGAACTCTCCACTCGCGGGGCTACTCAGATCAAGCTTCAACAGTCCCGACGAATCTTGCTGGAAATTGCCAGAGATCGAGATCTCGCCGACCTCGGTAGCCGTCCCTTCCGGTCGTATCACGCCCGAATTGCGAAGCAGTGTTTCATGATTGGTAGACGAGCGATACAGGTTCACATTGCCGTGACCCGCCATGAGCGCCCCTTGTTGATTCCAAAGGCTGACCTTGAAACCGTTTTGGTTGGCATTGAAAACCGTATCTATGTGCAGTTCCGCCCCGGGTGCGTTTCTGAACTCGACAGGCCCCGCATTCATCCGTCTAAGTTGGAACGTGCCCATCGCATCGATGATGCCGCGGTTGACGAACAACTCGTCGTTGAATTGGATTTCCATTGTCCGCGTGCTGTTAACGGCAAGCCAACCTTGCTGTTGAATCGTCGCACCTTGCGCGATTGCGATGACCAGCGGTGTCGCACTATTTGCGATCACCGTGCCGCGATTGATGAACGCGCCGTTAGCTACGTTGATCTTCCCGCCCCCTTGAATCGTGTGCATCGCACCATGAGTAAAGATCGACGGGATCGTTGAGGAGCCCACCTCAAACGCTAGGGCAACATTCGTCGTGCCCCAAACGCCATTTCCAGTCAGCTCGGCAAAAGGCCCGCCGAAATAAACTCCCGAGGCATACGTCTGGGTGACCGTACCGTCGTTCGTGGTCTTTCCCAGGAATTGAGTAGCTATTGAGCTACCAATGACAAGCGATCCCAAGTTGTGGACATTGGCCAGCGAGCCATCGGATCCCACGATGATTTTTCCTGTTCCGTCGGTACTGAGGATGCCGCCGCTCACTTTGGCGATAGTCACTTGCGAACCGACACCTGCATGGATCGTCCCCAGATCGCTACCCTCGAAGTTGACAATCTGCGCGGTGATGGTCATCTTGCCGCCATTGATCGCCTTGAATTCACCGCTATTCATGTAAGGCTGTGGCTCAATAGAAGTGTCGGGGGGACCGACAATCGATAACGTGCCGTTGGGAATATCGGCTTGCACAACCGCGCGATTGATGAAGATCATATTTCCTCCGATGCCACCCGCACCGTGGATAAAGTTATCTTCATTGATTAGGGGATCATAAAAGACATCTAACTGCGGCGAATATCCACCAATTCCGCCGAAGGTTCCGAAATTGATCTCTCCACCACCCGTAAGGGTCGTTGGCTTGAAAATTGTTATTCCACCAGAAATCACGCCGGTATTCTCAATCGTGCCCGCAAAGCCGAACCGACTATTGTCGATGATGTCGCCAATTCTGCCTTCCAGACGCATGTCCTCTAAATAGGCGTACTGTGTCCCATTTGTTATGACCTTACCTGCCGCCCCGGTGGTCCCCTCATCAGGTGCAACAGCTCGCAGCACCCCGCCGCGGAGAGTCATATTCCCCAATACGACCGTTGAATCCACACCGGCTTCGACAAGACCCATCGTCGATCCAGCGGAGTTTATGAGCACTTCGCCACTTGGTATGGGGGTCGTCCCCAAGATTTCGACTCGGCCACCTGCCTTCGCGCGGATGGTTCCAGAATTGATGGAGAATGGAACAACGGACTGGGATTGGGTGATCGTGCGAAGATTAATCTGAAGGGTCCCTTCGCTGGTTTCGATCACGCCGCGATTGTCGAACACAAGTCGATCCGTGGAACTAGCACTATTAATCACACCGGGACCTTTGATCGTGTGATTCACGTCGTTCACAATCCCCGGAATTCCCAAGTTGTCGACGACGATATTCGAGGGAGGTACGTTGAATCCACCGTTGTTCAGCTCAAGCCAGCCATCTCCCGAGATTGTGGCATTCCCCTCGACATAAAAATTATTTGCTGCCATTTCCTCCAATCGCGTGTTGTTGATCACGCGACCGCTGAATACAACCGAATCAAGCTTCACATTTCTTTCGAGCGTGACATTTTCCAACGCGGTATATGACAATGTCACAGCTCCCTCCTGGACGCCCCCCGCCGTGGACGTTGACACGAGTCCACCCACGAGTCGAATTCTTTGTAGTAAAGCTGTCGAGTCGCCGCGTGCTTCGATCAGTCCATCCGAATTTTCGAGAGGTGTAAACCTTGATGATTCGACGACGACGTTAAGTGCACCGCCAGTCTCAGCGATGAGCTCACCTCGATTGAAATGTAAGCTCCTGTCAGTAGTACTATACGGATTGATCAACAACTGCTTGCCAGGAACGTTCGCCACCACAGTGCCCTCGTTATTCAGCACGACACGCTGATCGAAGCGACCTGCCCCTTCAACGCGACCTTCATTCCAGAGCACATAATAAGGACTCGTGTAAACATAAATCTGCGAAGCGTCGACAAGCGAAAGGCTTCCACTTCCTTGAACCCAAAGTGAGTTACCTACATGTAATCGCGACGACGGAGCGAAGTTGACGTTGCCGGCAATCTTCGCGGAGCTTGCAATTAACACTCGACTAGCATCAAAGTTTAGGGCATCACCACTGTCAATCCAAAGATTGCCCACCGTCGCGTTCTGATCGAGCGTTGTAGTACTCTCCTGTGCGGAACCATCATCGATCGTCACATTTGTCGTTGCTACACTTGGAACCACTCCCGTCGACCAGTTGGCTGGGTCGGACCAGTTGCCTGAGGAGCCACCGATCCAGACCGCTTCGACGGCGTCAACCTTGGCGGGTGCAAATAATAAACATGCAATAAAAAGCATGCCGAGCGGCACGCGGAGTATTCTGGCGTACATGGCGACCCTGCCCAAGGAGGTGTAAAAGTCAGCCTCCATGATAGCCGCGTTTGCAGTAGCCAGCAAACAAACCCTTGGGGTCAATGCGCCAAGGGCTTTTTTCGCTGGAAAAGTGAAACCACCGCAATTAGTGCTAAGTAAATTGCCGATGGCTCGGGCACACTCGTGCTCGCCACCACGGGTAGTGCGCCCGTGAATTGTCTTTGCCAGACGAGAAAATCACGGCCATCGACGTCGCCATCGTCATCGGCATCGCCATCTTCATGATCGGCAGAGTTCATGCCATAGTTGTTCTGCCAAGTGAGAAGGTCGTCGCCATCGACGTCGCCGTCTTCGTCGAAGTCGGCGCCAAATTGAGCGAGCAAGCGCACAACATTGGGGAGATATTCCACGCGCCAGCCAAACAAGCCGTCCCAAGTAATCGTGTTAAAGACACCCGAGATGCTGCCCGTGGTGTTGATAATATCGATGCCCGTGCCATAGACAGGTGTGAAACCCGCGAGGGGCGTGATATGCAAATTCCCGCCTAAACTCGCGTCGCCGTCGATATCGATGGCATCATACTGCAGCACGCTCGAGGCTTCGATCCGCAACTGGCCGCTACTACCTTGCTTAAAATCCCCTTCAATTTCAAGCTCACCAATTTGATTGTTAAATCCAGGCCGCAAGCTGCCGGCGGTATTGCTCAGATCGGCCTGCACCGTGCCCGTGGCTTGAAAGTTTGTGCCGGCGCCCAGTTCAATTTCCTGGCCGTGCATTTCACCGCCCGTGTTCAAGAACATTTCGGTATTGGTGACCGTGGTTTTGCCCGCGGTGCGGAATTGAATCGACCCGTTGGTGTCGGCCAAAATGACTTTGGCGTCGGCATTGTTCGTGGGAGCGAATGTCGCCAAGCTTGCAAAATCGATGTGACCACCACTCGTCGCGCGAACGTCGGTGCCGCCGGAGACCATGGTTGTTACGCCGCCGAGATCGATCGTACCACCAACCGCATAGACGTCGGTGTTGTTGAACGTTCCCCCTGCAAAAGTTGTGACGCTCGACAGATCAATCAAACTTCCCACATCCGCTCGTAGAACGGATCCATTGCTGCCGGCAGAGTAACCGGTGAGCGCGGGGGCTGTGATCACGCCGCCATTGCTGGCCAAGAAACTCGTCGTATCGACGCTCGTTAGCGAATCCAAATCGACGACGGACGTTGCTCCTGAGATCTCAATATTGACCGGTCCTAGAGTCGTCAGATTCGGCGATTCTATGATCCCACCATTGGCCGCACGAAGCCTGCCGAGATCGGCATTGTTTGTTCGAGAGAATGTTGTCAGATCGGTCAGCACAACGCGGCCACCATCGTTGGCTTCGACGTTGGTCGATCCGTTAACAATTTGTGTCACATTGTCGATCTCCACGCGTCCCCCCGCAGCCACAACGTTCGTGCGATTGAAGGTGCCGCCGCTGAAGTTTGTCAACGACGAAAGATCGACCAAACTCGTCGCACCAATGGCGATTAGACTACTGCCTGTACTCCCCGCGTTGTAAGTGGCTAGCACCGCCGGAGCCACCGTGCCGCCATTCGTCGCTGTGAAACTCGTGCTATCGACGGATGTCAGATTCGACAAGTTGATCGACGAAGCCGCCCCATCGATTTCGACGAGCACCGGGCCCAATGTTGTCAGACTCGATGTCAAAATGCTGCCCCCGCCCGCAGCTCGCAGGCGGGCCGTATCGGCAAAGTTCGTGCGAGTGAACGTCGTCAGAGCTGAAAGATTGATGGTTGCCGAGTTGGTCGCATCGATCAAAAACGCTCCCGTATTGAGTGACGTCACATTCTCTAATTCAATGATGCCACCATTGTTGGCGATCAGCTTGGAATTGTTAAATGTACCACCATTGAACGTGGTAAGTGGCGACAAATCGAGCTTGCTTCCCGTTCCATCGGCCTGGAAGGTTGAACCACTGCTGTCGGCGATATAGCTTGTCAAGGAATTCAAAGGAACGACGCCGCCATCCAGGGCATAAAATGAAACCGTATTGGCGCTCGTGACGTTGCTCAAACCAATCGACGAGGTGGCACCACTGACTCGAACCGCGATGTGGTTGCTCAGGGTCGTGAGGTTCGGTGTGATGAGTGTTCCGCCGTTGATCGCGCGGAGTTCGCCAAAATCGGTCGTAATGCTGCGGCTGAAAGTCGTTAAGGCATTCAGCGCAATCTGGCTATTCGCTCCATTCGCTTCGATGTACGTCGCGCCACTTGTCATCGATGCGACGTTCTCCATTTCAATCGTGCCACCGCTTGTGGCCGCAAGTACCGCATTAAAGAACCCACCGCCGGTGAACGTGGTTACACCCGAGAGATCGAGCAGACTGCTGGTGCCATCTGATTCGAGCGTAGTGCGATTGTCGCTACGGCCATTGATGGTGCTTAGCACTCCTGGTGAGAACAGCATATTTCCTCCCGCCGAGGCTCGTAGTCCCGAGACATCGCTATTCACCGTGTTGAGAATGTTGAGAGTGCCCGTCTTGCTGATGAGCCGCCCATTCTGCAGATCGATTGTGCCGCTGATCGATCCCCCACCGCTCCCCACCACGAGATCGGAAGGTGTGGTAATTAACAGATTCTCACTCATCGAGAGCGAATTGATCTCGGGTGCCGAACCGCTGAGTGTGATCGTGAGCGTCCCCGGCTGACTGATCGTGACCTGATCAATAAAACTGGGAAGTGCGGGATTGCTCGACCAGTTGCTGGGAGCGAGCCAATCACCACCACTGCCGTTGACCCAACTCACCGGGGCCGCAACGAGTGATAAAGGAGAAAAACTAAGCCCGCAACACACAAACGTCACAAACGCCGAACGCGACATCGAAGCTCCCCCCACTTGGTGCATGAATCTCTTTTTAGCACCGGCAATCTAGTCCTGCGATTGCGGGGTGTCAAACAGAATTAATGTTTGCTTCATATTGCTATCGCGAAAGATTTGCCGACGAGCCACGGCTTAATGTCACGAATCCCAGCAGTAAAAGTACTAAACTCGCAGGCTCGGGCACGCTCGTGCTTGCCGCGAATTGACCAGCATAACCTGATTGCCAATCGGCCAAGTCCCCCAGATTAGGGTTCCGCTGCCACGCAAGAAAGTCACGACCATCGACGTCGCCATCACTATCAAAGTCGCCGGGGAGGGATGCGGAGTAAAGCACTAATGTCGAAACACTGTAAGCGGGCATCGTGTATTGAAACGCGTTGACGAGATTGATGTCGATGTCAGCCGCCTGCTGCGGGTTGGCACTCGCCGATGTAAGCTGGAAAACCTCGGCACGATCAAAACGCAAATCGCTCGTCACGGCGAGTCCCGCATCAAGGGGCTGATTGGTGCGATTGATCGCCACGAGAATCATTCGCGACGGGTCTTCGGAATCGACGCTCGCATACACGGCCGACTGTGCGATGTTGTTGGTGCTGGCGTTGATCGAAGTATCACCGAATTGGCCCCCTTGGCCGTCGTAGTCGAGATACATTTGAAATGCACCATCGGTAAAAGCCTGGCTAGCATCAATGGGCCACAAGGCGGCAGCGAACAATCCTTCGCGGCCAAAGACTCCTAGTGCATCCGCTTGGGCAATCCCGCCCGAGATATGCGCACCACCGCCGTAGTTGTATTCGGTGATCGAGAGTTTTGTGCCAGGATTGAAATCGTTGATATCTCGTTGCAGCCTAGGCAGGAGTGTTACTGGCCCATAATTTCCTGGTGAACCTTGCCATGTGCCCCACTGGCTGATCCAACTTGTCTCGGCATAAGTCGGGTCCCACAACGAACGGGGCGCTTGAATGCGAGCTTCGATCAACCCCGCCGAGGGATTGGGATTGTTGTCGAACGCGATCCGCGTCCCGCCACCCATGGCTTCGGGATACCAATGCACGTCGAGTACGTCCATCAGCTTGCGACCTTGAGCAAGTTCTTCGGTGCGGACTTCTTTGAGCAGCCACTCCAGATAGTGATTCTCGCCGTTCTGGTCGCCGCCGGGATGCGCGGGGGAAGTCGTTCGGTCCGTCGCGTCCTGTAATGTTGTGAACTCGGAATACCCATACGATACTGCCCCCAACACCATTGCATCGGGAGCAACATCTTTGATCGCCGAGGCATGGGCGATCGTTCTAGTTTTCATCTCGGCGAACGTGGGCTTGTTGGGATGAAGTCGCGAATGGGTTTCGCTCCATAAGGCAGGCTCGTTGTCGAGGCTGTAAAATACTTCCGGCGGACTGGATTGTTGTTCGCGGGTTGTCTCGACCCAATTCACAAATTCATCCGTAAAGACATAGTTATCACTTTCATTGGGCGCAAGGCTCAAACTGCTGCCGGGATAAACCGACGATTTCTTGGCGGCCACCTGATGCCACCGCGATGACGGAGCAGTCTGTGCCACGCTCACGGGACCCGCAACATCGGCAGCAACATAACCGGCCATCGGAACCGTGACGACCAAAGCTCGGTTGCTCTGCGCTGCACTCACGAGCGAAGGACGAACAGCTTCGCCCGGCGGCGTGTTGCTCGCGAAATTCTCGACGAGATAGTTGTCGCTTTGATGATTCCAATCGCTCCCAGCATTCGAGGCGTTGGTTTCCCAGTTATAGCCAGACCAACGATTGCCGCCTAAGCGGTCGAGTGTGGCTGGAGCCTCGAAGCCCGCGTTTTCATAAAAGTTAATGCCATAGATATGTGGCGAGATCGCCCGCACGTTCTGCCCAGCATTAACCGTGAATTGCACGTCAGCGGGGCCTGGATTATCGGGAGAGATGGCATGGAGTTGAGCCAGCGTCGTCAATACGCTCAGCGCAAGCACCAACCCACGGATGCAATTCGTCATGATGTCGTTCCCAAGAAAAGCGCCCCTGCGAGGCCACGGCCTCACGGGCACTTATTGTACCAGACGGAATGCGTGTCGGGCATACCGAAATGGTGGATTGCAACAAGTCTCGCTCCGGATTTCCCTAGGATCACGCCGGGATGGAGCGCTTTTGGAACGGGATTTGTAGAATACTATTCGTGGCTTTTTGAACGAACCTTGTCGTCGTTTTAACGTACTTTTCTTTAGAGAGTGATCAGCTTTTGCTCTCGTGTTTTCTGTCTCCGCAAGATTGGGGGAATTATGCAAGTTCAACTCGGCACCGACAACCATATTGAAGGCACTGCGAAACTCGCCGATTACGTACAAGCTCTCGTTCAAGACACGCTCGAACGATTTCAACGACGCATTACCAGCGTGCACGTGCACCTCTCCGATGAAAATAGTGGGCACAAATCGGGCAGTAATGACAAACGGTGTGCGATGGAGGCACGCATTTCGGGTCGGCAACCGCTCACCGTGACCGCCACGGCGTCGACTGTCGATCAATCCCTAGATGGTGCCATCGCGAAGCTGGAAAAGGCTCTGGCGACGCACTTCGATCGACTCGATCAGGCCAAGGGCCGCCCTTCTTTTGCGGGCGAAGAAGCTCTCTAACAAAATCCGCTTGACGACAACCTCCAGCAGCAGTAACCTCTAAATAGTTTCCTAGGAAACTGTTTAGAGGTATGTATGTCTAAGTCGTCTATTAGCAATCTCGAAGATCATCTCGGCTATTGGCTGCGGCTCGTGTCGAATCACGTGTCGCATGCCTTCAAAGCGAAGGTAGAATCCCACGGCGTGACCGTCGCCGAATGGGTCGTGCTGCGCATTCTTTTTACCACGGATGACATTAATCCCAGCCAAATTGCCGAGCAACTCGGCATGACGCGGGGGGCCATTTCCAAGCTGGTCGACCGGCTTGTCGAGAAAAAACTCGTGCAAATTCGCGTAGAAAAAGCCGACCGCCGATTTCAATCGATCTTCCTCACTCCGGCCGGGCGAGCAATGGTCCCTAAGCTTGCTGCGCTCGCTGATGAGAACGACGAAGAATTTTTTAGTTCGCTCAACGACAAGCAGCGGTCTCAACTAGCTTCACTTCTAAAGCAAATCGTCGCCGAGCGTGGGCTTAAGGAAACACCCACCACTTAACAAGGAACATTTCATGACTGTCGAAGCCACCACTCACCTCGCTGAATTAACCAAACGCTCTCGCGCTGGCGAGATCATCTTTCCTGATTTCATCCAAGAACTCGCTGCAATCGGCGTCGAGCGTTACCACACCGATTATTGCCGCCAGGAGAACACCTATTACTTCTCAAGCGGCGAATCATGCGTCGTGGCGGTCCCGCATCCCGCTGAAACGATCGACTCGGAGTTTTCAGAAGCTCGCGTCGAACAGGCGATCCGCCAAAGCCAACGAGGCGAACACACTTATCCTGAGTTCCTGCAAAAGACGATGGCCGCGGGCTGCGTCGGCTATTTCGTGCAAATCACGGGGCGACAAGCTCTTTACTTTGGTCGACGAGGCGAAGTTCACGTCGAACCGTTCCCGCAACCTTCACAGAATTGATCCTCACGCGGCATCGGTCTGGCGTGGATAAGAAACAGCGAACACAATAGAGAACCTCTTAAGTTCGTCGTTGCTCCAGCCCGCGTTGCCCGATGCCTACCAATCCTGAACGAGATCGACTTGTCGAACAAAATGCCGGCAAGGCGGACTGGAAACGCTGGGGCACTTACCTGAGCGATCGTGCCTGGGGCACGGTCCGCGAGGATTACAGTGCGAATGGTGATGCTTGGAATTATTTCCCGCACGATCATGCCCGCAGCCGCGCATTCCGTTGGAGTGAAGACGGCATCGGCGGGTTTTGCGACGACAAACAGCACCTCTGCCTGGCCGTGGCATTCTGGAACGAGCAGGATCACATTCTCAAAGAGCGAATGTTCGGCCTCACCAACCAGCAAGGCAACCACGGTGAGGATGTCAAAGAGTACTATTTCTTTCTCGATGGAACGCCGACGCACTCGTACATGCGGATGCTGTACAAGTATCCGCAGACGGCTTATCCCTACGATGATTTGGTTAAAGTCAACGGCAGCCGTGATCAATCGCAGCCTGAGTACGAATTGCTTGACGCACTCCACGACGAATTTCTCGCCAACAAGTATTTCGACATCACGATCGAATACGCTAAGGCAAGCCCCGAGGACATTCTCTGTCGCATCACGGCTGTCAATCGGGGACCTGATGCGGCACCGCTGCACATTCTGCCGCACCTTTGGTTTCGCAATAACTGGAGCTGGGACGTAAATGGCCAACGCGAGACGATACAAGCGTTCGCCCCCGGTGCCGTGCATACGGCTCATGACCTTTTGGACGAGCGCTGGTGGTATGTCCGTTCGGAAGATGGCCAGCCACTTGAGTTGTTATTCACCGAGAACGAAACAAATTTTGAGCGACTCTACAATGCCCTCAACAATACTTCACCGTACGCCAAAGATGGAATTCATGAATACGTCGTCGACAAGCATCAAGATGCCGTGAATTTTCAGCAAGGCAGCAAGGTTGCGGCGCACGCCCGGGCGGTGATACCCGCGGGAGGGTCGTTCACTGTTGATGTACGATTCTCGCCAACCGAGCTCACCGCACCATTTGGCGGCTTCGACGAAACATTTGTCGCTCGTCGCGCGGAAGCAGATCAGTTTTACGACGCCCTGCATCCCCCCACGATGACCGAAGACCAACAGCTTGTCGCGCGGCAGGCGTTCGCGGGATTGCTGTGGTCAAAGCAATACTATCACTACGACGTGTATCGTTGGCTCAAGGGGGATCCCACCCAACCCAAGCCTCCGGAATCGCGCTGGCAAGCCCGCAATTCTCATTGGAAGGAATTGCACAATGCCGAGGTGATTCTCATGCCCGACACGTGGGAATATCCCTGGTATGCCTCGTGGGATTTGGCGTTTCATTGCGTGGCGATGTCACATATCGACCCCGCATTTGCGAAGCAACAGCTGCGGCAGATGGGCTTCGAGTGGTATCAGCACGCCAACGGCCAGTATCCGGCCTATGAATGGAACTTCGACGACGTGAATCCTCCCGTGATTGGCTGGGCCGCATGGCGGGTTTATCAAATTGATTGCGATATCACCGGTAAGGGCGACACGGCATTTCTCAAGGAAATTTTCCAAAATGAAATGCTCAACTTCAATTTCTGGATCAACCGCAAAGACAGCGAAGGACGCGACGTTTTTGGCGGTGGCTTTCTGGGAATGGACAACATCGGCGTGTTCGATCGCGACCGCCCACTTTCCAACGGCGAACGGCTTGAGCAGTCCGACGGCACAAGTTGGATGGCGTTGTACTGTGTGACGATGCTTACCATGGCGATTGAATTGTCGCAGGAAGATGCCATCTACCAGAACATGGCCGTTAAGTATTTCGAGCACTTTCTGTATATCGCCCACGCGATGACCAACATCGATGGCTGCGGCATTCATTTGTGGGACACCCAGGATGAATTCTTTTACGACGTGATTCAACTTCCCTCCGGTGAAGGCCAGCCGTTAAGAATTCATTCGATGGTCGGACTCATCCCCTTGTTCGCGGTCTGCGCGGCCACGTCTGAGAGAACCAAAGAGCTTGTTGACTTTCGCGAGCGAACACAATGGTTTGTCGAGAATCGTCCCGACTTGCTAAAAAATGTCGCCTCCGTGCTTGAGCCGGGCGTGGGTGGAACGCAACTTTTGGCGATTCTTTCCACGGATCGTTTGAAAGCCATTCTGCGGCGAATGCTCGACCCCGAGGAGTTTCTTTCCGATTACGGCATCCGAGCGTTGTCGCGTTATCACAAAGATCATCCCTATGAGTTTTCACTCGATGGCGAAGAGTTCGTCATCAAATATCTGCCGGCTGAATCCGACAGCCGATTGTTCGGCGGCAATTCCAATTGGCGAGGGCCCATTTGGTTTCCTGTGAATTACCTTATCATTCGCTCGCTGCATGAGTTCTCGCTGTATTTCGGGGACAACCTAAAAGTGGAATGCCCGACGGGATCGAGCCAGATGCTTGGACTTGATGAGGTCGCCCACGAAATTGCGCATCGGCTGACCAATATCTTCTTGCGCGATGAGAACGGCCGCCGTGCCGTGTTCGGCGGTAACGATCTTTTTCAGAATGATCCCGCTTGGCGTGATTGCATTCCCTTTAATGAGTACTTCCATGGCGATAATGGGGCGGGACTCGGGGCGAGCCATCAAACCGGCTGGACGGCGTTAGTCGTGTCGTTGCTCTATGAATACTGGGAACAACATGGACGCAGCTAAGACAGAACTTATTATTCGCTTACACTTACCTCTCGCTCATCGGTTGTGTTTGTCAGCCTTCCCACTTAAACCCGCGCGGTAATAGCCATGGCCAACACTTACGACGTCATCATTATTGGCAGTGGCGCGGGGGGCGGCACCCTGGCCCACCGGCTGGCCCCTTCTGGAAAACGCATTCTGATCATCGAGCGCGGCGACTGGCTGCCGCGCGAGCCGCAGAATTGGCTCACCGAGGAAGTTTTCGTCAACAATCGCTATGTGTCGACAGACATCTGGCATGACAAACAAGGCAAGCCGTTTCAACCCGGCACGCATTATTTTGTCGGTGGGGCAACCAAGATGTATGGCGCCGCGCTCTATCGCCTCCGCCAAGAAGACTTCAGCGAACGGCAGCACGAAGATGGTATCTCGCCGGCCTGGCCGATCAGCTATGACGAACTTGAACCTTACTACACGCTAGCAGAGCAGATGTATCACGTGCATGGTGTGCGGGGCGAAGATCCGACCGAACCTCCTTGCAGTGCCCCCTACCCTCACCCGCCGGTGTCGCATGAGCCTCGCATCGCAAAACTTGCCGAGGACTTGGCTCGCGCCGGTTATCATCCGTTTCATACACCCTGCGGCATTATGCTCGACGAAAGCAACATGCCGTACAGCCGGTGCGTACGCTGCATCGATTGCGACGGCTTTCCTTGCCTAGTGCATGCCAAAAGCGATGCCGAAGTACTAGCCGTTCGCCCCGCGATTGAGCATCCCAACGTGACGCTACTCACGAAGGCGTTGGTCGAGAAGTTAGAAACCAATTCCACGGGGACTGCCGCCACCAAAGTGATTGTTAACCACGATGGCCAGCAAGAAACCTATGAAGCGGGGATCGTCGTTGTTTCCTGCGGTGCCGCCAACTCGGCGAAGTTGCTGCTGATGTCGGCCAACGACAAGCATCCGCGTGGGCTTGCCAATGGCTCGGATCAAGTTGGTCGCAACTACATGTTCCACAACAGCCAGGCTGTGCTCGCGCTCTCCAAAGAGCCTAACCCCACGCAGTATCAAAAGACGCTGGGGATCAACGATTTTTACTTCGGCATGCCAGGCTATGAATTCCCGATGGGGAACATTCAGATGATCGGCAAGTCGCAGGCACCCATGTTTCGTGGCGAGAAGCCGATCGAGACGGCGCTCGCTCCGCAGTGGTCATTGGAAATGATCGCAAGGCATGCGGTCGATTTTTGGCTTTCGACTGAAGATCTCCCGCGCAGCGAAAACCGCGTCACGGTCGATCGCCAAGGCAATATTACGCTCAGCTACACACCGACGAATCAAACGGCCAAGCTAAAGCTCTACGAGAAGCTCAAGTCGATGCTCAGCAGCCTCGACATGCACGATCATTTGATCCCCCGCAATCTTTACATGAAGAACGAAATCGACGTGGGGGGTGTTGCGCATCAATCGGGGACCTGCCGCTTTGGTAGTGATCCCCAAACATCGGTGCTCAACACGAATTGCAAGGCACACGAACTCGACAATCTTTATGTGGTCGACACCAGTTTTTATCCCAGCATTGGAGCGGTGAACCCTGCCCTGACGGCGATGGCCAACGCCTTGCGCGTCGGCGATCATTTGCTCGAACGCATTTAATATAAGGAAGTGCCAATATGAGTCTCAAAGGAAAAGTCGCCATCGTCACGGGCGGTAACAGCGGCATCGGCATGGCCATCGTCTTGGAATTGGCCAAGCAAGGAGCAAATATCGCCATCGACTATGTCTCGAATCCGCAGGCTACCGAAGACCTTGAAAAACGAGTGGCTGCCCTTGGGGATCAAGCCATCGGTATCAAGGCCGACGTGAGCCAGGTGGCCGATCTTGAAAAGCTCATCGCCGGTGCGGTCGAAAAATTCGGACGAGTCGACGTGATGGTGAATAATGCCGGCGTCGAGACGCGCACTTCCATTTTGGATACCACCGAAGCGCAGTACGAAAAGGTGCTCAACATCAATCTCAAGAGCGCCTTTTTCGGCACGCAAATCGCCGCCAAGCAAATGATTAAACAAGGGAGCGGCGGGCGGATTATCAACATCACCTCGGTGCATGAAGACTGGCCCATGCCGGGAAACACGGCCTATTGTCTCTCCAAAGGGGGCATGCGGATGCTCACTCGCACGGCCGGAGTGGAACTCGCATCGCACAACATCCTCGTGGTGGGAGTCGGACCAGGTGCCGTGGCCACGCCGATCAACACCTCGACCATGAATGATCCGGCGTTGCTCAAGAAACTCGACGATGCAATTCCCATCGGCCGGATGGCCAAGCCGGAAGAGATTGCCAGCGTCGTAGCGTTTCTGGCCGGCGACGGGGCGAGTTACATCACTGCCACCACGATTTTTTCTGATGGCGGGATCATGCACAGCAGTCCGGGGTTGTAAGGGGACTCTTGCGAAGTCCTTCCCCAAGCACTGGGAGGGGGCTGCGCTTACTCTTCCATCGCTCGCGCTTTGGAGAGAGCCGACGCGACCAAGCCCGCGGGGACTGAGACGATACCCAAGCCGATCAGAAGAATGGCAAGCGTGAAAACTTTGCCACCGACTGTGACGGGAATTATGTCACCGTAACCGACGGTGGTCAGTGTTTCCACGGACCACCACATGCTGTGGAACACCGACGAGAACTTGTCGGGCTGGGCCTCATGCTCGAAGTAATAGATTCCCACGGCGGAAAAATAGAGCAGCAATATTGCCACGCAGACAAAGAGGATCAACTCCTCCTTGGCGATGAGAAATGCCCGATGAAAGCGGCTGATTGCTTTGCTGTAGCGAACCAGTTTGAACGCTCGAAACAACCGCAAAAAGCGAAACGCACGAATGCTGCGCAGATCGAGTTCTGAGAGAATGTAAAACGGCAAGATCGCCAGCAGATCGATCAACCCGTAAAAGCTGAAAATATAAGCCAGCGGCCGCTCGGCGACGAATATTCGCAGCACATACTCAACCGTGAAGATGGCCACAATCAGAATATTGAGCCGTTCCAGCGAGCTTTCAATCCCCGGGGGCAAGTCCGGCAAGGTTTCGATCGAAAACGAAATCAGCGACACCAAAATGGTCGCTTGAATAAACAAGTCGAAAGCGCGACCCCACCGGCTACGGTGGTCTTCGATCATAGTTTTGAGAAATGACATGCGGCCATGATACTGGCAGCCCGTCATCCGACAAAGTTCACTTAAAGTCGGTGAGTTGCCGTGGTCGAAGACCGGCACGCAGCGCGTTAAGCACGGCCAAAACGTCGATCACTTCTTGGCTGACGGCCCCCGCGACGGGAGTTAAGAGCCCGACACTGGCGAGTCCCATTCCCAGAACGCTCAGCGCCATGCCACCGACTGCACTTTGCAAAGCAATCTTTCGCATGCGGCGGCTGATGTGCATGAATTCGTCGACCCGTTCGAGCGTGCTATCCATAATCACCACGTCGGCCGACTCGGCCGTGATGTCAGAATTCTTGCCGATGGCCACACCCACGCTGGCTGTCATCAACGCGGGGGCATCGTTGATCCCATCCCCAACGTAGAGCGTGCGAGCTTGTTCGGTTTCACGCCTAACGATTTCCACCTTCTCTTCCGGAGTCTTTTCCGCATAAACATCCTTGATCCCCAGCCGATTGGCTAGATATTGCACTTCGGATTCTCGGTCGCCCGACACGATCATTACCCGCGAGAAGGCATGACGGGGTTCTAAATGCTGAATAAAGGAAGCGCCTTCGGCCCGTGGTTCATCGCGAAAGCGGTAAAGTCCCACGTAGCGATCATCGACGATGATGACGCACTCAAGCCCACCGGCGTGAGGCGGAAGTTGCTCGACCCCCACAACACGCAGCGCATTCGCGGCGTTGCGACTACAGATGCGCACGCTGTGACCATCAACGGTCCCTCTGAGTCCTGCGCCCGGTGGTTCGCTGATTTCCGTGGCTTCGATCAGTTTAATCTTCTGTTGTGATGCTTTATCAAGCACCGCCAATGCCAATGGATGCTTGGAGTAGCGCTCGACGCTCGCGACCAATTGCAAAATCTGCTCAACATTCTCGCCTAGCACGAGGATTTGTTCGGTCAGCACCGGCTGACCGTAGGTGAGTGTCCCCGTTTTATCAAAGATCGCCGTACGGCATGTCGTGACCGTCTCCAGAGCCACGGGATTTTTGACGATGATGCCGCGTCGCGCGGATTGGGAAATCGCTCCAATAATGCACACCGGAATGGCGATCAACAGCGGACAGGGAGTCGCCACAACCAGCACGGCCAAGAAGCGTTGCGACTGGCCGCTAATGATCCAAGCGATCAAGGCAATCGCCACCGCGAGCGGCGTGTAGTAAGCCCCCAGCGTATCGCCCAAGCGCCGTAGCCGCGGCCGACCCAGCTCAGCCTCGTGCATCACTTGCATAATTTTGGCGTAACGGGAATCTGCCGCGACGCGAATCGCTCGAATTGTTAAAGCCGCTTCGCCATTGATCGCACCCGAGATGACCTCCGACCCAGGTGTTTTGGACATCTGAAACGGTTCGCCCGTGAGAAACGATTCGTCCATCACACCCCGCCCTTCGATTACAACACCATCGACGGGGCATATCTCGTGAGGAAACACAACGAGCGTATCGCCAATGGCGACCTCGGGCAGACCAATATCCGTGACGGTGGTAGCGACACGCCGATGGGCAACCGCCGGCATACGTTGCGCAAGTGCACGCAAGACCGAAGACGCACTGCGAACAGCATAAGCCTCGAGGGCTTCCCCGCCCGAGAGCATCAGAACGACTAATGCCCCTGCTAAGTATTCGCCCAGGATCGTGGCCGTGACAATGGACATGCCAGCAAGCAGGTCCGAGCCGAACTCGAACCTCACCAGCTTCACAAGTAGCTCATAGACCAACGGGATTCCACCGCCAATCAGCACCACCCACAGTGGCAAGTTGTAAACATCGGCCGTAGTTTGCCAGCCGAAACGTAGAACGAGATGCGCTGCGATTCCTAGAATCGCCAGGGCGGCAATAAGTAGCATCCGCCGGGCGGTAATGAACTGCAAGACTTTGGGTATCAACGAGACGAAGAGAATGGGCATACCGTTATCATAAGACTTCGGCAACCGTTTCGACAGCACACCACAGGGTTATGATTCCGCCGTTTCTTGATACTCCTGGCTGATCGTATGCACAAATTCGGCACCAAAGAAGAGAACCGTCGCGGCATAATAGGCCCAAAGCATGATTGCGATAAAAGCTCCGATCACGCCATAGGCACTGTCGTAGCGGTCACCAATCACGAAGCTGGCCAGCACCTGTCGGCCGATTTCCCAAATTAACGCGGCGAAGACTCCGCCGTTGAGCGCCGCCAGCCAGGGGACCTTGGTGTTGGGAATCGCATAGTACAACACGGAAAAGACCGCGGCGTTTAGAACCCACGACACAAGGATCTGAGTCGTCCAGGTTAACCATGGGATCGTCGTAAACCATTGGCTCGTGGCCGTGATCGCCACACCGCTGGCGAAGATTACAAACAACACGCATAACAAACCAAGCAACATCACGAACGCTTTAAGTCGCACGTAGACGACTCCGACAATGGTTCCCCAAATGCCGCGAGAATCGTCGGCCTTGATCTTCCAGATGCGATTGAACGCGATATCGATTTCGGCAAACAGTGCGATCACTACGACTAAAAGCGTAATGATACCTGCCGGTCCTCCCAGCGAGGCTCGCTCTTGCACTTCACGCAGCGCGCGGGCCACCTGCTCCTGCAAATTCGGTGAGAGTTGATCGCCGATCGCTTCGAGAATTTGCTCCTCGGCTCGGCCACCGGCTTGCGTTACGTTTAGGAAAATGCCAAAGCTCGACAGCAGGATCATCAGCAAAGGAAAGAACGCGAGCGCCGTGTAGTAGGCCACCGACGCGGCCAGGGTCGAGCAACGATCGGCCGACCAATTCTGAGAGGTGGTATAAAGCAGGTGAAAAAAATGCCGAACGTGAATCATAGCTCGGCATTGTAGCATGCCAGCGGCCATGACTCACTGCGAATCTGCGCTGATCGTTTCCTCACCACTTCGGGTCGCCAGCGCTCGCCAAACGGCGGGATTGATGTCGTCGCTATAGAAACGGACCGACCCATCGACTCGTGCGGCGTTCACTCCGCCCGGGTGCATGCTCCGCGCGGAACGCCAGCCAAAGGCTGCGTAACGCTCACTAAGCGGAGAAAGCAACTTAGCCGACATGCAATCCAACTCCGAGGAATTTGGCGGACGATAATGGTTGTACATCGCCGAACGATACTCGCCATTGGCCCATGAGAAGCCCGGCGGATCGGTGAAGTTAAATAGTATCGTGGCATCGCAAGCCGTCTGAGTCAGCGGCGCGGCACTGGCAAACACATAGGCCGTCCGCTCTTCGACCTGATCGCGTGGGGTGAGTTGTGGAATAAAGTCTCCTAAAGTCGTTTCCGCCAAATAGACCGTTTGGCTCGTGCCATCGGCGATCTCGGCTAACGAGACGCGCGAATTAATGTAAAACACTCCATCCGCGGTCAGCGGTGTCCCCCCCTCGATGCCGCTCCCCGCCGAGGCCGCGTAGTTCGTGGGTCCGAAGCGCGGGCTCACCCGTTCCATACGATCGCTGGGGCAAAGCATGCTTGGAATGATCTGCTCGAGTGTCGCCTGATTTTCGTCGGGGATTGAAAAGTCTTTGCGATACATCGGCAAGGACAAATCAAGTTGCGCGTAGAGTGCGGCGTTTTCAAAATGAGGCATCACTTGTGCGAAAGCTGACCAACGGTAAAACGTGTGCGGCATTGCGGGATCGTTTGGATCGGCTTGAGCGACCGAGCCCGACGGAAAGTGGCCCTGTGCCGCTTCGTAGTTGTGCATGGCCAAAGACAGTTGCTTGAGCCGATTCAAGCAATCGTTTCGGCGTGAGCTTTCACGCGCGGCTTGAATCGCGGGCAGCAAGAACCCCACGAGCAGACTGATGATCGCAATCACAACCAACAGTTCCACCAACGAAAAAGCACTGTTGCGCCATCGAGCGCGAAGCACGAGCATCCTGTCATTCCAATGATGCTCGTGTTCGTTCATAGGCCTCTCTGCTGAATATCGAGTTCAATTATCCCCGATGTGATCGGCGGAACCAAGCCCCGCAACTCAAGGCAAGTAGCGCAATAACGGCGCTACTTGGTTCGGGGATCGCTGTGGTCGCTAGAACTGGCACGTAGCGAGCCAGCGCGGTCGGCTGAAACGAACCGGAAACGCCCGAGTTGCCGAAGCCACGTTGCCACGCCAGAAAATCTCGGCCATCGGTATCAAAATCGCCATCGAGGTCAGCGCTCGCGGCAGGATTCATGGGGTCGTAAGTCACGCCGTAGTACTCTTGCCAAATGAGCAAATCCGCTTCATCGACAACCGTATCGCGATTCACATCACCCACCAAGAATGGTGCTTGTCCTTGAAAGAATTGATTAAACCGCGTGATGCTGCCAGGAAATAAATTCGGACCGTAAAAAGGATCGCTGGGATTATCGTTGCCCAGGCTTGTGGCCAAAATGTTCCCGTCATCACCAACAAGCACACCAGACGGATAAGGCAAAGGTGCGCCGAAAGGGCTGCCTGAAACAACTTCTCCTGCTTCCACGTCGAATTTGATTACTGCCTGACCAATCAGGCTCGCAACAAACAAGTCGCCGCTGGAATCAAATGCTAAACCATTGAATCCAGATGCTGGAGCGGGAATCGCTAAGGTGACATCAGAACCCGCAGCAAATGTTGTGGCCATCGTGCTAAAGGGATCGGAAGGATTCACCAACGGGGCGTCGTATTTCAAGATCGAGCCAAAGCCAACAACATTAAATTCGCTCACATAGAGATTGCCAGCATCATCAAAAGCAATCCCTCCACGCCCTGAGGGCGACGAGCCTGTTCCCAAAGTTTGGAGGGGTGCACCACTCGCATCATAGCGAAACACTTCGTCGCCGTCGAAGTTGCCAAACTCGGAAACAAAGAACGAGTTGCTGGCGGCATGATAGGCAATGCCCCCGGCTCCACCGACATTGGTAATAAAATCCGTCGTAGTGCCATTCACGGGATCGACCTTAACCACGCTGGCTGCTGAACCGGGAAAGCCTGAAACAGAATTCGTAACGTAGAGAAATCCATCGCCACCGAAAGTCATGCCCGAGGGTTGGTCGAGCCCCTGATCGGTCACGACGCGCAAGAAATCTCCACTTGTTTCATCGAACGACAAGATGCGATTGGTGGCGCGATCGGCCACGAACACTTCACCGGCCTCGGCCGTAAGAGAAACACAATTCAATAGCAAGACACAACAGATCGAGCGTGTGGAGCGAACACAGAATAGCAAACTCATAGCAGCAGCTTCCCCGATGATGAATTTCAAACCTCGGCTGCCCGCATAATGCGGACATCGAACCGATAGATTGCCGCCCGACTGCTTGGCTTGCTGTAGACAGGTATGGCTACCGCGCAGAAGGCAATACAACGCGCAAGGCGGGATGAATGGCGAGAAACGTGTTGTTCCGATAACGAATCGCCTATTGTCCCCAGCGCTAGAAACAGCGTCAATACGCTGCTCGAACCGATTGGTTCACACGGTCCACAAAATTATAGGAAAAATGTTGCAGGCTATTTCACAACCAATGACGCGATTTGCCGCAAATGAATCGCTTTCTTGAGACGCAATTAATGCGGCAATTCGGCCAAGGCTTGTTCAATGCCGTTCCACAATTGAAGCCGTGCTTCCAGGGCCCCCACCGCGGCGGCTTCAGCTGCTTGCCAGCGAACGGGATCATCGCCACACAGAAATTCCACGAGCCGCCCCGCCATGGGGCCATGCTGATCGCCGTCCAAATCAATATGGCGCTCGAGGTAGTATTTGAACGCATCGAGATTCGTCCCCTGTGTCGCACTCAGCTGCTCGACGATTTGCCGAAATAAGTCGGGTAACAAATCTTCCCGACCAAACGCGAACGCCGAAGCAATCGCACAGAGATCGCCGCTGTCGATGACTTTAAACGTATGTTGCACAAAGTCTCGTACGCTAGACGGCACGCTAGAAACTTGCAAAGCCGCTTCAATCTTCAATCCTTGCCCTAAGCCTAAAAGAAACTGATCGATCTGCCGCGTGTCGGCACCGCAGCCTTGCATCGACTGATAATACAAATCGAAATGACTAGCGAATCCGCCCGAGCCATCCTCATCGCTTTCCTCGGCCAGCACGATTTCATTCACGAGCCGGCAGCCCTCGCGATTGATCGGCGGCAACCACGGCACGCTCACCGAGCAGAGTTGCAATTGCAACGCCTTCAGCAGTGACATGAAATCCCACACCGCGAACACATGATGCTGCATAAAGATGCGCAAGGCATCGATGCTTTGCATCCGCAAATACAGTGGATGATCGAGCAAAGCTTGGCGCAATGGCTCTAAACGGCCATGGATTTCGGCAAATGAACTCACAGTGATCCCTCGGGTTTGCTGTCGAAGTCAGCAATGTACCATGCCGAGAGAATTAACCGTAGCGACGGCTGACCGTAAACAAACCCAAAACGGTCATCGCCAGCAGAATGCAGGCGGGTTCCGGCACAGCAGTAGCAGCTGAAAACGCCATCAGCGGTGCACTGCCCGCTTGCTGTTGCCAGATCAGGAAGTCGCGACCATCGCTGTCGTTATCTCCATCCGCATCACCAAGCTGATTGAGTTTGTAGGCACCCTGCCAGATGGCCAAATCCGTGGGGTCCACATCCCCATCTTCATCAAAGTCGGCCGAGAAAAATGGCTTGTTGACGACTTGCAGCTGCACGGCATTCCCTAAGTATTCGATGTGAAAAGCCAACCCGGCGGGCATGCCCGACACGTCGGCGTAGTCAAATACGCCCGTCACCGAGTTACCTGTGATGATGTTGAACGTGTTGCCCAAAGCTGGCACAAAACCGCCGTCGATATCGATATTGAGATAGCCATCGACGATCGCATCGCCATCTGCCACCAGACGATCGAAGGCATTGAGACCCGTGCCAGTAATCTCAACGAACAATTCACTCGTGGTCGATTGCTGGAAGTCAAACAGATCGACGCGGCCGATGCCCTCTGAATTGCCCGGTCGAAATGCGCCCTGCATATCGAGCAGCACGCCGATGTCGGCGCCGTTTTCGCCGACCATGTGACTGCCATCGGGGACGATCAGCGCTCCCGTACCACTGAATGTCGCGCCATTTTCAATGATGATGTTGTTGTTTTCGAGGCGGAGATTCGCATTCAAAGTTGTTACACTGCCAGATTCAAAACTGAGAAATCGGTTATTCTCGACTTTGATCCTGGATTGACTACCCGCTTCGACGGTGACCGTGCCGCCGATGTCCGTACTGTTGGTCGACTCGTACGTGCCGCTGGAGAGGATGAGTTCTGAACCGGGGTCAAAGTCCAGCGCGAAACCATTGGTAAACACTCGACCCCCAGGTGCTGCACCCGCCGTACCGGTGAAACCAAAAGCAGCCCCCACATCGCGCAGCTCAAGGACCGCCCCGGCGTTGGCGATCAGTTCGCCTGTGTTTGTCGTACCGTCCCAATCGTTGTCGTTGCCGGCCGTCTGGAAGATCAGTGTCCCTCCGCCGTTGCCGCCCAACAGTTGAGTATTGTTGATCACCCGAGCGGTAACCGTTCCAAAACCTTGAATGCCGTTGCCGGTGTCGTTGGTGATCGTGCCACCCTGCAAGGTGCCGCCCAGCATGGAAACCGCGGCAGCGACACTATTGTTCCACGCCGCGGGAATATTTAGCACGCCGTCTTCGTCGTCAGTACCAATGATGTTGACATCAATGATGTCACCGTTAATGGTCAAGGTGCCATCGTCGGCCCGCAAGTTGGCAGTGCCGTCGAAGTCGACATCTGTATTGATCGTGCCGAAGCCATGCAGAGCCCGCGCCGTATCGGCCCCCAATATGCCGACGCCAGTAATCGTGCCGCCAGCAATCGTGTTGTGATCGTTCGTCGTGCCGCCCGCTAGCCGCAACGGTTCCGCCGCGGTACTGATGTTCACAGTTCCCGCAATATCCAATCTTGACGTCGTTCGCACATCACCAATGACATTCACTGTGCCGTTGAGATTGACATCATTTCCCGCGAGTAGCGTTGCAGCAGTAGCGTCGTTCACCAAATTCATGACGCCCTGAGCATTCATGGTCCATTCGGCATTCGGGTCGTCAAGATTCACCGTCAGCACGCCCGTACCCCCATTGTTATTAATGTCGAGCAGATTGGTTCCTCCGCCAGCGTTGTTCTTGCCAAACGAACGCATCAGCTCGGCATTGATCGTGAGCGGCGCGTCGATGTTGATCGTGTCGCCAACACTGTCGGCACCATCCAAATCAACCGTGCCACCCACCATGTTGAGCGTCGTTGCCTCGCTGAAATTTACGCCAGCGCTGAAAATGATTTCGCCGCTGCCCGTGAACTCCGCATTGTTCCCACCGTTGACGCTGTTGAAATTCACGAGTGCCAGAAAGTGAGCCGTTGCCCCACCGGCCACGTTCACATCCGCATCGGAATTAAAATCTACTTGAGCGCCAAACTGTGTCGGCTGAGATCCGCTGATATTGACATCCGCATCGAGCACACCGGAATCGTTGCCAATATCCAGCGCATCACCCGTCCACAAGCTTTGATTGCTGCCACTGGCCGTCGAGTTCAACACGCCATCCATCACAAATTCCGCGTCAGTCACACTGACCGAAATCGTGCTACTGTCGAGATTGACCGTGCCGTCAAACACATTGGTCACTGAATCGGTGTCATAATCGCCCGTGTTGATGGTCAGATTACTATCACCCGTGACCGTGATCACATTCGTGGCAGCGTTGGCACCATCCATGTTGAAGTTGGCTTGGTTGATCGTGACCGTATGGCCTCCCTCAACGCGTAGGCTCGAGGATGTGGTCGGCAACGTCATGTTGGCGGCGTTGGCGATTGTTGTGTTCGAGTTGAACACCACCAAACCATTGTTCACAAAATTGCCACCATTCAGGGTAAACGGCGCATCGAAGTGCAAAGTGCCGTCCGTGTCGACGACAGTAATTGTCCCACTGTTTTGCGAAAAGCTGGCACCGGCTATCGTCGAAGTGCCTGCTGCAACGGCAGGAAACCCACCAGTCGCGCCGTTGTCGATATCGAGTGTGGCATTGGCACCCAAAATCCAAGCGCTTGACATATCGAGCTTCGTATCATGAAACATTTCTATCGTACCGTTAAAAATATCGGCAAGCGGGATATCGATATCGAGCGTTTGATTGCGTCGGACGATGACGCTACCAGACTCGCCAGCACCATCGAGGTCAATCCGTGCATCATCATCGGACGCTACTAACAGAAGTGTTCCCACCTGCGGCGCACCAAAGATCACTAGCGGGCTACGCTGGGCGGTAATTGTGCCATCGTTGATGATCTGTGTCGTTACCACGCCTAGGATGTCTGCCACCCTCAACGTGCCATGCCCCAAGATCTCGCCACCCGCATTGATATCGACGAGGCTCGCATTGGGCTGGATATCCAATCGGACCACCCCTCCATCGATTTCCACGTCAGCTCCATTATTGATCGTTAGATTGTCAATCTCTAACTGCGAGTTGGCCCCACCGACGATCAGATTTGTATTTGCGTCACTGACTTGGACCAATCCATCAACGGTTAAGTCGAAATCATTCGTGAATAAGTCGATTCCGCCCGACAGAGTCAGGCCGATGACGGTATTGGTGCTTGCCAAACTTACCGCGTTGTTCGTGTTAAATATGGCGACATCGTCGCTATCGGGTTCGTCAACTGGATTCCAGCCGGCAGTGACCCCTTCCGTCCAAGTGCCATCTCCCCCAATCCATGTGATATTCGCGGCGTATGTCGCCGAAAAAGTTAGAACTGACATCAAAGCCAACACGAAGCGCAGCGCGGCCCAAGAAAGAGTCTTCACGGAAATCCCCTCAATAGAAAGAGATGTGCTCTACGATCGCAGTCCTCGCGATCCATAAAACGAGAGCAGGCGCAGGTGATTGTAACTAGGCTTGCCACCAAACGCTATCTATTTTGCGCACGCGACAATCGTGGCAGTAAAATTCCCAATAATAGAAGTAACCCGCCAGCGGGGGGTTCCGGAACAGCAACAGTTACCAACAAATGATTCGGTGCATAACCATCTTGCCAATCGGCCAGATCGCCAATCGCTGGATTCCGCTGCCAAGCCAAAAAGTCGCGGCCATCGACGTCGCTATCGCAATCGAAATCACCCACGCCACAACCGATGGGAGCATCGAACACGACAACCGCGTCCAGAAACTCGCCAGTCGGGACGAGTTCGAAATCCAAGATCTCGCCTCGCAGCACGGCACCAAGTTGCCCGGAGTCGTTAAGCCCCATCCCAACGCCGTTTCCCGTTCCGCTGATCGAACCGGTAAGCCCCTGGAAGAAAATCTCGTCCACCCGCATCGGCGTGCCCTCCAAATCGATGATGTCATCCGAGGCCACAATTTTTTGGACTACACCCTCGGAATCTGTGGCGAATAGAGCAGTCGATCCGATGTCACTGAGCTGGGCACGAAATGCTACGTTTCCCGTGCGGTTCAATGCCAGATCAGTAATATTCAGGTACTCCAGCGAAGTACCGGGAGCAAAATCCCCCTGTAGGGCAAGATTCGACAGAACTCCCGGAGCGGTTTCGCGCCAGACTCCATCTTTGCCATCCGCAAGAGTGGCTGTAAATGCTGTGAGTCCAGCAGAATCGATCAAGGGTTCATTGAGCGTATCAAACGTGCTGGTCGATCCAGGAGCAGATTCGCTCTCAAAGGTAACTTTTTCCACAACTCCATCTCGCTCAGCCCAAATCCCAAGTCGTAGGTTTCCAGCAATCAGTCCGGTCAACGTGGCAGAAAATGCTACATCGCCGTCGTCATTGATTACGGGGATCGAATCGTACACATTAAAACGGCCAAAGACGGTGCTGAATGTCGTTGAAGTGCCAGGAGCAGCTTGGCCAGACAGCGCCACTGGTCGCAGTGATCCGGCGGGCGAAGTCGTCCAAATCCCTTCGGCGCCAATCGAACCTACACTGGCTCCGGCATTGGTCGAGGCACTAAAAGCTATGTGACCGGAGTCGTTTATGGTGGGCGCACGGAATTCCGTGAACAGGGCTATCCCTAACGGAAATGGTCTTGATGTTCCTGGTGCTGAATCGGCCAATTGAGCGACGTTCGAGAGGACAACACTGAATCCTTCGTTGTAAACGGAATCGCTAGGAAAATCGTTGGGAGAAGTCCCCGGGGCCAACAGTGCTCTAAATCCGATCCCACTGTGAATGTGTGCCATCGCCAGTACATCGAGTCCGTTGTAGATGCGTCCTGGGTCGGTATCGACCGCTGGCTGGCCCTGGCGGGCAATCTCCAGTAACGGATTCCCAAAGAATCTCTCGCGATCCGTGTAAATCGCCTGGATACCGCCCGTAATTTCACCCATGAAGACGACGTCTCCCAAGTCGTTGAATAAATAACTGCGCTCGGGATCATAAAAGTCAGTAAACGGAAACGAGCCCACGGTGGGTGCAATATCTCCCTCCAGCGCGACGGCTCGTAGGAGGCCGAGACCATCTCCTTCAGACCAAAGTCCGGAAGTAAAGTTAAAGTCACCATCGTTCACCGAGCCGCCGAATGCCACTAACCCACCTTCGATTAATGAGGGTGCGTCAAAACTAGAGAAAAAACCGGAGACACCGGGTGCCGAGGCATCGGTCCTCGCGACCAATCTCGGCTGAGCATGAGTGGAGGAGAAATTGACACTCAGCAGCGTTATCAAGACGAGCGCAGGTACTCTCATAGAAACGTCCTCCACAATAGGTGAAACGCCCAGTATTCTAACCGAGCAAAATCGCCCTCGCAATAAAATAGTTCAGAAGGCACCGAAATAATGCACCCGAAGCTAGGCACCTAACGGCGGAGAATACTAAAAGTTAGAACAGCATACGCAAGCAAAAGTGAAGATCCTGCAATAGGTTCGGGCACCGCGACCCCCACGACAAGAGGGTCTGTCCCAAATTCCCCCTGCCAATCAGCCAGATCGCCAACCGAGGGATTCCGCTGCCAAGCAAGGAAATCGCGGCCATCGATGTCGCCATCTCCATCGAAATCGCCACTCCCTGACGCAACAACTTCTAGCGATAGCGAATTCGCCGTTCGCAAAGTTCCCCAAGCGAGGCCCACCGGCAAGGCGGGATAATTCTCTTGAGAGAAATCGCCGCTTAAGTTTTGGGCAGAAATCAACAGCGGAAACACATCGCCCAATTGTGGTTCGTAACCTGCCGATAGTGTGACCGATAGCTCACCGTTCAAGTTCACTAAGTCACTCGCTTCGATGGGAAAGAGCTCGTCAAAGGCATCAGACGCACTCAATCGAAAATTGAGCACCGACGAGCTGCCACCAAAGTTGATCTGATCGGTCGCAAACAAACTGGCTCCAGGCATGATGAACAAATCACCATTGTTGGTCAGCGTGTCATGAAATACCGCTGAGGCACCGTTGCCAACGACAATCTGGGCGCCGCTATCATTCTGCACGCTCCCAAATATGTCGACACTTCCGGCAGTGATGGCCAATTGCGAACCCGTATTGTTATCAAGTCCTAAGTTGCCAAATCGCAGTTTCGCCCCGTTGCGACCGTCGATATCGAAGTCGTTGGTGACGCTGCCCATGGATTCTAATTCGCCACCATCTACGTCGACGAAACCAGCATTATTCAATATGCCAGTTAGGAACAATCGCTCTTCAGGGGCAACCTGCAAGCGTCCGCGAGTTGTTTGACCTTGATTATTGTTAAAGCTCGTGACTTTGATCGTGCCACTGCCTTCAATCAACCCGTGATTCGTCAGCGACTCGGAGGCTTCTAATCGGCCTTCCTCGAGTTTCAAGCGAGCTTTTGTGCCCCAGATGCTGCTTCCAACGCTCACGACGCCACCCGAAGCGATTGTCAGGAGCGAATCGCTCGCACCCGTGCTGACCGACCCAGCAGTCAGTATCGAATTGTTCCCTTCAACCAGCACCTCGCCGAGCGAACCTGCGTTGTTGGCCAACTGCAAGCTGCCCGCGATGTTCGCCTTGCCACCATTGAAAATTCTAAGTCGCCCTGTCCCTGTCGCGCCGACGATGAGACTCCCATTGGCCACGTCGAGAGTTGAGCCAGAATCCGATATCTCGATCAACCCAACCGAGTTAATGGAACTTCCCAGTGTGATACCTTCCGAAGTGCGCACGCGCCCCGCATTCGTAATGAATAAGTCTCCTTGACCCGAAGAACCGATGTTCGTTGAATCATTCACCGTCAGGTACGACATGGGATCAGTTACCAGAATTCGTCCATGCCCGGAAGCATTCACACCAACGGTCAACACACCGGTGCTGAGACGGCCTCCCAAGGTAAGATTGACCACGCCGTTGCCGCTCTGCCCGACGATTAAATCGTCAGTGAGCCATTGGCTGCCAATTCCCTCAACGACGACTTCACCGTAACCAGAACTCGCACTTCCCAATATCGTTTGGTCGGCTACGTCCATCTTGGCGAGATTCGAAACATAAACCGACCCCGTACCATTAGCCCCGACAGTAAGGTCTCCACTGGCCGAGCTCAGGCTCCAATTGGACCCAAAGCCATCCATCGTCACAATTCCAATGCTATCCGTGGCATTGCCAACCACGGAATTATTACTGCTTGTCAGCGCAGTCCCATCGGCGATGTGCATAAATCCCAAGTCATTGTCACCGATACGAAACGGGCCCGTGACAGGTCCCCCACCGCCCGGCGGGGCGGGACTTACATTGCCACCATGACTGATCACGGCATATAACTTGGAAGTAAAACTAAAGCTTATGGCCAGAAGTGCAATGACACCCACGACGGCCAGTCGGCAGAGAGAATTCATAGTTGCACCATCAAAGAAGTAAAGACTTGTCACAGGGGTAAAATTCCCTCCAGTGACAAGCCTCACATTCTCGTGCCGTCTCGAGACGGTGTCAACAAATTTTTGGAAATCACACAGCCAGCCATGTTTGCCGCAATAGCTGCATGGGCGACCGCTCGCCGCGGAATTGCCAATTCCACGATTGATCGACCAATAAGCACCGCATCATGTCGCTCATAGCCCGGGGACTGGCGCGCCATTTTTTCGCCAACGCCCACCATACCCCAGGATTTGTGGCAAGCGACCACTTCAATTTCCGCAGCCAATACTCGCTGGTGAGATAATAGTCATGCGTGCCGTCTTCTTCCTCAACAAGTGCGAAGCGCTGCTCGGCACATTTTTCGAGTTGCCCCGGCTCAGGATACCAACCACCAAAGGCTTCCACTAAATTTGCATAGTGATAACCAAAACTACCGCGCTCAAAGCTGCCATGACGACGGCGAATCTGCCGTGGATCGGCTTGCCCTGGATCGCGAAAATGAATCGCCGTGGTGACGAATTTTTGCCCCGGAGATAGCAGTGAACGGCAAATGCGAAACAGTTCTTCATAAACCAAATCATTGCGATTGGCTAACGCATCATTTAATTGGACAAAATGTTCAAGCGAACCGTTGGCTACAATGCCATGGACATGGCCGATCCAACGCTGCCCCATCTTGGGAATGTCGCGATAATCGAGAACCATCGCAGACAATCCCCGTCGCTGGCAGTCACTCGCCTGCAAGGATGAGAGCGTCAATCCCACCGCCGCGATGCCACGCTGTTGAGCTTGCTGCAAAATACGGCCGTAACCACAACCGATCTCCAAAATTTGCTCGCCCGGGAAACAATCTACTTGATCGAGTAAGTATTCCGCCTGAAGATGTTGGGCCGCGAGATATGCCTGGCGATTGTTCTTGTCATCGACGTATTTGCCATCGGTAAAGTCCTGGACCCCACCAGCGAGACAAATATCAAGCACGTCGTAACAATCGACCACGGCGTGGCGCGATGTTGTGTCAGGAGCCGCGGTTTTCGGTGCAACCACATCATGGGATAGAGCAAGAGCAGCCATAGGAATCTCCTAGCAATCATCAAGTTGAGCTGGTAAATATTTGCACACACCGTGCCGTCATCAGTGAATCAGGCGAAAACTTGACAATGTTGTTACAACAATTCAGTTCCCATGACGATTTTCCCGGCGAAACTGCCCAATCCAATTCTCCTGGTTATGGTGAGATTATTCTCGGACGCTCAAACTGGGCGCGCACCGGCCATTGGCTGGTCATTTCTAATACATAAACACCAACACTGTCATAGCCGACGTCGATTGACATCGCGACCTGCTGGTTTGCCTAACGCCGTGGAAAGGCAGCTTGCCAGTGCTGATGACTTTTCCATATTGCAAGAACGGCTATCGCATTCCAACAGCTCGTTGGGCGAAGTCTCGATTGCCCACGATCAGCTGATTGGCCGCATGGTAACTTTTAATCAGATCAAAAGTGGCTTTGGCCGATGACATCGAGAAATGGTTGGTTGATGAATACGTCGTCGGTTATCAACCAAGCCTGAAAGAGCGACTCTTGCGTTGGCTCAGGCAGCGTTCTTAGGTTACCGCAAGAAAAAATTGTACGCCGCAAAACCGGCCGTCACGCTCGTGATGAGAAACGTCATGGCGACAGCCACTCGCCCCAGCGATGACATGCGTTTCCAAGTCCGCACCAGCCAATTCCAAATCGCTCGCAACTTGGGTTCGCACCAATCAAGGGCCACCGCCATCGGCCGAAACTCTTGAGCCAGCAAGGCGAGCCCAAAAATCGCCACGAACCCGCCCGGGCCCGGCAGCCAGCCAATCGCTGCGCCACCGATCGTTAATATAAGACCGAACCCAATGGTGAGCATCCGCGCGACCGAAAAACCCGGGTTGCGTTGCCTTTGGCGAAAATCATAGAAATCGCAAAACCGACTGCCAGACTCGCCCCGTTTAAGCTGACGCAAATCGTCTTTAATAAATTCCAACATTCGTCGCCTCGTCGAGATGAAACTCCATTATCTCTACGTCGGCTAATTATAGGCAGGTTCTTGCCGAACATCAGGATTTATCGGATCCGGTCCCCCAGGAACGGGCGGTTGTGGGGGTGGATCGCCAGGCGAAGGGGGTGTGCCGATCGGATCACCCGGGTCCGGCGGTCCAGGAGAAGGCGTGGGTGGGGTCGGCACTTCAGGGTCCTGTTCCGAGTCCGTAAGTTCCGGGTCTCTGGGGTCGGGGGTTAGCTCGGGGTCTTCTCCTGGCAGACTGGCGACCACACCGTGCGACCACAGATCATGCGAAGACAAAGCAATTGTCATGGGAATCAACATAGCGTTCTCCTTGGCCACAAAGTGCCTGAAATACTTACCACATGGAGAAACGCAAATGACGTGCCTACCTGCACCGTCTATTTTTCCTTGCGAACGACCAATTCCAACACTCCAACGGCAGCATCGGCCTGCGGCCAGACTTTCATCCGCAGTCGGTCGGTCAGAAACGGTCCCGCAGGATGCACGACGTTGAACTGGTCGCGCTCGTTGGCATATTCATCTGTGTTGTATAACGGGAACGCCTGCCAAGCATTTTCCCGCCACACTTCCAGCTCCCAGCGCTGCGGGACCTGAACGCCGCCACGATCGTCGTACCAATAAACTTCAATGCTCCGCGGTTCCATCGGCTCAACCAGTTCAAATTCGAGGGTTTGCTCTTTGCCGCGCTCGGGCCAACTCGTCCACCGCGGTATCAACGTATCAAACGAATTCTTCGGTAAGCGTCCATCGATCATCGCTTCCACGTGATCTTGATCGTACGTGTGCTTGGCTTGAGCCGATTTGAACATCTGGGCATTGTCGTCGACCACAAAGGCACCTTCGCGCAACGTCGCGATATTGTCGGCCAGCCAGACAATCATCGAGCCCACGCCGCGATTATTCCAAGCGTAATAGGGAACAAGTGTGAGAGGTGTTGCTTGCAATTGGCCGTCTTTATCGAGTGATTGAGTCTCGACATTGATCGCCACGACTTTTTGTCCTGTGATGGCGAACTGTTCCACCCGGGCAGCAGCTAAATCATCCACCGATGGCGCTAGATAGTTGTAAACATGCCCCGGATTGTCGGCTGATTCCGCACAATAAACCAACGGCCCGCGCGAGTATGCCCTACGACCGCGATTTGCTTCAACTTCAGTGCGGCAGACATTGGCTCGCACTGGCATGGGAAGCTCCAAACGAACTCGATCGCCCGCCGACCATGTCCGCTTCACTTTGGCAAAGCCATTTTCGATTTCAAACGAGACCGCTTCATCATTAACAAAGAGTGCGACTTTTTCATCACTGAGATTGGCGTAACGATAAAGCTTTCCCGGCACGAGTTGATCGCCCGTCCACGTAGGGATTCGTAGCCGCACGGCAAATTCGACTGGCTGCTGGGGATTGAGGGTCAATTCAATGCGGCCATCAAACGGATAGTTCGTTTTTTCAACAACTTCAACCGGCGTGCCGTTGAGTTCAACCTTTGTTTCACTCGCGGCATACAAACAAAGCGTCAGCTCTTCGTCATCCTGGGCAAAGAGCATCCCCGGTACTTGGGGCACCAGCCTTGCGATGTTCGTCGGGCAACAAGCCGTGCCAAACCAAGGGGAACGCTCAGGTCGTCCATGATTGAAAGGCCGCAAGCCATCGGCCGCAAGTGGATTGATATAGAAAAAGTGATTCCCCTCCAAATTCATGCCGGCCAAGACATTGTTGTAGAGCGACAACTCGGCCACGTCCAAATACTTGGCTTCGCCAGTCAACAGAAACATGCGCCAATTGAAAAACACATTTCCCACGGCCGCGCACGTTTCATTGAACGCATCGTCGTTGGGCAAGAAAAAAGCGGGGCCAAAACCTTCGATGCCATGTACAGCCCCCAGCCCCCCGGTAATGTGCATGCGCGTATCAACAATATCACTCCAAATCGCCGTGAGCGCCTCGTTGTAATGGTCGACACCCAAGCTCGCCCCGACGTCGGCCATCCCCGCATAAAGATAAGTCGCCCGCACCGCATGTCCTGCTGGTGAATGTTGATTCACTACGGGCGCATGCTGCTGGGCATAAGTCGGTGAATTGACGCCCTCGCCATGCGGCACATAAGTCACACCGCGAATGTCGACAAATCGCTGTGCTGTTTTTGCATATTCCGGCTTCCCCGTCGCTTCAGCAAGCTTAACAAGCGCGAGTTCAATCTCTTCGTGACCGGGTGCTTGATTCTTAGGTTTGCCGCCGTTGTAATTCGGATCCCCGTCGAAGAACACACGCTGCACATGTTGGGCATTCCGCTCCGCCACATCGAGTAGAGTTCGCTTCCCCGTCGCACGAGAATAAGCGACCGCGGCTTCGTACAGATGGCCAACAATGTACAACTCATGACTGTGATCGACATAGCTGTATTTGCTGTCGCCCATCATCTCAATCGGCGTGTGCGGATAAAGAGTTCGCGTGGCGTTGAGATATCCGTCGGGCTCTTGCGCCCCGGCAATCACCGCGATGATCTCGTCCATTTGAGCTTCGAGCTCGGGATCGCGCTGAACCGCCAACAGATACGCGGCACTTTCCATCACTTTGAACAAATCGCTCGAGCGGTAGCGATGCGGTGGTGGAGGGTTTTTCAACTCACGCCCCGCGAGCACATCCGCCGCAGCCTTGAGATCAGATAGGGCCTCTTCCGTTTGCTCAAACGCATACGGCACAAGAATTCTTCGCTGAGTTTCTAACCGTGGCCGCCAGAAATTATCTGTGAGCGTCACGTGCTCGAAAGAGACGGGTTTCAGCCTATAGCCAACTGAAGTGTCGGCTCTGGTCGGACCGAGACCTAATCCAAGCCACAAAATCCATGCGAATGCCCAAACAAAAGCTTTCACGACGCGCCTCACGGGAAGAGAATCGAACCTGCATTCGATTATCCGTGCGGCGATTCAAGGCGTCATTGAGATTGGTTGTACAACTTATGCCACCGGAAGCGATCTATTTTGGCGATTCTGGCGAAGGCATCTCTTCTTTGGTCGTCATCACTTTTTCGTCGTCTATTTCTTTCCACTTATCCTGCGTGGGATTGCCCGGATTGCCGTCGTGCACCGTGGTTTGGGCATCGCCGCTCGTGCTTTTGCCATCCCCCGTCGTGTCGGGATGGTCCTCATGCACGTTATCGGGTGATTTGGGATCTGTTTTATACTGATCGTGCTTTTGCCATTGCTGAGCCATCACTGTACTCCATCTGATGAGTGAAGATATCACCAGTCTTAAGAAGCAAGTCGCGTGCCAGCTGACAAACTGGCGAGCATTTCTCACACAATGAGCGCCCACGAGACAGCCTGCTTACGACTGTTCCAACCATTCTTCAAAGAGTTGGTCATTCGGGGTGGCGGGGCTATCAGAATGCGCCGGTTTTGCAGATTTAAAGTAGAAGGCCCGCGATACGAACGAGCCTATCAACGAAACCACCAACAGTGAGCCAATCCCGATCCGCCACCAATCCTTTTCGCTGGCAAACGATCTCGTTGGTAACGTGCCGCGTATCATGCGGCCGATCAAAAGTGGTGCCGCACGGGGAGCAAGTTTCGCTTCTGCTCCCGCGGGGATATACCCTTGCAGCTTGAAAAAGTAACCACAGAACTTGGCTCTCTCAAAAACGGAAGCGCCAATTTTCATTCCATCCGGCAACTCCGTGGTCACCATCACGTACAAATTCCCGGGGGCATCGTCGGCCCATCCCCAAACTTCATAGAGACGCTGCGTTGGCCGTGTGCCTTGCTCAACATCGTAGGCCAGAACGCGCCGCACATTGAGTTCCTTCTGCAAAAGCTGTCCGCGAAACGTCTCCGGGCTTTGAAGCAACTGAGAATAGCTCGCTTGAACATGAGGCTGACATTTCAACTCTTCAAACGAAGTGTCTTCGGCATCACGAACGAGCTGCCAATAGGCTGGCATCTCTTCGGCCCCAAGCTCAGTGGTACGGTCGGTAACGGCTTGAAATTCCGGTGATTCGGTTAGCTGCTGAATCAAGGGCTGTTCGACGACGGCTATTTGACTCGATGCGTGTGCCAATGGCTCGGCTTGCCAATGTTGCCAAGCCAAGGCCACCAATGCCACGACTGGCGCGACGTAAGACACAAGCCGCAGGGCGCTAACTCGTGAAATCTTCATGCGATGGCTCGATCCTTGCGTCATTTTGTTTGCAGCTCCACCAACTTCAATTTGGCCAGCGAATCGCCATTGGGCAATTTCTGCTGCGTGCAGATGTCGACTACTTGCATCAACTCTTCGTAGCAAAGGTTGGCATCGACTTGCACGGTGAGCTGTTCACAATCGTCCCCCTCCCGGCAGATCGCATTGTGAACCGAGGAATTCAATTTCGCGAGATCGCTCACGACTTTGCCACCCACGGCCAGTTTTTCGATTTTGCCAGCTTCAGAGCCTTCCACCGTCACGATAATTTCTGAGTGACTTGCCTGCTGAATTTGGGACTCGGTTTGATTCTTCTCGGTAAGTTGAGGTTTCGTCACCGGCTCGGCCGCGGGAATATACGCGGCGAATTGAGCTTCATTCTGAGCCGGGTTGAACGTGAGGATAAAGAACATCAGCAATTGAAACGCCATGTCCAGCATCGCTGCCAGATTCAGCTCGATACCATCAAGCTTTCGTCGTTTGCGTCGTCTTCGCATGGGTTGTTCTTAGACTACAGCGTGCTTGCTTGGTTTGTCAGAGGCTTGTCCAAGACTTTGAGCGAGATCTTGCGAAAGCCCAGCCGTTGGCATGCCATCAAAACGTGATTTAACTTGGTAAACTCGGTTTGCTTGTCGGCACGAATCACGACGGTCGTGGAAAGCTCGTCGCCAAGTTGCAATTTTGGATTCTGCTTCTGGGATTTCTCCAGGCTGAGTCGCGCTTCTTGCTCTAAAAACTTCTCGGCATCTTGCGATTGCCCGTAAACATTCACTTCTCCCGATGCGGCCATGTTTAGCACCAACACGTCCGTTTCGGAATTTGCCGCAACGGGGCGTGCGGAGCCCATCATTGGCAGCTTGATGTTCGGATCGATCGTCGCCGCACGAAAGTTAATTACGAGCATGAAAAAGGTGATCAACTGAAACACCATGTCGAGCATGGGTGTCAGATCAGGCTCAGCCCTCGTCGCATGTTGCATTGCTGCGGACATAATCGCTCTCCGAAGATCCCATTAAGCCGCGATGGAATCACTTGCCGGTGCCGCGGGTGCGGTCCGCAATCGCGCCGCGTGGGCGAATTGACGCAGCAAACTGTCGGCCTGCAACATCGTCGAAACCGAAATCGACGCCACACGGTTACGGAACACGGCATAGAAGTAAATCGCCGGCACCGAAAGAGCCACGCCCTCAAACGTCAGTAACAGCGCTTCCGAAATGCCGCCCGCGACTTCGCTCGCTTTGAGAACCATGTCCGACATCGCGATGACGCTAAAGCTCGCAATCATGCCCTTCAATGTGCCAATCAGACCAATCATTGGACCGAGTGTTCCCAACACGGCAAGCATGCTGATGCGTTTTTCCATCTCCACGGTTTCCGCTTCGCCGTGGCGTTCCATCGTGTCGCGTGCCTCGGCCAGACCGTTGGGAAGTTCCATCAGTCCGATTTTTAGCATGCGGCAAAGATAAGAATCATGCGAGCGAACAAAATTAAACACGCTTTTCAGATCGCGTTGCTGGATAAACTCCTGGCATTGTTCCATCTGTTCGGGCGGCGCAGCGATTTCCATCCGCATCTCGGAAAACAATCGCACCGTGGTCACGACGAAATAGATCGCCAATCCCAATATGAATAAGCCGATTAGGCCGGAAGAATGAATAAACCACTGGATATAGGACTGTGTTTGCTGGACGGCTGCCTCGTTACTAGTAGCAGTTGCCTCCTGTGCCATGGCCGGCACAGTGGCTACTATTCCCAATGCTAACCAGGCAGCCAGCATCAAAGATTTGATCACGGGTTTCATCATGAACCTTTCCAAATATCTTTTGACCGCTTCTCTGCGGCTTGTGAGCCTTGTCCTCAGGCGGAACGCTTCCAAAGATTCGCTTCGCCGTCGTTGCCATCATGCATCCGCAGTTCGGGACGCTGACGGGCTGGCCGGCCGTCTTTCAATTCGTCGTCAATGATGTTGATCAGCTGTTGAACAACTTCCCCTTCGGTCTCTTGCTTCGCTTGCTGCCGGGATAAATAATTTGCCACTTGTTGGAGAGCTTGTTGCAAAGGTTTCCAGCCTGTCATGTCCATTTCACCACCAGAAGAAATCGAGACCTGCGTCGGCTGTTGCTGCAAAGCGTTCGCCATCGCGCGGGCGACCATGCTTTCCATCTTTTGCTCATCGAGTGCAGCACCTTGTTGCCCCGGTGCTCCGCCCTGAACGGCGTTCTTGAATTGAGCCGACTGTTGCTGCTGGGCGAGTTTTTCGGTCGCCTTCACCATGCTTTGCGTAAGCATCCGCAGTTGTTCCATTTGGGCCGACGAGGGATCGACGGTCTCGGCAAGCTGCGCATCGAGTTCTTCCTCCACTTTTCGGTCAACGACCGCCAGCAGCAGTTGCTCGCATTGGGTGTCAACAAACTTGTATAGCACGAGCAGAATCGACATCCCCAATGCCAAGGCAAACGTGTCGAAGGCCTGGGCCAATCCAATCGTGACCCCTTTGATCAGTTCCTCGGAATTCGTGGCGTTGAGTTGCGTGATCGCCGCGGCAATTCCTAAAACGGTCGCCAAGCTCCCCACCGCGGGCAAAGCCCACGTCAGAAACCGCGTCAAATCATAGTGATGTTCCATTTGTGCCCGATCCACATCGGCCAATTCGCTCAAATGACTAGCAAGCGATTTCGTGCCTGCGACGTTGCGGGTAACGAATTGCAAAGCATTCTTCAATCGTCGATGAAGGTAGGTGTTGTTCGAGGTGCTGCTTTCGCTGAGATTTTCGATCATGGCCTCGGCGAAAACAATTGTGCTCTCCTCATCCGAATCTTGGCGAAGCGGTTTGGTGAGCAACACTGCTTGGAAAATGATATCGACAGCCCGAATCGTCAGCGCGGCGAATCCGATCAAGAACAGCGAGGTGCAAAGATAGGCTTCCCAGCGGCTTGTCAGCGCGCGCACCAACCAGGGATCAAGCCGCTCGTCGATCGCGCCCAAGAGCACATAGAAACCGACCGAAAGCAATCCGCCCCAGAGCAGTGCCGATTGAAAGACCCTTTGAACGACGCGGTCCATCATGTTCATGTCCGAAAACTCCAAATAAAGCCTTGCGGCTGAAAGTTTGTCTTAACTCATTGCGCTCAGCTAATCGCTCCACGGGCTGAACGTTGTGGTCGAGTCGATTTTTTCTTCTTCTCTTTGCCGGAGGCTGGCTCCGAACCGTCTGCTGGTTTCAATTCCAACGCGTCGGCGTTGCCTGCGTCCTGCTTGTTCGTCTTTTCTCGGTCGTCTTCGACCGAGCTTTCAGACTTCGCGAGTTTGATAATCGCATTCTCACTCGCCGGCGCGACGGCTAGCTCAAGCCGCACAACCTGTACGACTTCTTCCACGGCAGGTGTCTCGGTTTGGGCAGCCACCTGCTCGACAGGTGTAGGCCCGCTGAAATCCCAAGACCGCAACAAGGCATAAGCCGCCACAACGTGCAGCACCGCACTTCCCACGAACAGCAAGCTCAACCGATTCACGCGCAAACTCGGACGGCAGGCCTTCGATGCCGGAGTTTTTTCGTTCTGTTCTGTGCCGGTTGTTGCCACTCTCATTCCATTCTTCGATGATTGTTAAGCCGCACGAGCGGAGTACTTCGGCTGCGAACCGACACCCGCATTCGCCGTCAACTGAGCCATGACAAACTCCGTGATGAATTCGATTTGGTTCATCGTTTTCTGAACGTGGCTTGTCAGGATGCTGGCCGCGAAGAATGCCGGCGTCGCCGCGAGCAGTCCCGCTGCCAGTGGAGCTAAGACCGAGATCGCGTTGTAATTCATCAGCGTTTTGCCGCTGCTCGATATCCCTGGCGAGTTCAAAAACTCCCACAGATCGAACACCGTTCCCAACAATCCCACCAACAGGGCCGCGAGTCCCAACGACCTTAACAAACCCAAATGCGCATCGAGTCGCAAGCGTTCTCGTGCCGCCGCGGAACGCATCACGGCTTGCACCGCCTGCGGACCAAAATCAACTTGTGATAACCCCGCCAGGACCGTGAGAGCCGGACTCGCCGGTGATTGCTGAGCCAAATCTTGAGCCCCCGACCAATCGTGAGCTCGCATCAGCGGTGCTAATTGACCGGCAAAGAGATCAACGTCGAGATGCCGCTGGACGAAGTACCACACGCGGTCGCAAATCAGCGCAAGGCTGACGATGCTCACCACAAAGAGCACAGCCAGGGCGCATTCCCCGCCAATTCCAGCAAAGCGTCCGATCAAATCGTACAACATGCCCAACAAACCTTTCGCGGGAATGCAGTCGTGAAGCCACATCCGCGCAGACTTTGTCCGAAAACCTGATCCAGCGGGTCGGAACACTAGACGAGCGCGAGAATCGCGTCAAGAGAACGGCCTGCTACCGAAGCAAATTACGGAATAAGGCGTGCTAGCAGCAATATAGTGATTCGTTCAAACAGGCGAGCGGCCGGTGTTAACCGGCTGCACGAAACTCGAACATCAGTATGGTTCACGGTTTTCCAACCGCACGCATTTCTGCCTCATACCGATCAAGCAGGCTCAAATCCGGTGGTAGCTTGTTCAATCGCAGCCACCGTTCAAACGAAACCACTTCCTTCGCCACAGGCAACGGCTTCGTCCACAACAGTCCATCGCCGCCGAAATTCACAAGCGCGTTGCCATCTTTAGAATGGGCCCGCAAAGAGAAGTCGACATCGTCCTTTTCGTAAGTCAGAAACGTGTAATCCTCACCTCGAATCCCTCGGCCATCGTGTTTCCAACCGAGGGCTTCGATCGCCTTCGTATAGATCTCCGCCGCGTTGGCAAGCGTCGATCCATCGATCTGCACCTCAATCGTCTTCTCGAGCGGATCGTATTTGGCGGTTTTCGACGCATTCAGAATGGGGAAATCCGCCGCCTCGATTCCCACGATTTCTGTTTCTTCTTCATCACCCTCCTCTTCTTCTTCAGGTGGCAACGAACCTTCCCACAGCGAGCCGTTCGACTCGCCAACCCGCACTAAGGTTTTGCCATTTTCCAATTTGGTGAGTCCGATCACCACGTTACTTTGATCCCGTAAGTAACTGAGCCAGGCGTACTCTTCCTTCATCGTGTGGCCGCCGAGGCGAATAATCCAACCCTCTCGCGCCATTTCTTTATCGTAGAAATCGCGGGCTTCCTCCAAACTCATTCCTGTGGTCGCAATCAACTTCGGATCGGTCGAACCATCGAACTCAACATACCCCGCGTCCGGCAGGACGGGCACGCTCGCGGTATTTGGAAACAGCGAATACGAAATCGTGTAGCTATCACGGTCGTCAGGGAACTTGCGCACTGACACTTTCAGCGTGGTGCCATTCTTCAGAAAATCCAGATCACGCGCATCGGTTTGCTCGCTATGTGACGTATTGAGCCGCGTGTACGGAATCCACCCCGCCTTGTGCAACAAACGCAGCAGACCCGTTTCTAGGGTCAGTAGGTCGGCTTTTGCACGATAGCTCACCGTATCTTCATTTTCATAAACTATCTCCACCGGTGCGGCGTCAAACTTTGGAATCTCACGAAGGTCTAAGTTGCCTCCGTGATTGATCATGACATTTATCTTGCCGTCGCCTGCATCGTAAAACGAAGCCGTGATCCGAAAGCCGTCCTTCTCGAACACGAGCATCATGGGATTCGGCGACGGCGTGGCCGATTCCTGCCAACCCGCTTTGTTGAGGAAATGGCGATAGAATGTTTTCGCCTCTTCAGCCGAGACCGGTACGATGCAACTCAAATTCCCGCCCCCGGCGATGCTCATCTCACTCCCGGGAAGTCGTGGCAACACGCGTAAGTTGATTACTTCGTGCATTTGCAGCGGCGTGGCGGGCACATCGTATTTCGCCAGCGCCGGGTGCAACGGTGTGAGACCCACGGCTGCACCCTGTTGGGCTGTTGCCCAGATTCTTGTCACGCCAATCTCCGAAGCAATCGCGAGCAAATTTGTCTCCGGCAACCAGCAGACATCGACGATCGCCCAGCCATAGCCCTCGATCACTTGCGTGATCCGCCGCTCGGCGAGATTCCACAACTGTACCGTGCCGCCGCTGTTAGCCGCCAGAAACTTGCCATCTGGCGAAAACACGATCTGCTCACGGCCAGAGACTTCCTGCGTGATCTCCGCCTCGGCCTTGCCGTTTTGGATATTCCAGATCACCAACTTCTCATCGCCGCCGAAGACAAATTTCATCCCATCGGGCGATCGTGCCAGCGCGGTGCTGTAGCGGTCTGCGGAAAGCTCGCGATCCAACTTGCCCGTGCTCGTGTTCCACGCGGAGATCGTCTCCCCCGCGACTGCCAACACTTGAGGCGCTACGTATTCGAGCTGTTTCACAAATTTGGTCGTGACTTCGAACTTTTTCTTTTCATTAAACTCCGGCACACTCCAGATCGTGACTTCATTGTCGTATGAAATCGTGGCAATTTCTTTCCCATCGGGCGAGATCGTAAGATCTTGAATATCGTTCGTGTAAAGCTGCTTCGTGGCGATCTCCGACTTGTCGGCGAGATTCCACGCCCGCAGCGTTCCTTCCGAATCGCCGACGGCAAACCATTGGCCATCCGGCGCGACGGCCAGCGCCTGCTGATGGCGATCGCCATCGTCGCTCGTGAGTTCAAGAAACACATGCGCGGGAGTCTTTGTATCGTCGAGCGACCACAAGATCACCCGTGAGCCAGCCACAATGAAATGCTTCCCATCGGGCAAAGCAGCGATTCGCCAGGTGAAGCTCGTTTTCTCCCATTCATAAATGCCCAAGAGTTCGAGCGGCTCAAATACCGTCGGTGTCCAAAGTGCAATCTGTTCCGCCGTCGCCGCAACGGCAGCCGGCGCGACTGCCGCCGGCGCACTGTTACCGTTAGCCGCCGTCGTCCCGACGGCGCTCTTTGCAGGTTCGCCGTCACTCTCCGCGGGCGAACCACAACCAACAACAAGTGCGAGACACGACAACGACAAAGCGAACAAAGTCAAACACTTCATGGCAATAACCTGGCGACGGGGTGCTCAAAAACCGCGTACAGGATACGTTGAAGGCCTGGCCAAATCAATTAGCGAGAACCATTCTGGTAAAATTGAGACTATGCTGACAGTTCGCACCTTCCCAACAAAAAAAACGCCACGGAGATTACTCTCCGCGGCGTTCATTACGTTTGTTTTAACCAAGCCGGGACGACTTAGCTATTTAAATCTCGAGCGCGATCTTTTCTTCCTGCACGGCCTGACGCAATTTGGTCAGCGCCCGGGCTTCGATCTGGCGGATGCGTTCCTTGGTCACGCCAAGTTCTTCGCCAACTTCTTTCAAAGTCTGCGGTTCCTTGGTGTGGTCCAAACCAAAGCGTCCGACAATGATTGCCCGTTCACGCTCATCGAGGCGGCTCAAGACGCGTTGAATCTTGCTCACACGGTCTTGTTGCACGTTCTCTTCGATGGTCGGGTTGCTGCGATTCTCTTGGGTCAGGTCGAACAACTCGTCATAGCTCGTGCGGAACCGATCGCGTTGGCGGTATTCACCGGGGATCGTCCGGGCAAAGTTCTTCATGATCGCCCAGCTGGCGTACGTGCTGAACTTGTTGCCACGGGCGTAATCGAACTTCTCCACGGCTCGCAGCAGCGACAAATTGCCGTCGCTCACGAGTTCGAAGAAATTCTGATCCGGCTTCACATGCCGCTTGGCAATCGAAACCACCAAACGCAAGTTGCACCGTGCGATCTGATTTTTGGTATCGACAATCTGCTCGTGCAGTTGTTCGATCTCATCCATCAGCGACGACTTCGGCCGTTCGTAATCGAGCTGATCGCGGAGCTTGTTCGCCTTGTACTTCAGGTAGTTGTACAGGCGGAACAAGTGCTGCTCCTGCTCGCGGGTGAGCAAAGGAATCTCATACAGGCTTGCCAAGTAAGGAGGCAAACCCGACGGACGCCGTGCCTTGCGGCCTTGCTCGACCTCGGGCATCGGTCCCAAAATCGCGTTGTCTGCACCCTTCCGCGCGAAGCGGGGGTTGTCGATAAAATCCAACGGCAATTCTTTGATCCGCTCGGCCCGCATCTCGTTGATCACGCGGTAAACGGTCGTCTTCGTGCGGTTGTAATCGCGGCAGAGCTTATCGACCGACACACCCCGACGGTAAGCGCGGAAGATGTTGCTCTTCTGCACGTCGGTCAGCGGACCAGCCCCAGCGGGGAAGATCGCCGATTCGGGATGCTCAGCATCGTAAGTCCGCAGCGCGGCACGCACGGTTTCGACGCTACGACCGGTCCGTTCAGCCAGCAGACGAGCAATCTCGCCCTGGCCGCGACCGGCATGAGCCATCTCACGCGCCCGAGCCACGAATTCATCGCGCTGCTCGTCGGTGAGTTGGCTGAACTTCGCGCCACGCTCAACACGTTCCGCATTGTTCTTGATGAACCGGTCGACGCTCGAACGCAGGAAGCCCACGCGTTTGCGACCATCGAACACCAACCGACGGCTGACAAGCCCCAGGGCTCGCCACCGCGAAATGGTTTTGGTCGACACGTTGAACTGCTTCGCCAGTTCTTCGACGGTGAAGACTTGCTCGCCGACGGCATCCGCGGCCAGCTCGATCATGTCGGACAGATCTTCCACCAACAGGCGGAGATCGTTCACCAGATCGTGACCGCTGATCTTGCGATTGCCAGCTTCGGGGAGTGGCTTGCCGTCGATCTTCGACAAGACTTCGGCAGCCGGATAGCTGTTTTCCAATTCAATGCTGGCAATGAGCTGCTCGGCGGCATCGATCCGCGCAACCATCTCACCACGCGACGCCTGTTGTTGGCTGTCGCGATACCAGCGAATCACGGGATTTTTATATTCGTTATGCATGGTCCACCTCTCTTGCTGCTCGTTCCTCTTGCCCGACCCTTCGCAATACTTGCGTGAGGCCCGCGACAATGGTGTGGTGTTCCTTGCGATTCCGTCCGCCCACGACCTTTATTAAAGGACTAATTGCCAGCTAACTTGTTACACCTTTCTTAGGAATTAAATGACCTTCCGAGCTTGTTCGCTCGACAGCTAGCAATCTTGACGCTTCTCAACCGACTGCTAGCCCTTTGTGGTCAACAGTTTGTACGCAAATAAGTGCTTTTGGGTCGAGAGAAAGTTCACAAATGCCGACAAGATTGCGCTGCTGGCAAACGACGAGAAACAACATAACTCCTTACTGAATAATACCTTGAGAATTAACTGGACATTTCCGAGCCCGACGGGAATTCGCGGAAACTACGTCGGCCAATTGGGGAGATGCGCGGTTTAGCCAAGCTTTGTGTCGTTTCTACCTGGCAGGTGACTGTCCACCTCTGTTCGCGGTGCTCTTCAAGAAACCCGAAATTCTCGCCGCAACATAACTTACATTTCCTCGAAAAAGCTCACTCGCTACACTCCGCAACTCTCGCAAACTTGGCTGACATCTTTTCAGGGAAGAAAAGCAATGAAGTTTTCGTTCTCGCTGGCACTGGTCGGTTGCCTTTCGTTCTGTTCGTTCATCTCGGCGGCCACTCCGAAATACATGCTCAAGGCGGAGCTCGCCCCCGGCGACGCGGCGCACGTGACCGTCAAGCTCGAAGTCGGCGGCGAACTGATCATGCCGACCGAGAAGGACGCCACCGAGGAAAAGGTTGAGAAGAAACTTCCCACGCGAGTCCTCGGCAATCTCGATTACCAGGAACAACTAGTCGCTTGGTCGGCTGATCCCAACGCGGTCGCGCGCTCGATCCGCGATTACAAAACAGCCACGGCCAAGTTCGACGTGGAAGATCAAACCACCGACCGCACGCTTGTCGACGACGAGCGGCTGATGCTCGCCGAAGTTCGCGACGGTTTGAGCAATCTCACCGGCGCGAACGACAAGCTCACTCGCGAACAGCTCGATTTGGTGAATATTGTCGCCAACACGCTCGCCATCGATCGACTGCTCCCCGGCAAGGAACTTGCCGAAGGCGATACTTGGACCCACGATGCCGCAACGCTAGGCGCGCTGCTTTGCATGGATCACGTCGGTGTCTGCGACGTCAGCAGCGTCGTCACGGCCGAGTCCGAACGGCAGGTGCAAATCCGGCTCGCCGGCACGGTTCACGGCACGATCGACGGCACCCCCACCGAGATGGAACTTCGTGCAGCCTACCTGTTTCACCTCGACAAAAAGCGGATCACCCGTTTCAACTTCGCGATCAAGGAAACACGCAAGTCGAGCGACATCGTCCCCGGCCTCGACGTGGTGGCCAAGGCGTTTGTCGAAATTGACCCCGATCAAAAACCGCTCACCGTTCCCCCAGCCGTCAAAAAACTCGCCGAGCGGACGAGCGAACCACTCACGCGCACTCTCGTTTACGAATCGCCCAAAAACGACTTCCGTTTTGAATACGACGCGGCCTGGTTTATCACGGCCGAGGAACGCGATATGTATTCGTTTCGTTACTTGCACGATCATGAGCTCACGGCCCATTGCAATTTAAGTGTTCTGGCCCCCCGTTCCGCCGGTCGTCACACGCCGCTCGACGAATTCGAGCGTGATGTCCGCCAATCGCTCGGCGATAAACTCGGATCGGTGACCGCCGCGACCGAATGGCAAACCAAACGGGGTTACAACTGCCTGGGCGTGATCGCCGAAGGCAAGGTGAACGACGTGCCGATCCAATGGCGCAACTATCTTGTGTCGACCGACAACGCTCCCCGCTTATCGCTAGCCGTCACCCTGGAAAAGGATCGCGGCGACAAATTCGCCGACGCCGAACGGCAAATCATCGACAGCATCGAGCTCGTGCCAATGACCACCGCCACGACGGCCAACAAAAAGGAAGGCGTGAGTCGTTAGAGCTGGTGTGTGGTAATGTCGTAGGCCGGAACAAGCTCCGCGCAGTTCCGGCAAAGCATTGAGTGTCCTACTTCCTTGCCGGAACTCGCACTACTCGTTCCGGCCTACAGTCTCGCCCAACCGCTAACAGCTTTTCAGGTTTGCCAGCTTGGCGAGGTTTGCTTGGTTTGCGGCCTCCAAATTGTTGCCAAGCTGGAACTTTGTCATCTTGATCAACTTATTCAACTTGATCACGACTCGTCGATGAGCAAGTTGAAATAGGTAATATTCCCGTAGGCCGGAACAAGCTCCGCGCAGTTCCTGCATGCAGCAGAGCACGCGGCCCTACCCACGCGGGAGGCTCGTAACGAACATAGCATAGTGCGCGGCCAAATTCATTTGAAATATTTGGCTGCCTCTGAAGAATAGTTTCACGCGGAGGCGCTGAGGACGCAGAGAGAATTTTTCGGCTTCAATCGACGCAAGGTCGATCCAAGAAATCACTGCGCTGAGCGAATACCTCTCATGTCTCGCTTCAAAGACAATGTTGCAAATGTATTGGCCGCTGGTCGTTGGAGTGTTGCTGTTTATTCCCGCGGCGTGGAAATACTATTCGCTGGGTCAATGGGAAGCGCAGGCCGGGTCGGCGGCAGTGGCGGTATTGGGGCTCGTCTCCATGCTCGCGCCCGACGAAGTTGCTTCGTGGACGGGGCGCTACGGCTGGACTTACGACAGCTTCTGGAACTACCCTCCGACTTATGTAAGATTCTTCGGACTCGCTCTGCAGATTGGGGTGCTCGTGTTTGGGTTTCGGTGAGAGTCTTAAACACGGCATCGGGACGATGCCGGCTAACGCGCACTTCAATTTAGTTAACGGGCGAAAATCTCTTCTGCGGCTTCGATCACTGGCACGACGACGATTCCCCCTTCGGTGATCGTGAACCCGCGGCGGATGTCCTGTTCCAGGTCGACGCCGATCTGTGCGCCGTCGGGGATCTGCACGTACTTATCGATGATCGCGTTGCGTACGATGGCCCCTTTGCCGACCGTCACACCCCGGAACAGGATCGAATTGGTAACCTCGGCCCGCTCTTCGACACGCACCCGCGGACCTAACACGCTTCGCTTCACCTTGCCGCCGGAGATGATTGACCCGGCTGAGATGATGCTGTCGGTGGCGATGCCACGTCGGCCTGTGTCTTCGTCAAAGACGAATTTCGGCGGTGGCAAGTTCGGCTGGTCGGTCCGCACGGGCCAGTGATAGTCGTACAAATTCAACAGCGGTTCGACGTCGGTGAGTTCCAGATTCGATTGATAGTAAGCGTCGAGCGTGCCAACGTCCCGCCAGTAGCAATCGGCCTTCGAGTTTTCATCGATGAAGGGATACGCCATCAAGCGGTGCGTCTTGATTATCGACGGAATGATGTTGCGGCCAAAATCGTGGGCGCTGTTTTGCAACGTCGCATCCTGACACAACTGGTCGAACAAAAAGTGCGCGTTAAAAACGTAAATGCCCATCGACGCGAGGCAATTTTTGTCGTCACCTGGCATCGTCTTGGGATTGGCTGGCTTTTCTTCAAAACCAACGAGGCGGTTGCTGGCGTCGGTCTGCATGACGCCGAACTGCGTGGCTTCTTCTTTGTTGACGCGCAAGGCCGCGATCGTGAGATCGGCGTTGTTGTCCTTGTGGAACTCAACCATTTTGGCGTAATCCATCTTGTAGATATGATCGCCGGCGAGAATCACCACGTGCTCAGGCCGTTCTTTTTCGAGCGTATAGATATTTTGATAGACCGCGTCGGCGGTCCCTTGATACCACTGCTCGTCGATCCGCTGTTGCGGCGGGACAATGTCGATGAATTCGCCCAGCTCGCGGCTGAGCAAATGCCGCCAACCGGTGGCCAGATGGCGGTCGAGGCTCATCGCCTTGTACTGGGTGAGCACCAAAATGCGACGAATGCCGCTGTTGATGCAGTTGGAGAGCGTGAAGTCGATAATTCGATAGTTGCCGCCAAAGGGAACGGCCGGTTTGGCGCGTTCGCGAGTCAAAGGTTCGAGCCGGGTTCCCTTGCCCCCCGCGAGAACCACGGCCAATACGTCTTTCATCACAGTTGCGTACCCTCCCTGCTAGAAAACGGCACGTACTTGCGCCGCTGAAAAGTGCCGGACCGGCGTTGCGGTATGGCTTTGTGTCCCGCCCGTGGAATAGAAGCGTAATTTTAGTGTGTCGAGCCATTTCGGCAAAGCTCGCTCGGAGCGGCGAAAAGTCACGCGATATTCGCAGAGAATTCGCAAAACCTAAACAAAATCCCAACGAAGTGGGGTTACAGTTTGCTCAAGCTTGCCGCCCACCAGGGCCAAGAGCTGCAATAGATGCCCAATCCTAGCCCGCCCGAAGTGGTTCTTGGCCCTGGTTCTTTCCAATTCGGAGTCCAGACAATCTGGAGCCTTAGCCCATGAAAGCTGTCCCTGACTACCTGCCGACGCCTCGCCAGATTCGCATCGAATGCGCGGAGATCCGTCGCCAATGGACCCCCGCCGAATTGCGCCGCCGCACGGTGGGTTACGCCCTGCAACTGCAAGAGGTTCGCTGGCTGCCGCCGATGATCGATACGGCATCCTGCACGTCGCGCGTGCGGCGGATTGCCTGCGAACAATCGGCGTAATCTCGAAGACCGGCGAACCGTCGGTTCGCGGCTATTGAGCTTAAACTTGCGACTTGAACAGTCCGGCGAGATTTTCGATCAATTTTTCGTGCCAAGGGCGCTTTCGCCATTCTTCTAATGTCACGCGACGAGAGACTTGTTTGTCTTGCTCGAAAATGGCGGTCTGCTCCGCGGCGAATTTTTCATTCATCACGTTGAGATTCGCTTCGTCGTTGAGCCGGAACGAGCGGTTGTCGAAATTCGCCGAGCCGACCGAGACCCAGCGGTCGTCGATGATCATCATTTTGCAGTGAAACATGGTCGGCTGATATTCGTAGATCGCAATGCCCGCTTCCAAAAGCGGTCCCCACTGAGAACGCGATGCCCGGCGGGTGAGGTGCGTATCGATAATCGGTCCGGCGAGGACAATTTCCACCTGCACACCGCGCCGAGCGGCGGAGACCAATTCGCGGCTTGTGCGGCTGTCGGGCACAAAATAGGAATTGGCGATTAGAATCCGTTCACGCGCACCGGCAAGCGACAATAAGAACATCAGCCGCGCGCTGTCGCCCCCTTCGCGAGGCGAGCTCTTAAATACCTGCGCGGCGCAATCTCCGACTTCTGCAAGTTCCGGATAGTAATCGCCGTGATTCAGGACGTTCGCGCGGGTTTTGAGCCAATTGTCGGTGAACGCGGCCTGCAAATGGGCGACTACAGGCCCTTCGACTTCGTAATGATTGTCGCGCCAATTCTCCGCATTCTCGGCATTGCCCGACCACTCGTCGGCAATTCCTACCCCGCCAATAAACCCGAGCCGACCATCCACGACTAATATCTTGCGATGCGTGCGGCTATTAAGTCGCGACAAGCTGTACCAATGCAACGGTCGGTAGCGCTCGACCTCCACCCCCGCGGCTTCGAGGAGATCGATCAATGATTGTTCCATCCTGTTACTGCCGATCCAATCCAAGAGAACATGCACTTGCACCCCCGCGCGGGCGCGCTCGGCGAGGGCCTCGGCAAATTCATCGCCGACTTTACCTGACCAATAGATATAAGTCTCGAAGGTGATCGTTTGGCGTGCGGCCCGAATCGCGGCGAGCATGGCGGGGAAAATCTCGTCGCCATTGTTGAGCGTCGTGATGCGGTTGCCACCCACGAGCGGCGGACCTAGTAAATGCCCCATGCAGCGTTCGAAGATCGGCTCGTGGACCGCAAGGTCAGCCAACTGATAGTCGAGCTTACGCTCCGGCGTAGCCAGATTGCGAAATATAAGCGTGGCCAACAACGTCGCCAGCGCGGTCGAGAAAATAATTAGGAACGTGCTGAGCATGAAGTCAATTTCGTGGCGATGAGCTGGGAATAAAGTTGGCTGTAAGCGCGAGTCATGGCCGACAGGGCGAAGCCGTCGCCTACTCTTTGACGGGCTACTTGTGCAAATTTGGTGCGCAGTTGTTCGCTGCGGAGCAGTTGATCTGTATGACGAGCCCAAACAGCCCGCTTCGCGGCAGGAACGAGAAAACCGTTCTGTTCATGCTGAATTACGGCCTGATGCGCGGGGACATCGCTGGCCACCACGGGGAGGCCACTGGCCATCGCGGCAAGCAGCGCCGAGGGAATGGCTTGGCTGGTGCCGGGCTGCCAATAGATTTCGCTGTGAGCGAGCAGGTCGGGAAGCACCGCTTGGTGAGCGACGAAACGCACGGCTTGGGGATCGGTCACCTGTCGGGTGAAGCGTTCGAGGCGGCCAAGTTCGGGTCCGTCGCCAACGATCACCAGCGCGGTGTGATCGTGCAAAATCCGAATCAACTCGAAACTCCAAATCGCTTCGTCGACCAATTGCCAACGCTCGAGCGGTCCAGCCACGGCAATCAAGCGACTCTCCGAGGGCAAACCAAGATGCGTCAGTAATTCGCGGCGGGTGTGAGTTTCGCTCGGCGGTGTGGAAACGCCCGGTGGGATGATGTGGATTTTTTCTTCCCCCTGCCCCGCGTCGACGAATTCCGCGCGAACATCGTCACGCTCGACGGCAATTGCATCCAAGGCATGCAAGCTCTTGTTGGGCCACCAAGGATTGGGGAGCTGCGGCATTCTAACGAGCGTGGCGAGTAGCGCGGCCTCCGGCAGTGCGCGGCGAACGGTGAGCGCGGCCTGCGTGGCGCGCGCTCCCCAGATATGCACGACCGTGGGATTCCACTCTTCCAACGACTGCACAAGTTGCCGCGCGGCGAAAGGATCGTAGCCCCAACGCTTGCGAATAATTTCGGTCTTCACGCCGTGCGATTTGAGAACATCGCGTGCTTCGGAATTCGCCGCAAAGGCGACGACCGTCACTTCCTGCCCGTCGGCAATTTGACCAAGGGCGAGATCGCACAAATACTGCGACGCATCGAACTGGCCGAGCAAGCCGATCAGATGAACAATTTTTTGTGGTGCGTCCATGGCATTCAATCGCGGATGAAGTTGGTATTGTAGTATGGGAAGCCCCGCCGCGATGTCGCAAGCGGCTCAGAGTTTTGGAGCGAATCACGTGCCGACACATGCCGATCAATGGTCGAAAATTTCCGTGACGGGGCATTCCTGCCGCATTTTCGAGCCCACCAACCCGTCGCCACACGGCTACACGATTCTGTATTTGCACGGCAGCCACGTCGAAAATCTCGCCGATTATCCGCGAATCACCCAGCAATTCGAGCAGCATGGCTTGCGGGTGATCGCACCGATCACGGGGGTTACCTGGTGGTCGGACCGCATCGCCGAGGAGTTCGACACTAAGATCACGGTTGAGAAGTACGTGTTGCAGCATGTGCTGCCATTCATCGCGGAGCGTTGGCAATGCACGCCGCCGCGGATCGCGTTGTTGGGACTTAGCATGGGGGGCCAAGGAGCGTTGCGGCTCTCTTATAAGTATCCCAATATTTTCCCCACCGTGGCCGCCGTGTTTCCGGCGATCGATTTTCAAAAGCGAATCGACGAAGGCGATCCCACGCTCTCACGCATGTATCGCGATGCGGAAGACGGCCGACAAGATACGGCCACGCTGCATATTCATCCGCTCAACTGGCCGCGAAATCAATGGTTTTGCTGCGATCCCGACGACGTGCGCTGGTGGGATTCGGCGGACCGATTGCGGATGAAACTCTTCTCGCTCGGCGTGCCGTTTGAATGCGATCTCGAAACCCGCGCGGGGGGGCACACTTGGAAATACTTTTCGCGAATGGCTGAACCGGCGTTCGCGTTTCTGATGGATCGTTTGGAGCGCGAACGTTTGCGCGTGACTTAAACGCAAAGCCTACTTAGCAGGTTGCCCCATATTCAATCCGTTCAATTGACCACGGCCGACGCCGGTGGCTTTCCATTCGTCGGTGGATTGGTTGTATTCGAGCGCGTTGAATGATTGCTCGTCGCGTGGTCCGCCCGGATATTGTTCACGGGTCAGCACGGCAGGGCGAACGCCGTCTCCTTCCAACATGAATTTGGTCTTCTGCTGATCATATTTGGCCCGATGGGCACGAATGTTGAACACCCCCTGCTCGCCGCCGACGCCTTCGATCACAACATCGCCCCCCGGGACGCCAGTTCCCTCGGCCATCAATTCCACCGCCGCCAAGCGGGAATCGCGGTCGAGACGCGCGTTGGGACTCTGTGCGACCTGCAACCGATGGCTTTCTATATATATGGTCTCCGGCCGAAGTGAGCCCTGCGGCATGATTGGCAGTTTTTGTTCCCAGGCATCGACCGGTCCGTAAACCGTGTGAACATTCCCCAGCACTGCCACATAGCGACCTTTTTGTTCTAGCAGATTCCCTTCGACCCCCTTATTGAATTCAATCCGCAAGAATCGCAGCTGTTGCTCTGGGCGTGTTGCCGCAGCCGTTTTGAAATCCGCATCAGGCGTGACATCGACAAACGGCATGGGTTTACGTTCGGTCTTCGACAGATGGACCGATTCCACAAAACCAGGACCCACTCCCGCGACAATGCCCGTGAGTTGATTGGCGGAGATCGATTCGAGCGCCATGCGATGCACCGCCGTTGTCCCCACGGCATCGCGCTGCACGAACTGCGCGGCGATGCCTTCCCAACATTCAATCTGCGCGAGTTGCGTTTGCTCGCGCTGTGTGGCGCCATCAAAGCGAATCGGTTGTGAAAGGACCGCAACCAATCGGTTTGTATTCAATTGACCCGTTGAAGTTCGACCCACGACGTCGCCTTGGAACGTGACGCGGTCGTTCTCCATGTTCATGCCGCCTTGCCAGGTGATCTCAAGGACTTCCGGCTCGCTCAGTTCGTTGCCAGCCAAATCACGGGCCATCGGAATTTGCAACTGGCCGGGCGAATTGATCATCGCACCGCTCGTGCCACGGTTGGCTAAGATTTCTACGGCTTGAATCGACATGCCTTGGGCCGTAATTGACGCGGGTTGGCCTTTCAGCGATAGCTCGGCAGCCGGCGTGTCGGCCTTGCGGACCGTGAGTTCTTTGCCGCGAACAACAAGAGGCTGCGTCCCCGCGTTGCCGAGGGCTTCCTCGCGGAACATCAAATCACCCCGCGCATCAAGCGATCGCACCGCGGCATTGCCCGCGCGGACGACCATCTCCACGGCAAGCGTTTCAGCATTGATGTTATAGGCCCGACCACCCGCGGCACCTCCTCCCAACAGCGAAGAGTTGCCACCCGGTGAACCTGCGCCGCTGGCATTTCCCAGCACCAAATCGCTCGGCGTATAAGCAACGTCAATCACCAGTTCATTGACTTTGCCGCTTAGCTCCGCGGACTGAATATCAACGTGCCCGTTGGCGACCATCCGCGAAGGCACGACTTCCGACGGCAGGAGATCGTCTTCGCTGCCGTCGATGGCTCGTTCGCGCAACGTGAGTTCCAAATCATCCGCCCACAAGCGGCCTCCCGCCATCGTGAGCCGTGGGCGACCGCGAACGTTCAAGACGGGTTGGCCGTTCACGCGGCGAAGTTCCATGCCGTCGGTCCAGCGGACTTCAAACGGTTGCTGCGTGTTGGCAGTGCCGGGGACGCCCTTCAGCCAACCATTCCCCGCGGCGAGTAACGTGCCGATTCGTTGGCCCGAATCTTTAGCAGGCGCCGTGTACTGCACCATCGGGGCGTGAATTTCATTGCCTTGGTAAGTGAGCACGATCTCATCTTGTCCGCTGAAGGAAATTCGTTGCGGCCCCAACTCGATTCGCATCAAACCACATTTTGCCGCGGCATCGTGCGTGTCGGACGACAAATCAACGGGATTAAGCTCCGTGCCATGGGCTTCCACCGTGCCCGCGTGCAAGGCGCTGACCGTGCGTGTGCGACCCGCGATGGAGGTTGCCGCGTTCGGATCATCGACGACGGGGGAAATCGTTTCGTCCTCGGCGGCGAGATAAAGATTCAAAGCATCGCACAGCAAGCGATTCCGCGCGCCGTTGGAATAGGTTTGCAGCACGCGCACCTTGTCGACAAACGAAGCCAGATTCGAAGTGAAGTCGAACTTGAACGAACCATCACAATTGATCTCAACGGGCGGCATTTCTCCTTGGGGCACCTTTTTGCCGTCAAACAAACCGGTGCTTTGTACGGCGAGATGTGCCGAGACATTTTCGCGGATTTCCAACGAATCAATGCCACCAATGCTGGGCCCCGCCGAGGCTTGGCCGCGCTCGATGGCGACCAACCGAATTTCCAAGACCTTGCCCTTGCCCCAATGTTCACCCAGCCGCATATCGACTTCGGCATCGGTGCGAATCAAATCCTGGTTCATGTAGAGGTCGCGGGTCTTGAGCAACAGATCATCCGCGGGGCCGGGCTCGTTCATGTCACTGCGCACGACGATGTCGCCCAACAGCCGGGCCCATTGCAGTCGGCCAACGCCGTTGAATCCCGCCTGAAAGCTTTCGTCGAGTTGAATCACCGCGCCGTGGGGCGCTTCGAGAATGATGGCATCACGCGGCGGTACTTCGCCGGGTTCACGTTCGTGCGGAAAGAACAGCACCGCACATTTATTCACGCGAACTTCGCCGCTGTCGTTGGGTTGATAATCGTCGAGGACGATCATCGCCTGACCGTTGTCAAAACTCTTAGGAGGCGCGGCAAGCGTCCAATGGTTAGCCGGAAAATATGCGGCGAGGAGTTCCCGATGTTTGTGCGTCGGCGTGTAATCGGCAGGGGCTTCCGTGCCGTCGGTGACCTGGGAGATGATCCGCGTGTGAGGCGGCTCGATGAATGGCACCGCCAGCAGCACGTAGAGCTGATAGACCACGACCGTGACGGCAAAGGCGATACCGGCGTGTGTCAGTCGGGCGAGCATGGGGGGAATTTGAGATGTATGATTTAGGATTGATGAATTTGCTAAGCCGCAAGCGGCTAGGCGTAATACTTGCGGAGCGTGGTTTCCCAGCGGTTGGTGTTTTTCAGAATCAATTCGATGATCTCGCGGATGGCTCCCATGCCGCCTGGCTGGCTCGTTACGTAGCCCGCAGCACTTCGCACTTCTTCGGCGGCGTCGGCTACGGAGACTCCCAAGCCTACACTCTGAATTGCTGCCAAGTCGGGCAGGTCATCCCCCACGTAGCAAACTTGGTCGAGTGAAAGCTGATGCTCTGTCGCGATTTCACGCACCGCGGCGAGTTTGTCTTTCGCTCCCTGCCGCAAGATCGCAATATCAAGCTCCTCGGCACGCAGCTTGACGACTTGCGAACTGCGAGCCGTCACGATGCCAAAGGCCAAGCCATTTTGCTGCCACAGGCGAATCCCCTGCCCATCACGGATGTGAAATTGCTTGGCTTCGATCCCTTGGTTGTCATAAATCAACCGCCCGTCGGTCAGCACACCATCGACGTCGGAAAGAATCAAGCGAATCGCGGCGCATTTTTCGGTGAGGGACATTTGTTAGTTCACTGACTCATCAAGACACCGTCATTCCCGCGCAGGCGGAAATCCAGTATGGAACGTCATGAACTGGATCCCCGCCTGCGCGAGGATGACATCAACTTACTCACCCACGCACTTACTCACTCTTCACTCAATCCGCGTACTCATCGGCATCATAGATCCGAATCGAAGGTCGTGCGGCTTTGCGTGTTTGCTTGGCGGCGACTTCCGTGGTTGGCATCATACTCATCAGGTCGGTCACGTCGATCAAACCCACCGGTTTGCCCAAGCCGTCGACGACGGGCAGTTCGCTGATTTTGCGGTCGGCCAACAGATCAACGGCCTCGCACAACTTGGCTCCCACGCCGATGGTCAGCGGGGCTTTGATCATCACCTCTTCCACGGGCCGGTCGAGCGCCACGTCGTGACGCGATTCGATCAACCGCGCCAGATCGCTGTCGGTGAACAAGCCGGTCAGCCGACCTTCGTGATCGGTGAGCATAATCGCCCCGCTGCGGCGACCCGGCTTGGTGCAGGTCACAAGCACTTGGCGAATCGTGAGGTTTTCATTCGCAACGCGGCAATCATCGAGACCACGCATCGAGTCTTCCACGGCGCTGAGTTTCAAGCCGAGCGCTCCACCGGGATGAAACTTCGCGAAATCATCAGCAGCAAAACCACGCAACCGGCTGACCACGAGCGCGAGCGCGTCGCCCAAGGCAAGCATCACGGCCGTGCTTGTGCTTGGCGCAAGGCCCAGCGAACAGGCTTCGTCGATTTGGCCCAGTTGAATCGTAATGTCGGCTTCACGTCCCAGCGTGCTTGTGCGCGAGGAAGTTACCGCGATCAACGGCACGCCCACGCGGCGAAAGCTGGGGATCAGCCCCACGACTTCGCTTGTCTCGCCGCTTTGCGAGAACGCGATCACCACGTCGCCCTGCCGCACGCGGCCAAGATCGCCATGTATCGCTTCGGCCGGATGTAAAAAATGCGCGCGTGTGCCGGTTGAGGAAAACGTGGCGGCCAGCTTCTGACCTATATGGCCCGCTTTGCCCATGCCGGTGATGATCACGTCGCCCGACAGGCGATACATCATCCGCACGGCGCGGAAAAAATTGCTGTCGATTTGCTTGACGAGCTCGTTGAGCGCGCGGGCTTCGGTCCGCACGACTTCGCGGCCCAGCCGCAAGACTTCGTCTTCCGAAAGGGGAGAAAATTGAGGGGCATTCGCTCGTTTGCGGAGCGCAGCTTCCGTGCTCATTGTTGGGTCTTCCTTGACGCAACGAGTGTGATGAAATCCAAGGGCGGATTGTACGTCGGCAGGTGGATTCTCACAACGCGAGCGGAGTGGATGCTAGCACTGCGAAGTCGCGAACTGTGAGCGTTGTCGCCGAATATTTTTCTGCCAGACAAGAACCGTAGCTGTCAGCAGTGGTAGCAACACTTGAGCGATTTGTAGCGGACTGCCGATGTACCACGCAGCAATATCGGTGACCGAGTCGAACGGCATCCCTAGAGGCATTGAAATCATGAACGGATGCTCGACTGTTTCAGGTGATGGCACGAAGCCCGTCCGCACTAAGCCAGCACTGACCGCAATGAGCACCGACGAAGTCGCGATCCAGGCCCAACTCAACCCCGAACGAATTGCCAATCGGAAAAGAATAAAAACGAGCCCAGCGGGTATCACCAACAAGAACCAGCCGACAGCGGCATAGAGAATCACCAGGGAAAGATTGTGGCTGCTTTGAGGAGTTTCCCAGCCGATCGCCGCAAACAGCTTTCCCGTAAAAAACAGTGCCCACAAGCTACTTATCCAAGCAGTGACCAACAACACGACAGGCCCAACTGCGAACGTCGCTATTCGCCAACGTCCGCACCAATGCCGACGTTGATACGCACGAACGGTTTTCTTCACCAGCGACTTCGCATCTCCCAAACGCTCATCAGCCGAAGCGTGCGCTGTCGATTCCGACATACCACCTGACAGGCATTCCTCGACGAGATCGCCATGATGGTCGGCCAATTCCTCGGCCGCACGGCGTGAGTAGTCCACGGGCAATCCGCGGCGAATCAACTCTTGAGTAAAACTACGAAGCGACTCGGGCGTGTTCATGCTTGCCTCCTTGGGAGTCGTTGCTGACGACTATCGGGTATCTATCACCACTGGCGATGATTATTTTTCTGCGGCTGGTGGGCTGGTCAACATTTCTTTGTACATAGCTTTTGAAGTCTGGATATACTCATCCAAGGGTGGCAAACCTACTTTTGCTCGCCGAATGTCGACGTTTTGCGGATCTTCGAGTGGCCGTGGTTTGAAAGCCTCGTCAAATTGAGTTCCGTAACGTTGTGGTTTCTTTTCAGCCACCAAAATTCGATCAGTGAGATATGCGACATGCTGATCCTCGATCTCTCCGTCCGGCATTTTCTCCATGAGGACAAGACACTCCTTTTGGAAGGCGGGATCTAAGTCCGAATGCTGCGCAAGTAGCCATGCTGCGAATGCCCCGTCTTTGCCAACCAAAGACCTGCCAGGCCAACCGTGCCGATCAACGATCTCCTTGAGTTGTTCGCGATTCTCAATATCTACTACTAACAATTTCAATACCTCGTACGCCGCCAGTAGCATCGTCTTCAAATCTTTCATGCCTACGATTTGGTCGCCGGAGATGCCGACCGTCGCCAGCCTCTGCATCATGTGAATGCGTGCTTCTTGATCTACTTTCGCCATGTTCAGCAACTGTTGTCGGAGAGAATCGTTTAAAACCGATGGTTCACCGGCTGCTTGTGTCAAAGCCGCACGGCAACACAATAAGTAAGTCAACACAAAAACAATAACCAACACGAATGATGAGGTCGGGTGATTTCGAATTGCGAGGTAAGCTAAAACTGTATTCTTATCAAGCGACTCGGGCGTGTTCATGCTTGCCTCCTTGCAAGATTTTGTTGATGGCATTCACGATTTGCGACCATTGATCCACGGTCTGCGCTTGTTGCTTGCGACCTGCCGTGGTCACGCGATAGACAACCCGACTCCGCCCCCCCACGTCGATCCGCCGCGAGTTAATTGCTCCACGTTCTTCCAATTTGTGAAGCAAAGGATAAACGCAGCCTTCACCGAAGCGCAGCACATCGCCGCTTTGCGCGCGGATAGCTTGCACAAGTTCGTAGCCATACATGGGGCGCTGGCTTAATAGTTCCAGCACCACAAGTTCGGGCACGCCGTTGAGAAAGTCGGGATTCGTGGTCTTGGTTTTCATGCGGCGGAGGATACCTCGCGGTTTGAGGTATGCCAAGAGCAGTTCGTTTCGTGAGCGCATAAAAAAACCGGACACCGACTTTTGAGGCCGGTGCCCGGAAATCATTGTTGTCAATCAGCGTCCGTTCTTATCGATCACCGCGTCCGCGGCCTCCTCCACCGCCGCCGCCACCGGCGCCACGGCCTCCGCCGCCCATGGGCTTCCCGCCACCGCGACGTCCACCACCCCCTTGGATTTGAGGCCGACCACCGCCCCCTCCGCCGCTACCAACATTCGGAATGCTGCGTTGGATGTTGCGGGGTGCTTGCTGAATCGCACGCTGTCCGCTGCCACCACGCTGAGGTGACTGGATGCTGGGGCGACCCCCTTGAGGAATTTGAACGCTTGGCCGACCTTCCCCACGGTTATAGTTGCCTTGCGGTCGGCTCCCTTCAGGACGCGAACGAAAATTCTGACCTTGGGGCATCACTTCCTGTCCCGATGGCAAACGCATGACGCGCTGTGGGATCGGGCCTTCGATGTTCCGCCCCGCGTTACCAGGAACTTGACCCCGCGGTCTGTCACCAAGTTGTGTTCCTCCCGGCACACGGTTGAACGTGCGATTATCGACTGGAGGAGTTTGATTGGCTCGACTGCGGAGTTGTTGATCCATGTTACGGCGTGCACGGGAAACTTCGTCGTTACCAGTTTCGATTTCGCGCCGTACTTGGCCACGGTTGTTTAAATCGAGTCCCGGGTTCGGTCCGCGAACTTCACTCGGACCGATTCGCGTATTGCCATCGGCACCAACCCGTGCCCGCACGCCTTGATCGGTGCGGATGTTGGTATCAACGCCGGCACGACTTTCGAGTTGACCACGATTACGGCCATCGGGACGTGTTTGTCCATCGACGCCTAGTTGTCCTTCGAGATTACCACGAGGGCGTCCACCTGGACGACCTTGCCCATTGGCGTCGACACCAACTTGGCCTTGAAGATTGCCACGTGGGCGATCCCCTTGGCGAACTTGGCTATCGATTCCGACGCGGCCTTGTCCATTTACACCACCTCGGCCATCACGGCCGCGGACAGCATTATCGATAGCGCCAGTTGCTCCAACATTCGTGTCGGAAATCATATCCCGGCGTGAACGGCCTTGGGCACGCTCGCGATATTGATTGATATCGGTCTGACTCAGATCGCGAGTGCGAATGACATCACGTCCGTTGCGGTTCAAATCGTCAACGGTTGTGACTAATCCGTTTCCACGTCCATCCCGACCGCCGCGTCCATCTCGGTCACCACGGCCATCGGCAATATCGCCGTCGCGGTCACGAGAACCACGACCATCGCCGGGGCGACCATCTCCAGGTCGTCCGTCGCCGGGCCGACCATTGCGATCGCCGTCACGTCCAGGACGTCCGTCCCAATCTCCAGGACGGCCGCCACGGTTACCGCCGCGTCCATCCCAATCGCCACGGCCACGTCCGCGGCCATCCCAGCTGTAGCGATCCCAGTTGTTGCGGTCGTTCCAGAAGTTGTTGTCCCAGTTGTTACGGTTCGACCAACGGAAAGTCGACCACAGGGGATCATATCCAAACTGATTGCCACCACCGTAGCCCCAGCGACCGTAGTTGTAACCCCACGGTTGCAAGTAGCCTGGATAGTTGCCGCCCCAATTGCCGTAGTAATAGTGGCCGTAACCACGATTTACAAACAAGTTAGCAACCAACAAGCCCGTATTGAGCACGCTAGTAGGACGATAAAATCCACCGTACCCACCGCGATATCCACTACCCCAATAAACGGGTGCGTAGAGTAGACCGCGATTCTGCGCTGGGTAGTCCCAATAGCCATTCACGTACACGCTCCCGCGCGAAGAATAGCTGTAATGGTTCGGTACCCACACCCAGTTAGGGTTGCCTTCGTACCAATAGCCGGCTTGCCAAACATAATCGCCGTTCTGATAAGCCCAGTTACCTGGAGCCCACAAATAGTTTTCGCCCGGCGAGGGGCTCGAGGGTCCTGCTTCAAGAGATTCCGGAGGAATGGGCAGCATTGTCAGCTGCTCTTGCTTGGCATCACCCCAAAAACCAGAGACCCATTGATACCCATTATCCACTTCTTGCCATTCACCAGGAATCCAAGTACGGCCTGGCGGAACATCACGCCACATACCGCTGACCCACACGAAGTCGTCGCGGCCATTATCAAACATCCAATAGCCCGATATCCACTGAACGTTCTTACCTTCGGGTTGTTCCGAGGGAGGAAGTTCATTAACGGGTTGCGGTGGTTGTTTGGAAATGATTTCCAGATCTTGCTGGCTCAACGACATGGGCTCGGCAAATGCCTCATGTATCGGGCCGTTGTCCAAGACCTCAGGATCAGGCATGGCGCTTTGTGAGTCTTGCGCAGCAGCCGCCTGCGGAGGCACCGGCGCTTGCGCGGAAGCGTCGTCGCCACGCCAACTCACCAACAGAGCAGCGAGTAGCCCGCTGCCCACAAGGAATTTCTTCATGATCTTTTCTCTCTCCCGAAAATGTGCACTCATCCCCTTAATGGAAGACTGTGCACTAGGGCGCCCCGCGGAAGAGTCGTTCTGGTCGCGGGATTTTGAATGGTTGTGCGGCAAGGTCCCCTCAGCCGCTTATTTTTGAAACCTGGGTCGCGAGCGCAGCTTGAGCTGTGCTAGGGAAAAGCTAGTTGCACTCCGCGTGCCAAAGAGAGTTACAGCGAGAACTATGATTACTCGGGACGAGCAATCATGCTGTTTTAGGTCGTTTGGCAATCATGCTGGACGGTCAGGCTGCCAAAGTTAGAAAAAACCTTATGAAGCGCGGGAAGCCGACTGTCGCGAGCTAGCGGCGCAGCGTCGTCACTTTTTCGAGATTCTCGCCTCAAAGGTTAAGCGCAAACTCGAACCCACCGCTACATCTTCACGTAAACATTCCGTCCGGCGAGCCCGCTTCAGCGGGCGGCGAATAACGCAAAGTTGTAATCCAACAGCGCATAAAAAAAGCTCCCAGAAAAGCACACGTCCCAGGGGGGCAAAGGACGTAGTTACTTTTCCGGGAGCGATTGGACGCAATGACGCTTGCTGTCAGGCGGACAAGTGAGAAGTGTGTCGCATCTCACTCGCCGGTTTGTATCGAGGCGGTGGAAGGCGTCCGTGCCTACCAACCGCTTCGGGGTCGACAATCGCAAGCTAGTCGACCCTTCACGTGTATTGTTGTTTTGATGTTCCTCGCAACGGCAATGACTGCTGTGGCGGCGACGTGATTAAGGAGAGCTTTGAAAAATTTCTTGTGAGCTTTTTTCTTGGCTTCCTTGCCTCGTGCGTCAGCGTCAAACGCGTTGTTCAATCGTTGTGGGGGGGAGAATAAGGCCCTCTCGAAATACGGTCAAGGTCGGTTTTGAAAGTCATGAAAAACTTTTTTGAAACATTCCTGTTGTTGATCAATGCAATAGAGAAATCGTTTGGTTTTATGCTGAATTCTCGTACACCGCGACTTGTGCCTGTTTATGTTCGTTGCCACCAAATAGATTGTGACAGCACGCATAAACGTCGCTAGCATCATGCTGCTTGCGACAAGTTTTGATGTTGTTGATTTGCTAAACCAATCCAAGCACAAATTTCTGCCGTGGATGGTTTTGTTTTCTTCGCGACCCACGATTCGGGCAGCGCATCGCGCCACAGTGCTTCGATCTTCGCGATCAATTCCGTGGGCGTGCTCCGTGCGAGTCGTTCCGCCGAAGCAACTTCAATCGCCGCGAGAACCCGCGCCGCATCGCTCGAAAGTTCCGGCACTCCAACCAGCAATCGTGCTTCACGCTGCCAATCAGCAACGGTTTCCACCGAGAATTGCCGATCCGCAGCCGCTTGCGGCTTAACGGCCAACAATTCCGCCACCGTGCGCACGCCAACGGTCGCAAGCCGCCCCGCAGCACGGGGCCCAAGCCCTAAAACGTCGCACGCATTGCTCTGCCAAGTCCAAGTCACCATGGGGCGGGATGATAGAAATCGCGAGAACCCGCGTGAAGAGCATTTAGCTATTCGCTATCACTCACCAATCGATCGACTTCAGCCCAAAACGTCGCCAAATTCAAGAAAAGTTCGGCCAGCCGCGGCGATTGATACTGATCATCGTGCTGGGGTTGAATTTCGAAGCGGCCATTTCGATTGATCAGAAAATCGAACTGCCGTCTCTCCGGATCAACAATCCAATATTCGGCAACGCCAAACTCGGCATAGAGATTAAGCTTATCGACGCGGTCTCGACGAGTGTTGTTGTCGGAGATAATTTCGATCACCAAATCAGGCGGGCCTTCGACGTGTCGCTTGACGATTTGGCGTCGATCTTTTGAAACGTAGATCAGATCCGGTTGTAATACGGAATGATCCGCGAGAACGACATCCATCGGCGCGGCACATCCCTTACCGCCACCAGTGCGGGCGGCTCGCAAAACAAATTCTGACAACAGCAGGGAAATCGCTTGATGCAAGTAATTGGGCGACGGAGAACTAACCAGCTTTCCCTGGATAAGTTCGATTGGCTCCCCTTCCGGCAATTCCCAATAGTCGGCCGCGCGATAAGGCCCTACGGTGGTTGGCGGCGAGAATCCAGTCAGCGCGGCAAATTGAGGAATGATTGTGCTCATGGATGTATTATAGCTCTTGCTACACGCCGATTGCCAGCAAATCGTTTCTCGCAGTAAATAGGCCTGTGCTTAAATCACCCTGCGATGCGTCGCATCGCGGCTACTTCTCACCTCTGCGTATCTCCGCGCCTTCGCGAACTCCGCGTTGCATCCCTACCGCACTACCGGCGCGAAGCGATCCTGCAGCGCCTCGACTTCCATTTCTTCTTCACGCAAAGCTTCCATCGCCATGACGGCCGCGGTCGCGGCTTCGATGGTTGTGAGACAGGGAACGCCTGCTTGCACGGTCGCCGCGCGAATTTTGCCTTCGTCGGTGCGTGCCCCTTTGCCGCGCGGGGTGTTCATCACGAGCGCCACGTCGCCGTTGGCCAGAAAGTCGAGCAAGTTGGGATGGCCTTCGCGAATCTTTTTCACTTCACGCGAGGGAATTCCTTCGGTGGCCAGAATCTTGGCGGTCCCTTCGGTGGCCAGCAGTGAATACCCCATGTCGTGCAGCCGCTGGCCGATTTCAATGACTTGGGGTTTATTGCGATCCGCCACGCTCAAGAAAACATTGCCACTGTGCGGCAAAACTGTCCCCGCGGCGAGTTGGCTCTTGGCGAAGGCCATGCTGAATCGGGGGCTGATCCCCATCACCTCGCCCGTCGAACGCATTTCTGGGCCAAGTACGATATCGACCCCAATGAATTTGATAAACGGCAAGACGCTTTCCTTCACCGAGACATGACTCGGCACGGGATCCTCCGTGATACCTTGCTCGACGAGCGATACGCCAGCCATCACCTTCGCAGCGATTCGCGCGACGGGCATCCCCGTGGCCTTGGCCACAAACGGCACGGTGCGGCTCGCGCGGGGATTCACTTCGATAACATAGATCACGGGACTGGGATTTGGGGATTGGGGGCTGGTTTCTTCCCCAGTCCCGAGCCCCGAGTCCCCAGTCTCTTCCCAACGCACCGCAAACTGCACGTTCATCAAGCCGACGACTTTCAACTCACGAGCCAGTGCGACGGTCGAATCGCGAATCTCTTTCACGACGGGACCAGGCAAACTGTAAGGAGGAATCGCACACGCCGAGTCGCCCGAGTGAATGCCCGCCTCTTCGATATGCTCCATAATGCCGGGCACGATCACATCGCGGCCATCGCTGATCGCATCGACGTCGACTTCGGTCGCCCCTTCGAGGAAGCGGTCGAGCAACACCGGCTGACCCTGTGCGACGACAAACGCTTCGGCTGTGAACTTTTCGAGTTGCTGTTGGTCGTAGCAAATTTCCATCGCGCGGCCACCCAACACAAAGCTGGGACGCACCAGCAACGGATAACCAATTTTCACCGCCACGCGCCGGGCCTGATCCATCGTTCGGGCGATGCCATTGGCTGGCTGTTTGAGATCCAGTCGCTCCAACAATTGCTGGAACTTCTCGCGATCTTCGGCCGCTTCGATGGCATCGACGCTCGTGCCAATGATCGGCACTCCGGCGCTCTTGAGAGCGCGGGCCAGATTCAACGGCGTCTGCCCGCCAAATTGCACGATCACGCCATCGGGTTCGACGCGGTCGCAAATGTTGAGCACATCCTCGACGGTGAGTGGCTCGAAAAACAACAGATCGCTAGTGTCATAATCGGTGCTGACAGTTTCGGGGTTGGAGTTCACCATCACCGATTCAATGCCAAGTTCGCGCATCGCGAAGCTCGCGTGACAGCAGCAATAATCAAATTCGATCCCCTGCCCAATGCGGTTCGGCCCGCCGCCGAGAATCATAATCCGCTTCTTGCCCGGCTGCTTAGGTGGTGTCTCGTCTTCGGTTTCGTACGTGGAATAGTAGTACGGCGTGTAGGCTTCAAACTCCGCCGCGCAGGTGTCGACCGACTTGAACGTCGCGACGATGCCCAGCGCTTTACGGCGTTCGCGCACTTCGATCTGCGTGCTACCGAGCATGATCGCCAGTTGGCGATCAGAGAAACCTTGCCGCTTCGCGGTGCGCAACAATTCGGGCGAGAGATTGTCCCAACTTCCCACCGCGCGAATCAGTTCTTCTGTTTCGACAATCTCGGCGAGGTTATCGAGGAACCACGGATCGATGCCGGTGAGTTCGTAAATTCGCTCAGTGGTCATACCGCTCTTGAGCGCGTAGCGCAAATACCATACCCGCTGCGGACCAGGCCGGGAAAGCTTCTCTTTGATCTCTTCTTCATTGGGTTGGCGGTCGGTTCCCCAGAGGTCGCTGCCATCGCAACCAAAACCGAAGCTGCCAACCTCCAAGCCGCGCAACGCTTTTTGGAACGATTCCTTAAACGTGCTGCCGATGGCCATCGTCTCACCAACGATTTTCATCTGCGTGGTGAGCGTGTCGTCCGCCTCGGGGAATTTTTCAAACGCGAACCGTGGAATCTTCGTGACGACGTAATCAATCGTCGGCTCGAAGCAGGCAGTCGTCTTGCGGGTAATGTCGTTGGGGAGTTCGTGCAGCCGATAACCGACGGCAAGCTTCGCTGCGATCTTGGCAATCGGAAAACCGGTCGCCTTCGAGGCAAGCGCACTCGAACGGCTGACCCGCGGATTCATTTCGATGACGATCATCCGGCCAGTTTGCGGGTGGATCGCGAATTGAATGTTCGAACCGCCCGTCTCCACGCCGATCTCGCGAATCACCGCGAGGCTCGCATCGCGCATCCGCTGATATTCCTTGTCGGAAAGTGTTTGCGCGGGAGCCACAGTGATTGAATCGCCGGTGTGGACACCCACGGGGTCAACATTCTCGATTGAGCAGATAATCACGACATTGTCATCCGCATCGCGCATCACCTCTGTCTCGTACTCTTTCCAACCGATGATCGACTCTTCGATCAACACTTCCTTGATAGGTGATTGATCGAGGCCGCGGCGGACGAGTTCATCAAATTCTTGACGATTGTAGGCGATCGCCGAGCCACTGCCCCCCATCGTGAAGCTGGGCCTGACCACGGCAGGGAGTCCAATGTCGAGCACCAACTCGCGAGCTTCGTCGAGCGTATGTACCGTCTTGCCACGACAAACTTCGAGGCCAATCTTGTGCATCGCCTGTTTAAAGCGTTCCCGGCTTTCGGCTTTGTCGATCACATCAGCCTTCGCACCGATCATCTCGACGCCGAACTCCTTCAGCACGCCATGTCTCTCAAGATCCATAGCCAAATTGAGAGCCGTCCCACCTCCTAGGGTCGGCAACAACGCATCGGGGCGCTCAGCTTCGATGACCTTGGCCACTATTTCCCACGTGAGCGGCTCGATATAAGTGCGGTCCGCCGTCGCGGGGTCGGTCATGATCGTGGCGGGGTTACTGTTCACCAGTATGACTTCGTAGCCCTCTTCGCGCAGCGCTTTGCAAGCCTGAGTTCCCGAGTAATCGAACTCACAGGCTTGGCCGATCACGATCGGTCCCGAACCAATGATAAGAATGCGTTTGATGTCGTCGCGGCGAGGCATGGCAGGAAGGTTGCTCGTGGTTAGAAGCTAGGGCGATGGGTGCCACTGCTGGCTTGCCCAGCAGTGCCCTAATGAACCCTCAAAACGTGGATAAAATCGCTCGATTTTAGCGAGAAAACGGCCCTGGCGAAAGGGGCGGCGTTCTTGCCCATGACGGTCGATCAGCTGCCCATGTGAGAAATTGAGGTCGATTTCACTGGTGTTTACGGCTATTATGCCTCCTGCCGCTCACCGCCCATCTTTCCCGACAATCCCTCCTCTTTCGCCGCGGAGCGACCTCATGAAACTAGCCACTGTATTCTTGGCTCCAATTCTGTTTTCTTTGGCAGCAATCAACAGCGCCTCAGCATCGATCACCAACGTCGTCGTTACCAATACCAGCAGTCCGAACGAAAGCCTCCCCACAGCATCGTTTGAAACTCAATCCACGCTCTTTCCCATCACGAACTCCGGAGTCACGAGTTCATTCGGTCACCGCATGGGCTTTCACAACGAATACACGGCCGATGGTGGCGCGGCTCAGGTTCATAAGCGCAATGTGATTTTTCAGATCGATTTCACGGTTGAAGATCCGAATAGCTTTGGATTTACACTTGAAGCGGAGAGCGGCTTGATCGGGCGTTCGTCAGTCACCTCGACTTCCGCAGGGACAGGCAACGTGACGGGTGCTTCGTTCTACGTGTCGATTGATGACTCGACGGATGCCCCCAACACTTTCAGTCCATTCACGCCCCTGTTTAATCAAACTCCGGGAACCTCGGCCAGCGATTTTGCTAGTTCCTCGGTTTTGGGCGATCAATTTGAATCCGCGACGGTCGGTTCCTTTGTAGGAACAACTTCGTTTTCTTTTGAATTTTCCACCGTCCCCACGCCAACGACCAATGTTTTCTTTGGCAATAATCACTTGGGATTCGGCTCGGTGGACTACCTGACATCCGGCTTGTTCGGTCACCATCTCACCTTCACGGCGACATTCAATGTGCCAGAACCAGCCGGGGGGTGTCCTCTCTTGTTCGCAGCGAATTTATGGCTCACTGTTCGCTGGCGCCGGCAACTTAGCTGTAAAACGCATTGTGTCTCTACGCTTGAATGATTGACGAGGGAATCCTCTTGGTTCGATTTCTTGCACGACTTGCCTGCCTTGCTGCGATGGTTAACTCGGTGACCTTCGCCGAGAGCCCCTCGACTTTCATTCTGACGGGCCGAATTTGGACAGGCAATCCTCGCCAACTGTGGGCCGAGGCTATCGGCATCGAAGGCGAGCAGATTGTGGCCGTGGGCGAGGAAAGCGACGTCTCGTCAAAGCTCGGTCGCGATGTCCGCAAGATCGATGCGGGTGAAGGTCTCATCGTGCCGGGAATGTGCGACTCGCACATCCACCTTATCGAAGGGGGCAGACACCTTGCTTCGGTTCAGCTCCGCCATGCTAAGTCGAAAGAAGAATTTGCGAGCCTGATTGCCAAGTTCATAAAGACCAAACGACCACCCGGCAAGCAATGGCTCACTGGCGGCGATTGGGATCACACGTTATGGGGTGGTGAACTTCCCGATCGCAATTGGATAGACGAGGTCACTGGCGGCATACCCGTGTGGCTCTCGCGACTCGATGGTCACATGGCACTTGCTAATACCGCAGCCATGAACGCGGCTGGCATCACCGACGACGTGGAGGAGATCGAGGGAGGCGAGATCGTGCGCGATGCGACAGGCCGCCTGACGGGTTTGTTTAAAGACAATGCGATGAGTCTCATCCAGCGCGCGCAACCGAGTGACACCCTCGAACAACGGCTTGAATCCGCAGTCGCCGGAATGAAGTATCTGGCCGAGCATGGCGTTACTGCGGTGCATCACATGGGCTCTAGGGACGACTTGACCGTCTTGCGCCTGGCCCAACAACGCGGTTTGTTGACGGCACGCATTTATGCTTTTACCCCCCTGGGACAATGGCAGCGCCTGGCAGACGAGGTCAATTCCCAGGGACGAGGGGACTCGTGGTTAAAAATTGGCGGGCTCAAAGGCTTTGTCGATGGCTCGCTCGGCTCGCACACCGCGGCATTTCTCGAACCCTTCACCGACCAACCAGCAAGCCGCGGCCTACTGGTCACGACCGAGGACGAACTCGAAGCTTGGACCCAAGGTGCTGACGCTGCGGGATTGCAGGTCGCGGTCCATGCCATCGGCGATCGAGCCAACCGCATTCAGCTCGATATCTTTGAAAGAGTCGCGGCTAAGAACGGCCCGCGCGACCGACGGTTTCGGATCGAACACGCGCAGCATATTCATCCCAACGATCTTGCCCGCTTTGGCAAACTCCAGGTGATCGCCAGCATGCAGCCCTACCATGCAATTGACGATGGTCGATGGGCCGAGGGAGTGATTGGCCAACAGCGCTGTGAAACGACTTATCCCTTTCGGTCGCTGTTAGATACCAAGGCCCGACTGGCCTTTGGGAGTGATTGGTTCGTAGCCCCGGCAGAACCACTTGTGGGGATCGATGCTGCAGTCACGCGCCGCACACTCGATGGCAAGAATTCGACAGGCTGGATTCCGGCGCAAAAAATTGCTGCCCAGGAAGCTTTGCGTGCTTACACATCGGATGCAGCGTACGCTGGCTTTGCTGAAAAAGAACTTGGCACGCTCGAAGTCGGCAAGCTCGCCGATCTGGTCATCATTGATCGCAATATACTCGACCCAGCCGCAAGCGAAATTGGCCAGGCAAAGGTTGTGCTCACCATGGTTGGTGGACGCATCGTGCTTGATCGCCGTTAAGGCACTGTTCGTGTTAATGCGATTTAGTGCTAGCCGTCGGCAAACAATTCAACTTGGCCAATCAATTTGTCATCGCTTCGGGCTCGACTTCCCCATCCAACTTCTTCAGCCGCCGCTGGATATCGAGGTGCATCCCCAGGGCGAGAATCTCGGCGATGAGCAGCAACGCCCACAGGATCCAGGCGTTGCTGATTTCGGTTCCCGACGCGATGAAAGGCAAGAGAAAGCACCCCAAAAAGAACACCGCGACTCTCATCCCGCAGCCCAGCCCAACCGCTACGAAAGGCGGGCCATATTCATAAAGATTTCGGATGCGACCTGGCAGGCCCAACAGTACCCCCGCCATAGCGAACAGGATTGCCCAATGCATGTGGTGATCGGTGATCCAAGCCCACGCTTGTTGAATGTTCAGCAGGAATTGCTGTAGCCAGGGAATTCCTGAACGATGGGATTGATAAGCCACTGCGCCCGCATTGATGAGAGCGAAAATGGCCCACAGCCGCAGGCTGCCAATCGTGTCCTTGCGCATCGCTTGATGTCGGAGAAACAAATAAAGCACCGGCAAGATGGCCAACAGAATCAAATATTCCCCAACCATGGGGAGCACGAGATGCCAAGCCGTCGCTTCGCCGACCCAGATCGCGTAGGCACACGCCCCCGCCACTGCGGCGATTTGAATCACCTGCACCACGATCTGACTGGCGTTGAGTTCCCCCCCCTCGGTCTGCAACAGATGGCGGGCGTCGGCCACGCTCAAATTGTTGACGAGCATGCTCCCTGCTTCGCCAGATTTCTTGGCAGGCGGAACGATTGGAGCCGCGGGTGATTTTTTCTTGCGAGACATACCGGCAATGGTAGCGAGCGGGCGAACGCAAAATCAAGCCGCCCTAGACCATGATTCAGCAGATGAAGTCCTACACGGTCGAATCGTCTTGAGCTCCTTGTCCTCGACCCATTGCGCGGCATAAAGATCCCAACGCTGATGGAAGCGGCCTTCCATCGCCATGATCGGTACTCCTTCGAGCGTACCACACACGAAACGACCACGATGACTCGTCTCCGAGGCTCAATAGATCGTTTACTATGGACCGAGATGAAAAGAACCTAGTTCGCGCCTACACGTCCAAATTCTTCACGTCGAGCGCGTGCTTTTGGATGAAATCCCGGCGGGGTTCGACGTTGTCGCCCATCAGAACTCGGAACAACTCGTCGGCACTGCCGGCGTCTTCCATGCGGATCTGAAGCAGCGTGCGATTCACGGGATCAAGCGTCGTTTCGCGCAATTCCTCGGCGTTCATTTCACCCAGGCCCTTGAAGCGAGTGATCTGCAAACCTTTTTCCCCCGCGGCACGAATTGCCCCCGGCAGGCCGCGCATGTCGTCGAGACCGGTTTCGCTGTCGCCACGACGCAGCGTGTAGCGCGAACCTTCCATGCCCGTGCGGTCGGTCGGAATGATAGATTCAATTTCAAAGCCGAGCTTGGAAAGATCTTTTAAAAGCGTGTTGATCGTTCGCACTTCGTGGAGTTCGACGATTCGCAATTTGGGCCCGACTTCACCGTTGGTTTGCGCATGGTCGTCGTCCGTGAGAGCCGTTCCGGCGTCCAAGCGAACTTCCTTGCCGGTAGCTTGTTCTTGCTCGGCAACAAACTTGTCGAGCGCCGCGCGGCTGTTAAACCAATGCTCTTCGGTGCCCAAAAACGCGTGAAAAATCGGGAGTTCCAGCGTAACCGGGTCTTGCCGCTCGGCATGGGCCTTGAGACTGATGCCTCGGCGCTCCAACGCCACAATCGACTCTTCCATCGCAGCCAATGTGCGGCACAGCTTTTCCATCCGCTCGCCATCAACCAAATCGCCATTGCCGGCATCGAACACGCAATCGCCCAGGCCAAGATCAAGGAGTTGGGCCTTCATCTCCTCGTCGGTTTGCACGTAGTTGGTGTGCTTCCCCTGTCGAACGCGGAACAACGGTGGCTGGGCCACGTAAACGTGCCCTTGGGCCACAAGCTCGTACATCTGTCGATAGAAAAACGTTAAGAGCAGCGTGCGAATGTGCGAACCATCGACGTCGGCGTCGGTCATGATTACGATCCGGCCGTAGCGCCGCTTGCTTAGATCCTGATCCTCGCCGATGCCGATGCCGATCGCGGAGATCATACTGCGAACTTCTTCGTTGGCGAGCACTTTGTCTTCACGGCTCTTGTAGGCATTGATAATTTTACCCCGGAGCGGCAAGATTGCTTGATACTCGCGAATGCGGCCGCCTTCGGCGCTACCACCGGCCGAATCACCTTCCACGAGGTAGAGTTCGCACTTGTCGACGTCCTTGCTCGAGCAGTCGCGGAGCTTGCCTGGCAGACCGCCACCGGCAAGAGCTCCCTTTCGCTCGCGGATGAGTTGCCGGGCCTTGCGGGCGCTTTCACGGGCTTCGGCGGCGACGATCACTTTGTTGATCATCGCCTTGGCGGTTTTCGGGTTTTCTTCGAGAAATTTGCTCAAATAATCGCCGAACGCCGAGTTCACGATGCCTTCGACTTCGCTGTTACCGAGCTTGGTTTTCGTTTGGCCTTCGAACTGAGGATGCGGCACGCGCACGCTAATCACAGCGGTCAGGCCTTCACGAACGTCTTCACCCGAGGGAATCAAATCCTTGAAGAGATTTTGTTTCTTGCCGTAGTTGTTGAGCGTACGAGTCAACGCCGTGCGGAAACCGGAGAGATGCGTGCCCCCTTCGGTGGTACTAATGTTGTTCACATAGGAATGCACGTTCTCGGTGTACTCGCCCGAGTACTGCATCGAGATCTCCATGGTCACGCCTTCGCTCTCCCCATCGAGGTAAAGTACCTCGGGGTGGACCACTTCGCTCGCACGATTGAGCCAAGTCACAAATTCCTTGATGCCTTCCTCGTATTGGAAGGTTTCTGATTCGCTGGTCCGCGCGTCGGCGATCGAGATCTTCACGCCGCGATTCAAGAAGGCGAGTTCTTGGAGGCGCTTGACCAAAATCTGATAAGTGAATTTCGTGTTCGGAAAGATTTGGGGATCAGGCTTGAATGTTGTTTTCGTGCCCCGACGATCGCTGGTGCCAGTGCGGCGAACTTCCCCTTTGGGCACGCCTCGTTCGTATTCCTGGTGATACATGTGGCCGTCGCGGCAGACTTCCACCTCACACCATTCGCTCAAGAAATTGACGACCGTCACGCCGACGCCATGCAAACCGCCGGACGTTTGATAAGCCCCCTTGCTGAATTTGCCGCCAAATTTCAGCACGGTCATTACCCCTTCCAGGGTCGATACGTCGCGATCCATTTGCTCGGAAAGTTGTTCATGCTTTTCGACGGGAATACCCCGGCCGTCGTCTTCGACCGTCACCGAGCCATCGGAATTGACCAGCACGCGCACTTCGGTCGCGTAATCGGCCATGGCTTCGTCGATCGAGTTATCGACAACTTCGTACACCAAGTGATGCAAACCGCGGGTCGAAGTATCTCCGATGTACATGCCCGGCCGTTCGCGGACGTGCTCCAAGTCGCTCAAGTGCTCAAGATCAGAAGCACCGTATTCAGCGTTGCCCGCGTTGCCAGATTTCTTCTTCGGTTCGTCGTTTGACATTTGTTCCAACTGATTGTGTTTAGGGGTCGATGCGTCCGACCTTAAATTTCAATTGCTTAATTCCCTCGCTGGGGAGTGCCGCCTGCAAGCTCGCCAGTAGTTCTTCCTTGCGGAACGTGAGCTCCTGCATCAATAGCGAATTCGCCACAAGCACCTCGAACACGCCCCGCCGTAATGCGGAAACCTGCGTCATAGTGGCGAGTCCTTCGCCGATAGCCGTGTGCCAGGCTCCGTCGCGTTCTCCTGCCGCGCGAACCTGGGCATAACCCCGGCGGCTTACCAACTGAGCAATCACATTGCCAATCGGTTTAGGCCTTCGACCGTGAAACTTGCGTTGCTCGGCCGAACGATGTTCAGCAAAGTCAACCCAAACTTCGCGAATCTCAGGGGTGTCGCCATCGGTGTCGGCCATTGCTTATCTCGTGAGGCTGAGGCTTGTGACCTCGGGGGGAAATCCGACCTCGGAGAGGTCAGCCACAGTTTTTACCGATCACGTGACAGGGGCATAATCACATAGCCGTAACCATCGTCCGTCTTGCACACGGCCGCGCTTTCGGCATCCTTCGCTTCAAAGGTGAACGTCTTCTCGGCGTCCAAGACCTTGAGAAAATCGGTCACGAAACGGGGATCAAGGGTCAACGTGAGTTCATCGCCGTTGTAGCCAATGGGAAGTTCAATTCGCGATTGCCCCACTTCGGCGGCTTTGCCAGCCAGCACCAACATCCCGTCGCCGAACGTGAAATCGACGCCGCGACTCTCTTCGCTGGTAACAATCGCTGCCTGACGTACGGCAGCATGGGTCGCACCCACGGCAAGTTCCAAGCTCACAGCGTTTGAACCACCTTCGGGGAAAACCTTTCTCCAATCCGGAAACCGTCCTTCCAGCAATCGTGCCGAAATCGTGGCTCGTGCGCTGTGAACGAGAATCTCATTGCCCTTGAGCGCGAGTTGCACTTCGCTGTCGGTGGGGGCAATTGCTCGTTCAATGAGCACCATCGCCCGCGTGGGAACGATCGTGGTTTGCTCCGTTTGAGGGGTGCCCGTTTTTGTGACGGGGCCGGTCATTTTGGAAAGTCGGCGGCCATCGGTTCCCACGGCGGTGACTGCATCGTCACCGAACTCCAACTTTACGCCGCCCAGGGCATAGCGGCTGCTTTCGCTGTCGGTGGCGAACACCGTCCGGCGAATCAGTTCACGCAGCAACCGAGCTGAAATCTCGAAATAGCTTTTCTCCTCGAAGGCCGTGACCTGGGGGAACTCCGCGGGGTTTTCGGCAGGCAAGCGGAATTGGCTTCGTTCGCCGCGAATGGTCACGCCCGTGGAGTCGCATTCCAAATGGAGAGTTTGATCGTTGCTCTCTCGCAAGATCGAACCAAACCGCGAAACCGACAGAACGGTCGTACCAGGCACTTGAATGTCGACCCCCGAAACCTGATGGCGGATCCCCACTTCGAGATCGGTGGCAAGTAGCGTGACCGAGTCGCCTGTGGCTTCCAACTTTACGTTTTGCAGGATCGGCTTGGGGCTCCGTGAGGGAGCGACCGAAGCCACGGTTTGGAACGCTTGCAGAAGCTGTTCCCGATCACAAGAAATCTTCATGGACTTGCTGCCCTTTCCGCTGGTGCGAGAGGTCTCCGCCGAGGATTGGTTTTCTAATACGGTGCTCAACGGAATCCTCCTGAGTGTGTTTCTCTTTAATAAAATGTATTTAGTTAGTAGCAGTAGTAATGAGAGGCCGAGAAATGTCGATAACGCTCTGTTAGTAGCGGTAACCTATTGCATTGTCAGGACTTCCAATTCCCACTGAGTTGTGGAAAACGAGTTGGTTGTTTGTTGGTTTGTCGTTAGTAGCTGTTGATGGTTGGTTCGTGTTGTGTCGTTTGTCAGCTTGTGCTGAAAGTGCCTTGAGTTTGTGCGTTGCTAGCAACAATCAATTAACAAGTTTTCCACAAGTGTTGGTGTCTTCTGGGTTTGAACATCGCAGTTCAAGCGGCCAGCACAATCCGGCGTAATTCCTCGACGGCGTGTTGCGTGGCGGTGTCGGTGGCTATTCCCAATTGCAGCGATTCCATCGCGTGCATGATCGTGGTGTGATCGCGTTTGCCGAGTTCTTTGCCAATCTGTGCGTAGCTCGTGTCGGTGAGCGTTCGTAGCAAATACACGGCTACGCTGCGGGCAAAAACGAGCGATTTCCGCCGGGCTGGGCCACGCAAAGCCGCTTGTGTGACCCCGAAATATCGGGCCACCACGGCGATGATTTCTTTAGCGGTGAGACCAGGACGATGATCACCCACGGCCGTGCCGACAATCGAAGACACATCCAGTTCGCGCAACGCACGCAGCAATTGCGGCACGGGACCGGTTGTCTTTTCGGCGAGCGTACGCAGTTGCCGCTCGTCGACCGGAGTGCCCCGCTCGATGGCCGCGAGTCGCAACAGTTCCAAGCGGGCTTCGACGCCAGGATGATTGAACCACAACAGCAATCCCCCGGCGAAGCGATCGCGCAAGCCAGGATCAAGCTCCGCCTGAACGGTAGGCGATTCTTGCGAGGTGCAAATCACAACCGCTTCGGTCTCGGCAAGTTTATCCAGCAAGTCGCGCAGCTCATGATGCAGCGCCAGCTTCGCGGGGAGCTTGTGCAAGTCTTCGATGACTAAGAGTTGCAGCCTTGCGAGCCGTGATCGTAGATCAACAATCTCTCCATCGGTGCGGGCATCGCTCAAACGCCGGGCGAAGTCGATCGCGGTGAAGTAGGCGACTTGTTCGCTCCCCAGCACCGGCAGCCAACGCCTGACAATTGCGTGGGCCAACGCCGATTTGCCACATCCCGAAGGGCCAATGAGAACCAAGGGATTGGTCCATGTTGGCGGCGTGAAGTCGGCTTCTCCCGTGAGAAGCTGTTCCAGGGCCAGGATCGGCAGACGATTTTCGGGACCCGCCACAAAGCAAGGCATTTCCGTCGGCGCAGCAGAATCGGCCCGTCCACTGGGGCTAGGGGGCAGATCGATTCGCAGCACTCCGTCGGTCACGTGGGTTCCGTCCATAATCGGCATTTCGAAGGTGTCGCGGGGAGGCTCGAAAAGGCCTAATTTCCCTGCGAAAAGAAGCGAAAAATGGAATCCCTGATTTTAGCCGATTGCGGAGCACGTAGGGAGGACTCGCGGGGCAATTTTCGCCAAATAGTTAGCGTCGTAAGTGATTGTGTGCCTTGATGATACGGCGAGCACTTTCGCGGGCATCGTCTGGCGTATTTGTCACACCAAAACTGAACCGCAAAGCCCCCTCAATCTGCTCTCTTGGTAGGCCCATGGCGACCAACACAGGCGAGAGTTCGCTCGACCCGCTGGCACAGGCGGAACCGGTCGAACACGCGATGCCAGCTAGGTCGAGAGCGAGAAAAAACGCCTGACGATCAACGCCCGGAAACGCAATGTTCGCGGAGTTGGGAAGGCGTAGTGCATCGTGTCCAATCACGACCGCCGACGGAATGGCGGCTTGGATCAGCTGCTCGAATTCATCGCGCAGTGCCGCGAGGTGTGCTGTGCGTTCTTCACTTTCGCGCTGCCAAATCTCAAGGGCGGTTTGCATTCCCACGGCGAGGGCCACCGATTCCGTGCCAGGTCGCTGGGCGGCTTGTTGATGTCCGCCAAAGAGCTGTGGTGCGAGGGCCACGTCATTGCGCAGCAATAATGCGCCGATTCCCAACGGGCCGTGAAACTTATGCGCAGCACAACTCAGAACGGCTAGATCCCACTCGTGAAAGCGCGTGGGAAGTTTGCCCACCCATTGCGCCGCATCCGTGTGCAGGGGAATATTTCTTTCCGCGCAAAGGCGGCTGATTTCTTCGAGTGGTTGGAGAACCCCCGTTTCGTTATTGGCAGCCATGATGCTTACGAGCCGCGTGTCATCGCGAAAGGCCGCGGCAAATTCGTCGAGATTGACGATGCCGTTTTCACGGGCCCTGACCCGGGTGACTTGCCAGCCCCGGCGTTCCAGCTCGGCCACAGGGCCCAAGAGCGACGGATGCTCGATGGCCGAAGTGAGCAGGTGAGCAGAGGGTTGGTTTGCTAGCAGTCCGAACAAAGCCAGATTGTTGGCCTCGGTGCCACCGCTTGTAAAAACGAGCCGATCGGCGTCCAAACCCGTCGTTTTGGCCCCCAAAAGCTCGGCAACGCGTTCGCGGGCGTTTTCCAGGACCCGACGGGCTGCCTGGCCAGGACGGTGCTGGCTGGACGGATTGGCGGGAAAATCGAGCCAAACCTGGCGCATCGCGTCGGCCACTTCCGGCAGTAAAGGAGTGGTCGCGTTATTGTCGAGGTAGATCATATCGGCCATGCATGCAGTATAGACGTTAGACGCTGGTTGCTGGGCGCTAGCACATCCAAAACTAGCAGCTCGCGCCTACCGGCTCACGTCTAATTGGCATTGCGGGCGAATTTCAACCAGGACTACCATCCGCGCGGCGAAAGGATTCGCCGTTCTAGCCGCAGGCGCAAGCCTGTGGTCCCAAGAAGTACTCCGCACCTCAAGGATGAGATGCCATGGCTGTGATGTTTCGTGCAGTGGTGATGTTGGTCACGCTGGTGGGTTTGCCGACGGCGTGGGTCTATTACGGTCCGTTGCCGCAAGGCGCGCAGCAAGTCGTCGATCGATTTGTCGAGGTGGCGCAGGACGCGTTGGGTTGGAAAAAGTCGTTGCCGGTTAACACGGCCATCGGCGAGAAGACGGCTCCAAGATATGACGATGTGTTGCCGACTCCCACAGCTCGGCCAGCTGTTTCACGCGCGAGCTTTCAAGGCAACGCCGAGCCCGTGCAATTAGTTTCAGCCACGGAAGCTATGCCGACTCCCCCGGCATCGATTACCCAGGACAAACAAGGCGAAATGGCGATGCATCTTTCGCTGCTCAAGAGCCTGGGCGTGGCTCAGTATTCCCTGGAAAAATGGGGGCAGGGCTATCGATTTAAGTGTGCCCTGCCAATTGGGGACAATCCCGATTTCACGCGGCAATTCGAGGCGATCGATGCCGATCCGTTGGCCACCGTGCGGCAAGTTGTGGGTGAAGTCACGTCGATGCAAAATGCCCGACTCGACACGGGAACTTTGTGGCGTTAATCACCTCACCACATTGGGAACTCCGCCATGAAGTCTCGTGCCACTAGCCTAGGGCAGCGATTGCAAAGCGTCGCGCTAAGGTATAGCACTCCCCTAAGCGGTGCAAAAAGTACACGGCTGCGTCGCTTGCCGATTGGCAACCAGTTTGCCAACGCGGTCGTGGGGAATCCCGCAGACGAACAAGAGGCCAAACTCACGCGGCTCGAAGCCGTGCTGTTCTTATCGCGGGAACCGATTTCCACAAGAAAACTGGCGAATGTCGCCAAACTTGCCGATGGAACGGAGGCTCGTACTTTGCTGAAAATGCTTGCTCGGCGTTATGAAGAGCGAGCCAGCGCGATGCAGGTGGTGGAAGTGGCCGGCGGGGTGCAATTGTTTACACGTCCCGTCGTGGCCGATTGGATCCGCCGTTTGCATGGCGAAAGCGAGGAAATTCGGCTCTCCCCGCCGGCGATGGAAACCCTGGCCGTGGTGGCCTTTCGGCAGCCGGTGGTGCGTGCGGAAATCGAGGCAATTCGGGGGGTCCAGTGCGGGGAAATCCTGAGAGTGTTGATGGAACGCGATTTATTGCGTATTGTCGGACGTTCTGAGGAACTGGGCAGGCCGTTTCTCTACGGCACGACGAAAAAGTTTTTACAAGTTTTTGGTCTCCGCCGCTTGGAACAACTGCCCCCTATCGATCAAATTCATAGCGTTGGCACAGAGTGGTAGTCTTGCAAAAAAACAGGTGTCGCAGTTAGGTTACCTATCCGCAACACATTATTCATACAGACCCAAACCCGTATTTGTATTCGTGAGATTGGTGAGAGGAGCATACCGTGCAACTTAATGATTCTTGGCAATTGTCGGCAGCAGGTTTCGAGAGCGAAGGTTCGTTGGCCTTGCTTGAAAAGGAATTTAATCTCGTGGATCCTCGTTTGAGCCCGATCACAAATATGGGCGACGACGACTACGACGATGATGAAGAAGAAGACGAGGAAGAGGACGACGCCGAAGACGGCGATTACGAATACGAGTATGAGGACGAAGAGGAAGACGAAGACGACGACGATTCCGAAGAGGAAGCCGAAGAAGAGTATGAAGACGACGAGTGGGAAGAAGTCGAAGAAGACTCTGCTGAGGACGACGAAGAAGACGATGCCGATTCCGAGGAAGACGTCGAGTACGAATACGAAGAAGAAGACGAGGATGACTGAGCCGCTCGTCAATCTTTGAGAAACTGAGAAACCGACAACGCCCAGCATTGCTTGCCAGGGCGTTTTTTATTGGCCCAATTGGGATATTACTCTTCGATCTTGAACAGACGCCGCAAGGCGTCCAGCAAGCCGTGATGCGTGCCGTTCTGCGAAGCGTCGCGCAAAGACTCCAACGGAGGATGCAGCAGCTTGTTGACCAGTCGATCGGCAAACTGGCGGATCTCGTTGCGGCTGCGATCGTCGAGTTCAGGGAGCTTGTTGAACAAGCGCTCGAGCTCGGCTTCCTTGGGCTGATGCAACCCCTTTCGCAGTCCCGTGATCACGGGAGCGGTCGAACGCAGATGCGTTTCGGCGATAAAGCGGTTAGTTTCTTCGACCACGATGGCCTCGGCGGCGGGAAGTTCAGCGGCACGCGCGGCACGATTCCGCTGGCAGGCCAAGTCTAAGTCATCGATCGAGTAAAGATAGACCCCCAGTTCGTCGTTGATGGCCGCTTCAAAATCGCGCGGCACGGCGAGATCCAAAATCACTAGCGGTCGTTGGTGCCGACGGGGCACGACTTTTTCCGCGAATTGCTTCGCGGTCACAATCGGCTCGGTGGCGGCCGTCGTGCTGATCGCCAAATCGGCTTGAGCGAGTTGATTCCACAGATCGTCCCAAGGGTGGAATGTTCCCTGCCATTTTGTGGCCAGTTGTTGGCCCCGCTCGGGATTGCGATTCACGACGTGTATCTTGGCTTTGCCCACCTCGCGCAAGTAACGCAAGGTTTCGTCGGCCATCTTGCCCGCCCCGGTCACTAGGACGTGCTTGCCGTTGAAGGTTTCAAACACACAGGTGGCGAGTTCCGAAATGGCCACACTGGCGATGCTCACGCGATGGCGGTGGAGTGATGTTTCGCCGGTCACCCGCTTGGCGGTCCGCAGAGCGGCCTGAAAAAGTTCGTGCAGTTGGGATCCGGCCGAACCGGTGAGCTTGGCCCATTGGTAAGCCTGTTTCACTTGCGACAGGATTTGTGGTTCACCCACGACCATGCTATCGAGACTGGCGGAGACGCGGAACAAATGCTCGGCCACTTGTTGATCGGAGAGTGTCGTCAGTTTGCCCGCCAAATCGCTGGCCGACAGATTGTGAAAACCGGCCAAGGCTGTGACGAGTTGTTCCAGTTCGGGCGGCTCGTTCGTTCCGGCCGCATAGAGTTCCACCCGATTGCACGTCGAGAGGATCGCCAGTTCCGTGCCAGGGAGTTGCTGCTGCCATTGGCGTAACGCACGTTCGATTTGGGATTCATCGAAGGCGATTCTCTGGCGAACGCTCAGGTCGGCGTCGTGATAGGTGCAGCCAATCATGCGGAGCTTCATGGCGAATCTCCGAATGACACGGTTTCAATCGGGGGCGGGGACGCCCCGGCTCGCGTGGCTTTTTCTTGATGGAAACTGTCGCCCCACATGACCGAGGCAAACACCAAGAGCAAGAATCCGAACGCCGCGAGGGTGAGAAACGCGACTTTCCGGCCCTGCCGCGCAGCGGGATAGATCATGCGGAAGGTTTCGGCCACCAGCAGCCAAGCGGTCATCAATGTCAGGCTCAGCACGACCGGATTGGTCCACGAGAGCCTGTGCGAATCGTCTTGGGCAAGTTGCGTGAGTACTCCCGTAAGAAATCCGCCAAGGACGAAGACCGTCGCCGCGCCGAGTGAGCGGCTGTTGGTTCGCGCGAGCCATTCCAAGCTCGGGAGCCGAAACCCGGCCGAGGCGGGCCGCTTTTGTTTGAGGCGATAGCTTTGGATGAGGTACATCAATCCGGCGAAGAATCCCACCAGCACGGCGATCGTACCCAGCATCAAGAAGACGCCGTGGACCACTCCCCACACCCGTGGGGCGGCATAAGCGGCGAGCGGTTGCGATGAAGCAAGCGTGGCCGCACCGATCAGCCCGAGTACCCCCGGCAGCAAAAACAATCCCAGCGATTTCTGCGGATAGTACAAACGGGCCGCTACATAAACCGCGGCGAGCAGCCAGGCGGCCAAGAGAAACCATTCTTGCTGGCTGGAAAGCGGAGCGGCGGGTTGGTGAGAGACACGCACGCCCAGATACCACGTGTGGGCCACGAGCCCCGCCCCCGCGGCGGTGATCTCAGCGATGCGGCCTGATTTAAGCGGTCGCCAAAGTCCGAACATTTCCAGCACCAAGGCCACCGCATAGCTGGCCGCGAAACAGACGATGTTGATGCCGGAGTCCATGGGCGTTACGTGGCAAGAAATCACGGAACAAGTTCCGCGGCTAAATAGTTAGCCACGCTGCTGGTAGCGTGTATCACTCGTCCCCTTCCAGGCCGTACTGTTTGAGTTTTTTGTGGAGCGTGTTGCGATTGATTCCCAGGCGAGCCGCCGCTTTAATCTGCACGTTGTCGCAGTTGGTCATTACCTGGGAAATGACTTCCCGCTCGACGTGATCGACGATCTTGCTGTGCAAATCGACCGCGGTATCCCCTGCTCCGTTGAGTCCCACTTGTACGAGTTCCTCGGCCAGCGACCCAAAATCCATGGGCCGATTGCCAAGTCCGCGAGGTGACCTTCCCGTGACGACAATCGAAGGCAACAAATCGAGAGTGAGCTCATCTCCGTGGGCCATGACGACAGCACCCTCGACAATGTTTTGCAACTCGCGGACGTTCCCTGGCCACTCGTAACGCTGCATCGCATCGAGCGCCTTGGGGTCGATGTGCACCACGTAGCGATCGTTCTTTTCATTGTAGATGTTGAGGAAATGCGTGACGAGTTCGGGAATATCCTCGGGGCGTTCGCGCAGCGGGGGCAAATAAATCGGCACGACGTTGAGCCGATAATACAAATCCTCTCGAAACGTGCCTTCCGAGGCGAGCGTCAACAAATCGCGGTTGCTGGCGGCGATCACTCGACAGTCGACTTGAAGTGTCTTCGTGTCGCCGACGCGCTCAAACTCGCGTTCTTGCAGCACGCGGAGCAATTTCACTTGCAGATGGGGGGTCGTGGAGTTGATTTCGTCGAGGAAAATCGACCCCTTGTGTGCCGCTTCGAAACGCCCCGTGCGGTTATCGATGGCCCCCGTGAAAGCGCCGCGGACGTGCCCGAATAGCTCGCTCTCGAGCAGGCTTTCGCTTAACGCGCCGCAGTTGACGCGGACAAACGCCCGTTCGCGGCGATTGCTGAGCTCGTGAATGGCGTGGGCGATAAGCTCTTTGCCGGTGCCCGTTTCACCCAACAACAACACCGAAGCCTGAGATTGGGCCACCTGCTTGGTGACGCGATAGACTTCCGCCATAGCCGGACCGGAACCGATGATTCCGCGTAGCGGATTCGGCGCTCCATTCGGTTCGAGGCTATTTCGCGGAGAGTTCATGGAATTCAAAAAATGCAACCACTAAGGCACGAAGGACACTAAGTCGTTGTTAGGCTTCTGATACGTTGTTTCTTAGGCGTCTATGCACTTCGTGTTCTTTGTGCCTTTGCGGTTAGTTTTTAGTAGGCAGCTTGTTTTCCAACGCATCTAAAATTTCACCGAGGACATTTTGGGTCTCAACGCTTGCGGTTTCGCTGGCGTTATAGCGGTCGTATTGCTGGGCGATCTCGGCGGCGGTCAGCAAGACTCCAAATCGTGAGCGGCTACGAGCGAACGAATCAGCGGCCAATTGGCGGAGTGGCATGGGTTGCGCCGCAAGGCTCGCAAAATCCACGAGCGTGCGTTGGCTGCCTGCGGTGCCGGCGTTGGCTAAGGCGGCAAGCGAGGCCTTTGTCAGGTCGGGGTTATAGACCGTGTGTTCGAGGATCGCCGCATCGCGCAACAGTTCGTCGTATGGCACTCCTTGATCCAAGATTTGGGCGAGCCAATCGATCGCTTGCACGGCTTGCTGCGTGCGCTCGTCGGTGGACAAAGGCTCGCCGGTTTGGGCGATCAGCCGGTCAACGAGCGATTTCATGGCTGCGGGCGTATGGGGCCGCGAGACGGCGAGCAAACGCTTGTCGACTCTGGCGAGTTGCTCGCCGAGCAGCAAATCTTCATTGGTGGTAAGGAGGGCGACAGGCACATGGGCTAAACGAGGCTGAGCCCGAAGCTGGTAGAGCGTTTCGCGCACAAGCGGTTTGCCGATGTCGCTGTCGATGAGCACGAGCCCCAGCCGCGGAGAACCGAGGGCCTGCTGGATCAATCCAATTCCGGTCGTGGCGGAAATCGCATCGTAACCCAAGCCGCGTAAGTTTCCGGCCCAATTATTGGCATGAGCCTGCGAAGGTGCCCCCACCACGGCTTGCTCGATACCCGCTCCTTGGGCCAACAGCCACAAAGCTTCGGGAACATAGCTGGCCCCCGGGAAGGATTTGCGGGGATTGATATTCATAATGGCCGTCAGCGCGGTGAATTTGAGCTCACGGTTGGGATGAGCCACCGCCTGGGCGAGCGGCGTGGAGGTGCCGTCCAACGATTCCAAAGCCGTGGGGTCGGCTCGATCGGCGAGCAATTTCGCGGCGGCAATCGCGGCGTTCACGCGGTTGGTTTTGATCGCGGCAGCCAGGGCGGCGTTGATATCGGCAGTGGCCAAACCCTTGGCAAGTTGAGCGATTTCGGGCGAAGGTTGCTGGCCGAGAATGTGGGCAGCTTCAATCGACGAAATGATGGCGAGTTGCCGATCCGCCGCCGAAGCGTTCGCAAGTACGAGCAAATTCTGTGCGATGCGGGCGTGAATCAACGAACGTCGTTCGCAGGAAATCAGTTCCACACTGGTGAACTTTTTGGTTGTTGGATCATAAGACCACCACAGACCGGTTTCGTTGGGGAGCGAATCGGTGGGGATGCCGGCGTCGGTGCGCTCCAGTTCACGCTGCACCACGGCCAGCGCATCGTGCGAGTTGGGTAGCGTCAGGCCCATTTTCGTAAGTGCGGTTTGCGCGGCGGCGATTGTGTCGGCATCGTTTTGATCATCCGCCACAATCGTGGCCAGCCAGGGCACGGCTTCGAGCAAATGCAGATGTCCCACGAGTTCCGCGGCATCGCGGCGGAATTGTCCTGCGCCGTTGGCTAGGGCTGCAATCGCCAAAGGATCGACCACGGGGCTCATTTCCACCAAAGCCGTGAGCAGATGGCTCCGCTCGGCGTTGTCGGTCGACACGGCCAGCGCTTCCAAAGCCGCTTGAGCGGCAGGGAGACCCGTGGCGGCGAGATCATTTCGAGCTTCTTGGCGGATCGAACTGTCGTCGTTGGCCAAATTGGTTAGCAAGGTGTTCATTCGCTCGGGTTTGGCGGCTTCCGCTGCAGAGGCTGCCAGGGCGGCTTCGGCAAACTCCCGGCCACCGGCGATGCCGTGTTGCGAGGCTTCGCGAGAAAGCATCAGGAACTTCGCGGTTCCGAACTGACGCACCAAATCGGCTTGGTCGCCAGCGGAAAGCTGGGCTTCGGTGAGCGGCTTAAAGATTTCCGCGGCGACCGGGTATTCGCGCAAGTTGATCAACGTGAACACGGCCGCCAAGGCATCGGCCGGTTTTTCATGGGGCGCGTCGAGCACCGCCGCGACGGCGTGGCTCCGCCGGGCCGCTTCCTCGAACAGTGCGGCAGAATCTTGAGCGAATGCCAGGGCAGGAATCGCGAGCCAAAGCAAGCAGAAGTATTTGAGTGAATGTTTCATGGGAGTGTCGTTATTCAGAGCGGTCAATCAGGGAGTTGTTCTCAATCAGCCAATAGCCGCGATTCAACGAATCGCAGTGACTGGCGATGCGATGCATCGCCGTTAGTGGTTGTTAAAGTTTTAGTTTGTGTTGCCAGGCGGCGACTTGCTGGGCGACCATGGCGGGCGCGGTCGAGCCGACGCTCTTAAAAGCGGCGATCGCTTTCTCGACGCCGAGGACATCAAAGACTTTTTCATCAAGCGATGCGTGCGCTTGCTGATAATCGGCGAGCGAAAGCTTGGCGAGCGGTACGCCCTGCTTCATCGCCTTGGCCACCAACTTGCCGATGATTTTGTGAGCCGAGCGTTGGGGGACGCCGAGGCCAATCAGATATTCCATCAGTGTCGTAGCATCGAGATAGCCGTGCTCCAGCCGGGACGCAATCGCCTCGCGGTTGAGTTCCGCCCCGGTTACGACGGCAGCCGCCAGTTCCAGGCAAGCGCTGACCGTGTCGGCGGAATCGAACACACGTTCTTTGTCTTCTTGCAGGTCGCGGTTGTAAGCGAGCGGCAAGCTTTTCACGAGCACCAACAGCGCCTGCAAATTGCCGATCACGCGGGCCGTCTTGCCCCGGGTGAGCTCCAGCACGTCGGGATTAATCTTTTGCGGCATGATCGACGAACCGGTGCAGTAAGCCTGCGGAAGTCGTAGAAAATTGAATTCAAAGGTCGACCAGAGAATCCACTCCTCGGCCCAGGTGCTTAAATGCTCGGCGACGAGCGTCAACGCGAATGCGAATTCGATGGCAAAATCGCGGTCGCTGGAGCTGTCGATGCTGTTGGCCACCAAGCCTTCAAAGCCGAGTGCGTCGGCGACATGTTGCCGGTCGATGGGGATCGTGGTCCCCGCCAAGGCCGCAGTCCCCAGGGGAAGTTGATTCACACGGTGACGGCAATCGGCAAGGCGATCGCGATCCCGCTGAAACTTTTCGCAGTAGGCGAGCCAATAATGGTTGGCCAACACGGGCTGGGCGCGCTGCAGATGGGTGTAGCCGGGCAGAATCACGCCCTCGTCTTGCGTGCAGCGACCGACAAAAGCTCGTTGCAGATCGACGAGCAGCATATCGATTTGGTCGAGCGAGTCGCGAATCCACAGCCGAAAGTCGGTCGAAACCTGATCGTTGCGGCTGCGGCCCGTATGCAACTTGCGGCCCACGTCGCCGATGCGCTCGATGAGCGAACGCTCGATGTTCATGTGGACGTCTTCGAGTTCCTGACGGAACACGAAAGTGCCAGCAGAAATCTCGGCGGCGATTTCCTCTAGTCCCGCCACGATCTTGCTAGCTTCGTCGGCAGTCAACACACCGACCGTGCTTAACATGCGGGCGTGAGCGATCGAACCTCGCACGTCTTGGGCGTAGAGTCGGCGGTCGAAGCTCACGCTTTCGGTGAACTTCTCGACACGGGGGTCTGTTCCCCCTTCAAAGACGCCTCCCCAAGGTTTATCTGCCACACGCGCTCCCAACAAATAGGCACTGCCACGACCAGCGCTCTTCACCACATAACGAGGGCGATCCGTCGGGCGGGATTTGCCAGTAGCTGCCGACACCTAGCAAATTGAAAACGCTCGCCAACACCTTTACGGTAAATGGTTTAGGATGCGTCGTCAATCAACCGCGGGCAGGGTTCGCCCAACAAATAGGCAGCCGTAGCGTGTCTGATTTGTCGATTGTAGGGCGTGACCAAGATTTAGGGCCTTCGGCCATGGAAAGTCCCCTTACCCTGCCAAGAAACTGGGACGCCAAGCGAACGCAGGGTATGTTGGCAGAATCAGCCTTCCGCACCGTTGTCAGATCGAGATTTCCATGCTCACCACCGTGCTTGCTCAAGTATCAGCTCCTGAGGGAATAACCGGTTTTTTGGAGAACCTGGACGGTGAGCAACGGTTCGTCGTCCTCCTCGCGGTCATAGGCTGCGTGACCGCCGTGTTGGTCACCTTGGGATGCGTGATCTCGGCTTCCTGGTGCTCGGTTCGCGAGAAGCAAATCGAAGCCGATCTGAAGCGCGACATGCTCGACCGCGGCATGACCCCCGAGGAGATCCAAAGCGTGTTGAATCCAAACCCATGAGCGGGTTGATCGTTAGGTGGGCAAGTGGTGCCAACGCGACAAAGTCTAATTACGCGCCGTGCTACTCGAACAGCAATTGCTGGCGGGGCGATTCTTCCTCGACAAACCAATCAAGCGGCGGCAGCGTGAGTTCTTCGGCGGCCAGCGCTTGCGCGATTCGGCCGTACACATGGCAAGGCCAGCGGGTGAGTCGCGTGTGGACCAACAGCGGCGGAACCGCGAATTGCTCGGCGAGACGATTCCGCACGGCGCGCGCGGCGATGTCGGTTTCGACCCAACCTTGTTGTTCCACGACTTCGCGGTAGGCCGTCTCCGCGGCAGCAAGCACAGGGGCCGCCGGCAAAAGCATCGAAAGTGCGAAGCGTTCGCAATCTCGCAGCAATTGGGGCCAGTCGGCGTGAAGCTGCAAATGGTAAAACCACTCGGGCCCGACGGTTTCCGTCGGGCTGATCCATAATGCCGCGGGGGCAAAGCAGCGGGCCAACAGTTCCCGATACGAAGCGAGTGGCCGCGAATCGGCGACGATGCGATCCACGAGCAGCGTGAGCTTCCCCTCGCGAATCACGGCGCAGGCTTGCACGCTAAAATGCGGAATCAATCCAGGAATGATTTCGATGGTGGCGTCGGCTTGAGTTTCCAGAACCGCTTCGACGTCGACTGGCGCCGTGGCGAGTGGCGTGTCGCGGCGACCGAGCAATTTGCGGACCCGCCACTCGGCGGCGAGCTCCGTCAGTGCGGGGTAACGGGCGGCTTCGTGAACGGATAGTACTTTGTTTGGCGGCCCTGCTCCGTTGGGGATTTCCAAATGCTTTGTGGCACCGATGAACTCGGTGAGATCACGCAGCGCTGATATGTCGAGTGCCGGCGCGTGGTCGGTCGTCCACCACCAGCCGAGCATGCCACCAGTTGCGGTGGCTGTTCCGTTGGGCGCCGCAATCGTTCGAGCGAGGGCATAAAAATCGCGGCAATAATCGGAGCTTTCCACCAAGCCCAGCACGTCGGCAATGCGATTGAGCTTGTCTTGCCGATGCCAGGGGGCACAGGTTCCCCGTTCGATGGCGCTGACCGTGGAAGTACGTTCAGCGATGAGCTCGGCGAAAGTTCGCAGGCCCAAACCGGCGCGTAAGCGCAAGACTCGAAGATGTTGCCCGAAAGGTCCCATCCAGTGGGTGCGTCCTTGACGAAGCGGCGTGGCGAATCCGATGCCCAGGATCGCGGCCGCAAAAGCTCATGCCCAAAGAACCCTCGATGATAGCGTATCGAGCGGCGGGGGAAAGCACCCGACGATTTCAAGGTTTACCCTTATTTTTGGCGAAAAGTACAATTACGTCTTGCGCAAGGCCGAAACGAACGAAGAACAAGACTCAGGAGATTTGAGAGGCTGAAATTAGAATGTCTGTGTGGCATGCCCTCGTACTCGTGGGCATGTCGAAGCTCTAGCCAACATGCCCACTTCGGAGTACCTCAGAGGGCATGCCACCCAAATAACCTTCGTAGGCGCAGGCGATGAGAGATAATTACGACTTCTCCAAAATGAAAGGACGAAAGAATCCTTTCACAAAGTTGCTCAAACAGCCCGTCACGATGCGGCTGGATAAGGACACCGTCGGGCTCTGTGGAAAACATTCAATGTGATAGCTGAACATGAGTTGCGCATGCATTCGTACGGGTTGCATGTCGCTCACGAGTCAATCGCCGGCCACGGTGTTGCATTCCACTTTTGGATGTCGCCCGTGCTCCTTGCCAGCCTATTCGCATCGGCGAAGAAAGGGGGGCAGGTACACTTAGACAATTCTATTGTATGTGGACCTATCCACTTTTCTTCCACCGGAATGGTGTTGCCACTCGCCGAATCCGGCGACTTGCTTGGCCCCAGGTGAGTGATCGCCCCAAGCTCAAGCCACCAAATTACATTAGAGATTTTTCTTTATCGGCAATTTTTCAACAAAACCATCCCGAGCTTCTTGATTTGCCACCACCCCAAAGTTAGAGTCGGGTTTCGACTCGTTTCCTATTTCATTGATTTGGCACCAAGAGAGTTTAGTCTCATGAGAAAATCGCCTTGCTTTCTAATAGTCATGATACTCGGAATTATTCCGACCTCAGCTCGTGGAGAGGTGTTCGGAGGCATCGATTTTCCAAACGGGGCATCGAGCTTTGCAGACAGCGTGATCCAGTGGAACCCGTTGTTTAGTGGTGGACCGGCTCCAACGGCTGCAAATTATACGAACCCTGATTCAAGTTTGGGCGTACCCGATTATCCTCCAGGTGGTACGATCAATTCTACGGGGGCAGTAAGCCTGGGGCACGGTGGTTTGTTGGAACTCGCGTTCACAGACAATCTGCTCACAAATAGTGGAAACTCCGATTTCGATATACATATCTTCGAAGTCGGCATCCTGGTTGAGGATACTTTCGTAGCTGTACGTCCAACGGCAGTGACACTTGCCCTCTTGGACCCTGCGATGGACTCCAATGGCGATGGGTTCTTCGAATTAGGAAAAGTCTTTGGTTCGACTGCTTCGATCGACATCGATAGCTTTTTTAGTGGCTTTGTGGCCGGACAACTTGCATTCGACGCGGTTCAACTCATTGACGACGTCAACGAAGATGCCGCCTCCGGTAGTACCGTGGGCGCCGACATTGATGCAGTAGGAGCGATTTTCTCAGTGCCGGTTCCAGAACCGTCAACAACTGTGATGCTTGCTACTGTGACGATTTTGCTCGGCGTGGTCCGTCGACGCGGAAGAGCACTCTTCCGAAGCTAACCCTGTTCCGGAAAGTTGAAGTGCCAGGAAAAAGGGGGTCAGAACGGCTCTGTAGAAAACTTTGATTCTGCTAGCTGAACACACTTTGCACATGGTCCCCCAAGTGAAACTCACTTCCGCCAACCGAAGAGCAGAGCCGCCAATCCAAGGCCGGCTGCTAACAATCCGTTGGGTTCCGGCACAGCGATAATCGCGGTGATTGCTGGGTTGGCATAGGCAGACTGCCAGACGGCCAAGTCAGCGGTGTTAATCGCACCATCGAAGTTTGCGTCTCCATCGCTTTGCAGTGGATTGGCCTTCCCCGCGTTGCGTTGCCAGATGAGAAAATCGCGGCCATCGACATCGCCATCGCGATCAAAGTCCGCTGAAGGAGTGATCGCGGCGCGTTCGTAGGCGAAGTATCCCCCCGCTTCCATGCCGATTCCCCAGTCGGTGAAACGAATGTCGAGATAGATATCTTGCTCCACCAAATGCACGGCGGCGTCTTGGCCCACGGTCGCAGGTGGACCACTCGCTCCCGGCCCGCCGTTGGCGGTTTGCCAATCTTCGAAGACGAGCGATTCCCAGTTGGCGGCGCTGATCGTGGCGCCGGGATTGTTAAAGGGAAACGCCCATGCGGTCCCCTCGGGACTAAAATTCAAATCGAAGATCTCCTCGGTGGCGATGTTGAAGATCCCCATCGACTCGGTACGGGTGATGATGATATCTGGAAGAATCGCGTCCTGGTTTTCAGGCAGCGTGTAGTCGGCCCACTCGCCCTTGCTGAACGTGATCGTGTAGCCAGAATAAATGAGCGGCGCGGCCGAAGCCACGCCGCTCATGAGGATATTCACAAGCAGTGACAGACACCAATCGCGCATCGACTCTCACCCAGGAATGTGCGGCAATGAAGTCCCCACATTGTATCTCGCGAGCGGAGCGAATTCTGGCGGATTGGCGAAAAACTTGTTGCGCTTCGCCGCAGAATGACTCTACGGCAGAAGTTTGATTGCGATGTCCTTATAGCGGACGACGCTCCCCGGGTCATGAGCCTGGAGGGCGATAGTTCCGCTGCCCAACTTGCGGCCAGGGAATTCCTTGAGATGCGACATGTCGTCGCCCGTGTCGGTGAATTCGACAACCTGCTTGCCGTTGATGTCGGCGGTAATGTGGTCCCCTTCGACAGTGATCACATAATCAAACCACTCGTCGTCTTTGGCCGGTGATTCCTTCACGTCGATCACGCCATAGAGCGAGCCTGTCTTCCGCGGGTCATCGCCCGCATTGTTAACTTGCACTTCGTAACCTTGCTCGGGCCAGCCTTCTTCTTGGTACTTGGTGTGAATGTACACTCCCGAGTTCGATTTTGGTTCGGCCTTCACTTTGAGTTTGAGCTGAAAGTTTTTGAAGTCGTGATCGCCAACCGGCCCGGTGTAAAACACATGGCTACGTTCGCCCCCGCCGACGACCATTTCGCCATCAACGAGTTTCACGGAATCTTTGTTCTCGCTGGCGGTCCAACCGTCGAGCGACTTGCCATCGAAAAGCGTTTGCCATCCGTCCGCTTGTGTGGGTGCAGCGGAGTCGGTTTGTGTTTGAGCCGCGGTTGTTGACTTGCACGGACAAGGACGCTGCCGGGTCGATCGACGATGACGACGCCCAGCTTGGGACTCATTAGCGGTAAGAAATGTGGCAATTGCGACCATCACAATGATGGATTTACGGCTGAACATGGAAGCCTCCTCAAAAAAGCGATTAAAAAGAATCATCAACGAGCGACACAGCAAGCGGGTCCCGGTGCGTCGCTTGCGAGTGTCTGTGGATAGCCCTATCATAAAGTCGCCTTCTCCTTTGAGGGAACCCCCTAAAAGCCGCGCCTCGAGTGCAGCCTATTTCGGAGAATTTGTCGCTTTCATCGCAGTCGTGGCAAAATTCAAACCCTCGGCCCTCAACGCTATTCATCCCGTTACAGCCAACGGATCCACAGGAGTTCTTTCGTGAACCACTCGTCTCGTCGCCAGTTTCTTCAGCAGAGTGCCGTGTTGAGCACCGCGTTTGCCACGCCCTTGCTGACGGGCGCCAACCTTTTCGGCCAAGACGCCAACAGCAAACCGAAGATCGCCGCGATTGGCGTGGGCGGCAGCCGTGGCCGCTACAACCAAGGGGGGGCGATCGCGCGGAAGGCCGCTAAGTTCGGCGACATGATCGCCGTCTGCGACGTTGATGATCTGCATACCGAGGAGTTCAACAAAGAATTTGACGGCAAGCTCACCAAGTATCGCGACTATCGCAAGCTGCTCGAAACAGAAAAGCCAGACGCGGTGACGATTGGCACGCCCGATCATTGGCATGTGCCCATTGCGATCGACGCCCTGCACGCGGGCTGCGACGTCTATTGCGAAAAGCCGTTGACGCTCACCATCGAAGAGGGCATTCGCATTCGCGATGCCGTCAAGCAAACGGGGCGCGTCTTTCAGGTGGGGACACAACAGCGGAGCGAACATGGCCTGCTGTTTTTGAAGGCAATTGCCTTTGTGCAATCCGGCAAGCTGGGTGACAACGTCAAGGCGTATCTGGCGATTGGCGGTGGCGATATTGGTGGGCCGTTCAAGAATACACCAACGCCCGATGGCATCGACTGGAACATGTGGGTAGGCCCTGCTCCCCAAGTGGACTACACCGAAGAACGTCGCAAGGAGTTTCGCTGGTTCTACGAATACTCGGGGGGCAAAATGACCGACTGGGGAGCGCATCACATCGACATCGCCCAGTGGGCACTCGGCGTGGATCGCACGGGGCCGAATTCGATCGTCGCCAAAGGGGAGTTTACCAAGATTGTCCCCGAAAAGTTTGACTGGGCGCCCTTTCTGAACGGCAAAGCAACGCTCCCCAACGGCTTCAACACCGCGACGAAATTCAGCATCGATCTCAACTATGCCAACGGAGCGTTGATTAGCGTCAACGACGTTTATTCCCGTCCCGATGGCACGTCGTTCCCCAACGGCATTTTGTTCGAAGGCTCGAAAGGTCGCATCTTCGTCAATCGCGAGAAGTTCACCGGCAAGCCCATCGAGCAAATGTCGGAAGCCGACAAGACGGCCCTCGATGAAGCCGTGGTGAAACTTTACAAGGGCAAGCTGCCCGGCGATCACATGGGCAATTTCTTCGAGTGCATCGCCAAGGGAGGCGAGCCGATTTCCGACGTCGAGACGCATCATCGCACGATGACCGCTTGCCATTTGTGCAACATCGGGTTGATGATGGGCCGCGAGTTGAAATGGAATCCCGAAACGGAAAGGTTCGTCGACGATGCCGCCGCGGATGCGCTGATTAGTCGCGCGAGTCGGCCTGGGTTTACGATGTCGTGAGACAAAAATATTACGTTCTAACAAAACTTTTACGGAGAAGAGTGCCATGAACCGTTTGATATTTGCCTGCTTGTTGATTTCTGTGTCGCCGGTGTTGGCTGACGATTGGCCGCAATGGATGGGGCCCCAGCGCGATAACATCTGGCGTGAGAAAGGAATCGTCGAAAAATTCCCCGACGGTGGGCCCAAGGTTTTGTGGCGAACAAAAATAGCAGGCGGATATGCCGGGCCTGCGGTGGCCGATGGCAAGGTGTTCATCACCGATTATGTCACCGGCGACGATGTGAAGATCGCCAACTTCGAGCGCAAGACATCGACCGGCAGCGAGCGCGTGATGTGTCTCGACGAAGCCACCGGCAAAGAACTTTGGAAGCATGAATACCCGGTGACCTACACGATTTCGTATCCCTCCGGACCACGGTGCACGCCCTCGGTTCATAACGGCAAGGTCTACACGCTGGGGGCCGAAGGAAATTTGATTTGCTTCGACGTCAACTCGGGCAAGATCGTGTGGCAGAAGGATCTCGTAAAGGAATACAAGACTAAAGCCGCCCTGTGGGGCTACGCCGCTCATCCGCTCGTGGATGGCAACAAGTTGATCTGTGTCGTGGGTGGCGAAGGGACGCACACGGTCGCGTTCGATTTGGAGACCGGCGACGAGATCTGGCATAACTTCGATTCCCCGGAACAAGGTTATTCTCCCCCGACGATCATCGAAGCGGGTGGCGTGCGGCAATTGATTTCCAGCCGTCCCAACGGCATTTCGTCGTCCGATCCTGCAACGGGCAAGGAATATTGGTCAGTTCCCTACACCGCCACCAACGGCTCGATCATCATGTCGCCGGTTGTGTCGGGCGATCACTTGTATGTGGGCGGTTATTCCGATCAATCCCTGATGCTCAAGCTCGCGCAAGATAAACCCGAAGTGGAGATCGTCTGGGGCAACGAGCGCAAACACGGCATCTCGCCCATCAATGTGCAGCCAATCGTCGATGGCGACACGATCTACGGTGTCGATCAAAGCGGCAAGATGATGGCCGTTGCCGTACCAAGTGGCGAGCGGCTGTGGGAAACGTCCGAACCGGTGAGCGAAAAACCGGAAAACAGCGGCACGGCGTTTATCGTGCGGCAGACCGATCGTTACTGGCTGTTCAACGACAGCGGCGACTTGATTATCGCCAAGCTCTCGCCCGAGAAGTATGAAGAGCTGGACCGCGCGCACATCATCGAGCCCACGAACAACGCGTTTGGCCGCGAGGTGGTGTGGTGCATGCCCGCGTTCGCCAACAAGAAGCTGTTTGTGCGGAATGACGCGGAGATTATTTGCGTCGACTTGGCGAAAGAGAAAGAGTAGCACCGCTAATGTGCGCTAATAATCGCTAATTCTCAGTGCAGCAAGTCATTCATATTTATCAGCGTGACATTAGCGTTAATTAGCGGTTTGCTATGAATACTGTTGATGTCGTTGTGATTGGTGCCGGGGCGGCGGGGATGCTTGCCGCGGCGCGGGCTGCTCTGCGACACGATCGCGTTGTGCTGTTGGAAAAAAATCGCAAGGCGGGTGTGAAGATCCTCATGTCGGGGGGGACCCGTTGCAACATCACCCAGGCCACGGATCGCCGAGGGATCGTGACGGCCTTCGGCGCGCAGGGCTCGTTTCTGCACTCGGCATTAGCAGCGTTGGGGCCCGACGAGCTCGTTGCCCTGTTCAATGCCGCCGGAGTCGCCACCAAAATCGAGCCCACCGGCAAAGTATTTCCCGCAAGTGACCGGGCGGTCGATGTCCGCGATGCCTTGCTTGAGATGTTACGGCAGGCGGGGGTGGAATTGCGGCTGGGCGAAAGTGTTTTAGGTATCCAAAGTGCTAATGCTCCTCCCCTAACCCCTCCTCAGAGTATTGAGGAGGGGGATTTTTTGATACGCATCGAACGTGGCGAAATCACAGCTGAAAAGGTTATTCTCACCACGGGTGGGCAATCGTATCCCGGCAGTGGCACAACCGGTGATGGCTATGTGTGGGCGAAGCAGTTGGGGCATTCCATCGTGCCCCCCCGCCCTGCCCTTGTGCCGTTGCGTTCGCCGGCCACGTGGGTGCATGAGCTCAGCGGCGTGACGATCCCGGACGTTCGCATGCAGATCGTTCGTGGCGATGCGAAGAAACCCCTAGCCGAGCGACGGGGTTCATTCCTGTTTACGCATTTTGGTTTGTCGGGCCCGACGCCGATGGATGTCAGTCGCGCGGTGACAACCGAGCCCGATGCGACCGATTGGTTGGCTGTATGCGATTTTTTGCCGAACACCACGCGTGAACAACTCGTGGAAACAATCGCACAAGAAGCCACGGCCAATGGCAAACGACCCATCAACGCCCTCGTTGGTGAGTGGTTGCCAAGACGGTTGGCCGATGCGCTGTTAGCACAAGCGGTCATCGCGCTCGATCATCGTATCGCTGAACTCGGCAAAGTTCAAAGAAACAAACTCGTTGATGCCATCAAGCAGCAAGCGATCCCGGTGAACGGCACGTTGGGATTCAAGAAGGCCGAGGTCACGGCCGGAGGGGTCAGCCTCGCGGAAGTCGATTCCCGCACGATGCAAAGCAAACTCGTGCCGGGGCTGTATCTCGCGGGCGAAATCCTCGACCTCGACGGCCCCATCGGCGGATACAACTTTCAAGCGGCATTCAGCACCGGCTGGCTCGCTGGCGAGAGCGTGTGACTACCGCGTGTGCAGCTCGTTGTTGTCTTGCTCAACGTCGACGACGAAATCGCCCATTAAGAAATTGCGGCCCAAAAGCAGGGGAAATTCCATCTTTTCGCGGTTGTTAAGCGTCACGAGCACGGTCTTTTCAAAGTCCTTGTAACGCAGCGTCAAAGGAACTTTGTAACGACGTTCGCGATGAGCGGCGGTCTTTACCACCACGTAACCGGCGATCTTGGCATCAAGCCAATGCGATTCACCGTTGCCGTTCTTAATATGGAACCGCACGACCTTGCCGATATTCTCGGCCATCTGGTCCGACTCGTTTTCGATCTTGTAATCTTCGATGTGCAGCGAGCAACTTTTCGCTCCGGAGTCGACGCGGGCACGGAAGAGCAGCTCGCTTTGCTTTTCCATGAGCGTGGCCGTCGCACCAATGACGCGCTTTTGCACGGGGGGTGTCTCCTGCGACGGTTGTGTTGGTGTGTCTTCGACAACGGGAGGCTTGTTTTTTGATTCTTCAGATTCGACGGGTTCTTCCTCTTCGTCGTCGGATTCGTCGATCTCCACTTCCGCGCCGGCAGCTTCTTCGGCGGCGGCCTTCTCATCTTCTTTTCGGTCAGCTTCTTCGTCGGATTCGCTCACTTCTTCGTCGGCAGCCTTCTCGGCTTGCTCTTGCTCCTTCTTGCTCACCGGTTCGTCTTGCTTTTTCTTTTTCTTGGGAGGAGGCGACTCTTCTTCGTCTTTGGTTTCTTTTGCGGCGGGCTTCTTGCTTTCGTCTTCGCTCTTCTCTTCTTTCTCTTCTTCCTGGGCGGCGTCTTGATCCGTGTCGTTTTTGGTTTCTTCAGTTTCGTCAGTCTGTTCGTCTTGGTTGTCCTCTTCCTCGGCACAGGCCGTGGAAATGAACGGACTCTCGACGACGGGCAAGCCGCACGCGAGCGCAAACAAAAACAACAAGCCAAGCGTAGAGAAACCACGCATGAGCACGGATCGACAAGGCTCTTCTCTGAATGTCACGGACTCAATACTCGCTGGTAAGAAAAAGTCGCCGGCGGCGAAATGGTCTAGGGGTGTTGGCTGGGAAACTGGGATTTTTAGCCCTTCATTTTGGCATGGAGTCCCCGCCAAGGGAACAGCCTGCACAACCGTTTCGGCCCACAAAAAGCTCTTATACGGCTCTTTGGACCGGGCGGTTCTGGCGTAGTGCGTAAACTATACTACTATGATTGGTCACGCTGGGCCGGCCTGCCAGGGAAAAATCCAGCGATGGACCACTCCTTGATTTTACAACTCTTGATGAATTAAAGGCTTACTGCCGTGAGTGCTCGCGTACTTAGTCAGATCGTTGCGCTGGTGTTTGTTTTGCTAGGAATCGTGTGTTTTTCGGCACGATACTATTCACGAACCGAAGCCAAAGTCGCCCAGCAAGACAGTCTCTGGCGCCTTACCTACGACATTGGTTTCGACCTGGGACCTCCGGAAACGGAAGTCGTGGTGGGTCTGCCCACGTCGAGCCCCGCGGCCGAGGTGGAAGTCGAGGAGCTGTCGTACACGAATCTTCACAACGAAATTCGCGAAACGCCCTTGAGCAAAAATCGCGAATTGGTGGTGGATACCAACATCGCTGGGCCGTTTCGGGTCACGGCCGAATTTGATATCCGTCTGCGGCCTCGCCATTCGTGGGGAGAACAAAATACGCTGGCCACGTTGTCGTCAGCTGGTCGGACTCGTTTCTTACGCAGCGATGAGAACATCAACACCTCCTCGTCCAACGTCCAAGAAGTGCTCCAGAAAATTTCACGAGCCGACTTAACCGATGGGGAGCGTGTTCAAGAATTTTTTGTGTTTTGCTCGCAGGAGCTCAAGCCGGGCACAACCGCCGATGGCTATGACAATGTGGCTTCGGCGCTGGCCAATCATCGGGCGACGCCTTTGGGCCGCGCTCGCGCCTTCGTGACGCTCTGTCGGGCGGACAAAATCCCCGCGCGGCTGGTGGTTGGCTTCGAGTTGCGTCAGGCGGATAATCCGACCCCCCATGTTTGGGTCGAAGCCTTCTACGGCCATCGTTGGGTCCCCTTCGATCCGACCTATGGTTACGCCCGGATTATGCCAGAGAACTTTATACCGATTCGCCGCGACGGCGAAGTGATCGTTCGCAGCAATGGCGCTAAGGACCTGACGCAGAAGTACACCATCATGCGGCTCGCTCCTCCCGACAAACTGTTACTTTCGGAAGTCCGCCGCCCTTCGCAGGTGTTCGATCTGACGCGGCTGCCGGTCGAGATGCATCAAGTCATGTCGTTGATGCTGCTGTTACCGCTGGGTGCTTTGATTACCGCGATTTTCCGCAACATCATCGGTATTCGCACGTTGGGAACCTTCGCCCCCGCCCTGTTGGCGATGAGCTTTATCTACGCCGCCTGGGGCACGGGCTTGGTGATCTTGATCTCGGTGCTGATGGCCGGTTACGTCGGACGGTCGCTCCTCGATCGGCTGCATCTGTTAATGGTGCCGCGGTCGAGTATCGTGCTGACAATTATTATTTTGTTCGTCGTGTTCGGCGTGTCAGTGATCGACTACATGGCCCCCGCCTCGGGCGTGCGTGCCGTGTTGTTGCCATTGGTGATTTTGACGATCTTGATCGAACGGTTCTTCGTGACTTCCGAGGAAGACGGCACCGCGTTTGCGATTCAAATCGTGATCGGCACGTTTGTGGTCGCCGCGTTCTGTTATTTGATTTTGAGCTGGGAAGAAATCGGGCAGATCTTGTTGATCTATCCCGAGCTGCACTTCTTCACGATCGCGGCGTTCATTTGGATCGGTCGCTACAGCGGCTATCGCCTCGTGGAACTCTGGCGGTTCCGCGACATGGTGAAATAGAAGTAGCCACAGAGAGCACAGAGCACTCAGGGCTGTATGTTTATTGAAATCACACCATAGACGGATTTAAGATCGAGCCAAACAAAGTAAACATCCAAAGTCATATGCTCTGTGACCTCTGTGTACTCTGTGGCAAAGTAGCTCGTGACAAGAAACCAACACCATGGATAACAACTCCAAACGATTCTGGGCCTGGCCCGAAGAACTCCATCGCCGGGGTATCTTGGGGATCAACCACCGCAATCTCGATTTCATCCTCGAGCACAATCCGCGGAGTTTGTATCCCCGCGTCGATAACAAGCTCAAGACCAAGGAAATTTGCCAGGAGCATGGCATTCAGGTGCCCGAGACCTATTTCGTGATGACCGAGCATAGTCAGTGCCCGCGATTCTTGGAGCTGATCGGCAACCGTACGGAGTTTGTCGTGAAACCGGCGAGCGGCGCTGCGGGACGTGGGATCATCGTCGTGGCTGGCCGATTAGGTAACAATTTTTTTAGCACCTCGGGGCGGCTCATCGAGTGGACCGACCTTCGGCATCACCTTTCAACCGTGCTTTCAGGTTTGTATTCGTTGGGTGGCCAACTCGATCAAATCATCGTCGAGCGCCGCATCGTCAGTCACCCCATGCTGAAGAGCATTGCCGTCGAAGGAACGCCCGATATTCGGGTGATTCTGTATCGCGGCGTGCCGGCGATGGCGATGATCCGGCTGCCGACGAAGGCTTCGGGGGGCCGTGCGAATCTCCATCAAGGGGCCGTCGCCGCGGCGATTGAGCTTGATACCGGCAAAACTTTTGGCGGCGTTTGCCGCGACCGCGCGATCACGCATCACCCCGACACGCAGCAGCCGATTGCCGGCATTGAGTTGCCTTATTGGCACGAAGTGCTCGAAGGCTCGATGAAGTTGAGCGATGCCCTCGAAATGGGCTACGTGGGGATCGACTTTGTGGTTGATGCCGACACGGGACCCGTGGTGCTCGAAGCGAATGCCCGGCCTGGCCTCGCGATTCAACTGGCGCATCGTCAGGGGATCGTGCCGCGCTTGAAATACATCGACTCGCTCACCGATCTCGAACGAACCGGCGAGAACCGTTGGGACGTGGTCAAATCGATTGCCACGAAGAGCAGTGATTTCTGGCGGGTGTAGGGCTGAGCATATCACTCCCGATCCACGAATCTGGTAATTGGGTTTCTCTCGCGGCATGGTATAATTGTGCCAAAGGAAGAAACTCATGACGTTACTTGAACAAGCATTCGCCGAGGCAGCCAAGTTGCCTGCCGCTGAACAGGAATTGCTGGCGTCACGTCTTCTCGCGGAGATGGCTGCTGAAGATGAATTTGATCGAGCGATTTCGCGAACCTCGGATCAATTGGCAAATCTTTCGCGAGAAGCTCTCGCCGAGTATCGAGCTGGGCTGACCGAGGAGCTCGATCCGGATCGGCAATGATTTCGCGTAACACCCGCAGTTTCCGCGAATTGTATGCGGCTTTGCCCACACGTGTTAAACAGCAGGCTCGTGAAGCCTATCGCCTTTTTAGCAACGATCCCTACTACTCAGGCTTGCACTTTAAGCAGGTCCACCCAGATCCCCCAACGTACTCCGCGCGAGTTGGCATTAGCTACCGTACCGTGGGAGTTTGATAGGGAGATTTTAATGGGCAAATTGACTTGTCTTGAAGTATGCCGCTACATTCAAATAGACTTCACGGACATGAGAGGTAAGTTCACTCTAAATATTGGAGTTTGCTATGCGTCGACTGTTGCTAGTTGCTTGTCTGTTTGGATTGCCACTTAAATTTACTCACGCCGCGACGGCAGCTGCTGAAAAGGCCGCCGCTCCCCTCCCCGCTTGGATTGTTTCCACGTCACCCAAGATCGGTGCGACCGACGTCGATCCCAAGCTCACCGAAATCACGGTGACGTTTGACCGCGACATGAGCGATGGCATGAGCTGGACCGGCGACGAGAAAGACGAGATGTTTCCCGCCGATCCCGATAAAGAGGCCTCGTGGAAAGATAAACGCACGTGCGTGCTGCCCGTGAAGCTTAAGCGAGGCAAGTACTATCGTGTCGGGATCAATTCCAAAAGCTTTCAGAATTTTAAGAGTGCCGCTGGTGAGTCGGCCCCCTGCTCGGTGATTTGCTTCGTCACCCGCGGCGCCAACAAAGCGGTGCAAAGCCGCGTTCGTGCCCCGCAGATTACGAAAATGGTCCCCGAGAATGGCGCGACCGACGTCGATCCCGAGTCGAAGGCGATCCGCATCACTTTCAATGTTCCGATGGGCAAAGGGATGTCCTGGGTCGGCGGTGGAGCGAGTTTTCCCGAAGGGTTGGCCGATGAGAAGCCAAAGTGGACGAGCGACGGCAGAACCTGCATTTTGCCGGTCACATTAAAACCCGACAATCAATACAAGTTGGGCCTCAACAGCTTGCAGCACGTGAATTTCCAAAGCAAATGGGGCGTGCCACTCTCGCCGGTGAATTACGAGTTTAAGACGGCGAAGTGAAAAATTAGCTTTGTTAAGCCGTTAGTCATTCGAGTAGATATGGCCATATTCATATCAATATTCATTTTCGTTGCGATGATCAATTTTGTTCGATGTCTTCGCTTCGCATATTCATCAGCAAAGAATCTAAGTGGTGGAGGTTATCCAATTTTAGGAGACGCCATACACAATGGAATGCTAATTGGAGTGGCCGCTTGGTTTTCTGGCTTAACACATAATTTCTACACCCCTTTTCAAGCGGCGCTCGGTTGGAGTGCTTTAGGAGTGTTTATTCTCAACGTTTGGCTTATTCTATGGTTGAACAAGATTGGTGAACTACACAGAAAACAAATGCAAATCGAATGACCTGCTAAATTATTTCGTTCAAATGACATTCGAATTCTTGATGAGGCTTTAAATTTTGAACGACGAGAATTTTAAGCCAGGCTTTAGGATATCCGTGTTGGATATCATAGTTCTCGTGCTTGGGAGTGTTGCTGCAATCAGTTTCGGCATTTATGTACCATGGCTAGGGGCAGTGGTTGGCTTTGTCATTGGCCATTTCTTTCTTTTCTGCAATATCGTTCGAATGGCCCGCTCAAGTGAACTCACTTGGGCAGCGATATTTTTGACAGTTTCGACATTAACTGTCGTGGCAAATTTTCCTGGCTGGTTTGTGTCGTTCTTACTATCGTTCCTCGCGACTTTTATTCTAGTTGCTGTTGAATTGCGCAAACCGTCATACCACGGTGTGTTTTGGCGATATTTCAATCCCGATTTACCTTATTGGTGGTCTGCTCAAGCCTCGACTTAGATGCATTTCTATTCAACAAAGCTTGTATCATGACGCTACCTAAGATTTAGGTGGCAGAGATAAAAGCAGCTTGACTTTTTGGCCATCATTTTTGGGAACCAGCAAACTACAGAACTCCAGGCTCGCTGCACTTGATTGACCCTTCTCCGCTTCGGCATTAGGATTGCCCTAACGCGAACAGGATCGTGCGCACGCACGATCAATCTCTCCTATTCACTCGTCGAGGTGATCCATGAACCTGCCCGAGGATTTTTCCCGCCGTAATTTTCTGCAAGTCTCCGCCGTCACTGGCGCGGCTTTGTTAAGCACCCTTCCTCAGAATGCTTTCGCTCAAGCGGCTGCCCCCGCGCCGCCCACCGGCCCGTACAAGTTACCGCCGCTTCCTTACAAGTTCGATGCGCTCGAGCCGTCGATCGATGCCAAGACGATGGAGATTCATCACGACAAGCATCACGCGGCTTATGTGAATAATCTCAACGTTGCCGTACAGGGGACCGATCTGGGCGATCAAAGCGTTCAAGACTTGATCAAGAATTTGGACGCCGTTCCCGAGAACATTCGCACGGCCGTGCAGAACAATGGTGGCGGTCACGCGAATCATAGTTTGTTCTGGACGGTGATTAGCCCCGATGGCGGCGGCGATCCGTCCGGTGAATTGGCCGCGGCGATCGATAAAGATCTCGGTGGATACGAAGCCTTCAAGACCGCAATGACCGAAGCCGCGACGAAGCGCTTTGGCAGCGGCTGGGCCTGGCTTTGCGTGGGAGACGGCGGCAAGCTACACGTAGAAAGCACCGCCAATCAAGATAGCCCGTTGATGCACGGTCACACGCCGATCTTGGGTCTCGACGTTTGGGAACACGCTTACTATCTCAAATACCAGAATCGTCGGCCGGAATACATCACGGCGTTCTTCGACATCATCAACTGGCCCGAGGTGGCGAAGCGCTACGCCCAGGCCAAGGGATAAGTTCGCACCAACGAAAAAGATTTTGGCAAATGCCAGCAAGCCCAGGAACCATGTTTCCTGGGCTTTTTTTGTTGACGCGAACCCTTTTCCGAACTCGCTGCGTAATGATGTTGAGGAGTCGGTGGCCTGGGGGGCACACCGACGCCTCGCAGGAATCTTACGGCACGGAGCAGAAGGAATCTCATCATGTCACTGGCCATTCGACTAGGAAGTGGAATCCTTTCTTTGACTTTGCTGGCAATGGGCAACACAAATGCCACTGCTGGCAAACCGCAGGTGGCATTTGATTTTGGGCGGATCGCGGAATGTGTCGACGTGACCCCTGCCGACAAAGCGGACCTTTATCCCGGCGAAAAAATCGTCGAGGTGAAGTTGCGCGTGTCGGTTCACTTGCTCGACGGCGACATCAACGACGTGAAAGAAGTCCGCGTTGAGGTGGGTGATAGCGATAACCGCATGCGAGTCCACAGTTTTGCTCCCTGCACTCAACTGGCGAGCCATCTCAGCGAAGACATCGAATGGTCGAAGACCACCGAAGATACCAACTCGTTGGCTGCCTCGCTGGGTGGTGAGTTGCCGACGCCCGTGGGTGGGTTGATTGCCCACGTGACCCCCACGATCAGCGGCGCGAAGACGAATCACGAAAAGATCACCGAGAAGCAAGTTCGCCTAGCGCCGAAGTTTGCCGTCGTGGCAAGCGGCACGATCTCGCAAGAGCATGGCGTGTTCTTCAAACTCCGTTCGTCGCCCCAAACCTCACTTGAAGGGACTCACGAACTGATCGTGCGGTTCATTGTTCCGGAAAATTGGCGGGGCGATTCGATCCGCGTGTGCTGCCAGGCTACGGGCACGGAAAAGGTGCTGTGGATGTCGCAACAAACGACCTGGGCCCACACTTGCAGCGGCGTGGCCCTGTATCTGGCCGGCGATGCCCGGGCCCGCCAAGCGGCGATCCGGTTTGTCGATTCCCGCGGCTAGGTATCAACATTTGGGCCGTGAACAACTGTCACAGCCAGTGTGCAGCACTCGCACACGAACGGATCCCCGAAACGAAAATTCCTCGGGGAATCGAGCCCAGTGAAGCTGGCACAAGCATTGCAATCTTTCTGCTGGATTAAAGTCTTTCCAGTCAGAAAGGTGAGGTGCATGATGAATGCCCATGTGTTCAAGCAACCTGCGACGCTTCCCCGCTTGTTCAGTTGGGCCGCTCAGGTCTGTGGAATAGTGCTATTTGTCGGATGGGTTGTTTTGGTAGTTGATGAGCAGTTCCGCAATCATTTCGATATGCCCGTGGCGAACGCATTCCTACAGGGCAGCGCGATGGTCGGTGTTTTCGTCGGCTACCTGTTAAGCCGGAAATATGCCGTACCGGGAAGCATTCTGGCCCTGGTGGGGACGGGCTGCTTCTTTGCAATTTCGTATCTGACCACCGGCGTTTGGCCTCAATTGAGCGCCTTGTGGTTTGCGGTTCCAGCCGTGCTGACGCTGGCAGCTTTTGAATTGACGCAAAAATTGCGGCGGAAACACGCTGCGTAAGCAGTTCAGATGGTGCGGAAAGTAGCATCTTTCCGCACCGGTCTTCGGAACTTTGCCACGAGGACGGTGTTTGAGCATCAGTCCGCTTTCGTTGCACCGACCGCGAAGGGGGTTTATTATACCAGAACGGCGAAATCCGGGCCGCGTCCGGGGAGTAGCTTCATTCAGTCACTCGAGTAGATAGCTGATTGGTAATGACTTTTAAGGGACAGAGCATGCTCGAGTTTTGTCGTTGCACAGTTTTCACACTCTGCTGTGTTGCTGTCGTTTCAACTGCCAGCAAGTGTTGGGCGGTACCTGGCGTGCCTGTCCTGCCCACGACCCCCGCCGATTACGTGGGCTACGCGGTCACCAATATTCCAGCCTACTGGAAAACGGGTGGCATACTCGCGCGGAATAACACGCCCGACGACAATCCCATCACCAATGCCGGTGCGGCCCTGGGGCGCGCACTGTTTTATGACAATCGTTTGTCACACGACGACGGCACAAGTTGCGCATCATGCCACCGGCAGGAAAACGACTTTTCCGATCCCAATCAGTTCAGCGAAGGTTTTGACGGCGAAGTGACCCCACGCCATTCGATCGGCTTGTCGAACAATGCCTACTATTCTCGAGGCAAGTATTTCTGGGACGAACGCGCCGCAACGCTCGAAGCGCAAGTTCTGCAACCGATCCAAAACGCCGTTGAGATGGGTAGCACCTTGGCCGAGGTCAGGGGGAAACTTGCCGCAACGAGTTTCTATCCCCAGCTTTTCCAGCAAGCCTTCGGCACACCCGATATCACTGACGAACGGATTTCCAAGGCGATGAGCCAATTCGTTCGTTCGATGGTTTCGTATCAATCCAAATTCGACCAAGCCGTCGCGGCCAGCCCCAATCCGAATTTTCCAGACTACGCGGCGGTCTTTACGGAACAAGAACAACTGGGTGCCGAGATTTTCCATCGCAATAGTTCGTGCAGTGCTTGCCATGCCAGCAATCTGCAAGTGGCGAACAATACACACAACATCGGACTCGATCTGACAAACGAAGAGGACGCCGGTGCAGGCAACGGCAAATTCAAAACTCCTTCGCTGCGTAACGCTGCCGTGAGGAATGGCTTCATGCACGATGGTCGTTTCACGACGCTCGAAGAAGTCGTCGAATTTTATGTCTCCGGCATCCAAGCCAACCCGTTCCTTGACACACGGTTGGTTGCGGCCCAAAACTTCGGCACATTTAATCTGACCACCGAAGAGAAGGCCGCGCTTGTCGCGTTCTTGAATACACTCACCGATAACACATTTCTCACGAGCGAACTGTTCAGCGACCCGTTCGTTTACGTGCCGGGGGATTTTGACGGTAACGGCGAAGTCGACGCGGCGGACCTCGCGATCTGGCAGTCCTCATTGGGTGTCGATGAACTGGGCGATGCCGACAACGACGGCGATACCGATGGGCGTGACTTCCTCACGTGGCAGCGCAATATAGGCCTGACCTGGGAGGATTTCGTCGGGCTATCGGCGACTTCCACGGTGCCCGAGCCTTCGTCGATCTTGTTACTCAGCATCGCGGTCACAACAGGTTTGTTGAGACGAAACCGCCGCCTAAAATATTAGACGGCTAGCTTGATTTCTCCCGTGGCGTGATAATTGCGATGCATCAGCACATCACGTCATATCAAATACGCGGGAGATTCGCATGTCTGTTGATCCCATGGCCAAGTCTAAGGCCGATTTGGCTGCCACAATCGACCATATCAGCTTGCCCGATTCGCCCGTGGGGATCGACGCACAATACACCCATGCGATTATCATCACGTATTTGCAGCAGATATCGGCACGGCTCGATGTGCTGGAAGAACGCTTGAACAAGTGCGATTCTCTGGCAGCCAACCAGTGAGCCGCCAGCCATGAGTTCTTCCCCAGCCACGCCCGAAGCGGAAGCGGCCAAGCATCCGCTCAGTCCGTCGAAATTGTCGTACATGTGGCGGGCGCTCGCGCATCGTAATTTTCGGCTGTTTTTTTACGGGCAAAGCATCTCGTTAATCGGCACATGGATGACCCGCATCGCGACGGGTTGGTTGGTCTATCGGCTCACGGGCTCCGCATTTTTGCTGGGCGTGGTGGGCTTTGCCGGACAGTTTCCCTCGTTTGTGTTGGCCCCATTTGCCGGCGTCTTTATCGACCGCTGGAATCGGCACCGCCTGTTAATCGTCACGCAAGTCTTCGCCATGTTGCAGTCCTTAGCCATGGCCGTGCTGACACTGGGGGGTTGGATCACGATCTGGCAAGTCTTGGCCCTGAGTGTGTTGCAGGGGCTGATCAATGCCTTCGATATGCCGACACGCCAGGCATTGCTTGGTGAGTTGATCGACAATAAAGAAGATTTGTCGAACGCGATCGCACTGAACTCTTCGATGGTCAACGGCGCTCGACTCTTAGGGCCGTCGATCGGTGGCATTATCATCGCTGCGGCAGGCGAAGGCTGGTGCTTTATGGTCGATGCGGTGAGTTTCATTCCGGTGCTCGGTTCGCTGCTATTGATGAAAGTCATACCGCGCTTGCGCGATCGTTCACGCGAGAAACATATCCTGCTGGAACTACGCGAAGGCTGGAGTTATGTTTCGCAGTCCCGCACGATCCGTAGCATTTTGCTGCTGCTCGCCCTCGTAAGTTTGGTCGGCATGCCGTACACGGTGTTGATGCCGGTGATGGCCGAAAAGGTTCTCGGCGGCGGAGCGAACACTCTGGGGCTGATGATGGCGGCGACGGGCGTAGGCGCGCTGATTGGGGCCTTGTTCCTTGCTGCGCGTAAGACAGTGCTGGGCTTAGGGAAATACATCCCCATGGCCGCCGGGGTTTTTGGCACGGGATTGGTGTTGTTTGCGCTGTCGCGATCGCTATGGCTCTCGCTTCCCCTGTTGGTGATCACGGGATTCGGATTTATCAACCAACTTGCCGTGAGCAACACGCTACTGCAAACCCTTGTCGACGAAGACAAGCGTGGCCGCGTGATGAGTTTTTATGTGATGGCGTTCATGGGAACCGCCCCGTTTGGCAGCTTACTCGCCGGCACGGTGGCCGAGCGTTGGGGGGCCCCTACCACGCTGTTTGTCGGGGGAATCGGCTGCATCCTGGGGGCGCTATGGTTTTTTCGATTGTTGCCAGAACTGCGGGAAGAGATTCGCCCGATCTACCGCAAAAAAGGAATTTTGCCCGAGATCGCCTCCGGCCTTCAAGAAGCGACCGAATTGCGCGTGCCGCCGGAGTCGTAGAATCGTGCTCTGTAGCTGAGGTCTATGACCTCGGTCTTCAACATCCGGCCTCACAGAGGCCAGCCACAGAAATCAGCTTGCTCGAGCTTTCAGAACCAATCGCACGTCGGTAAAACTCATCCCCGCGCGTTGTGCGGAAACGATGCCCGGATCACCATCTTCAAAAACGTGACACTTATCGGCAGGGACTTTCAGCCGCCGTGCCGCTTCGAGAAACACATCCGGCGCGGGCTTGGGCGCCACCGGATCGCTGGCCGTGATAATCACGGGAAACAAATCGATCGCGTCGATCGTTTCGAGAATCGCGTGAACCATATCTTTGGTGCCGCCCGAAACCACCGCCATCGACAGTTTTCCGAAATGTGCGTGCGCCGTGGCCAGCACTTCTTCGACCGGTTTGGTCAGATGAATCTGTGCTGCGAAGCGAGCTTCTTTATCGGCGGTGATTTCGTCACCATCCAGCTCGACACTCCACAGTTTGTTGATTTCCACTACAATGCCATGCGTGGGCACCCCGGCATGCTCGTCGATAAACGACCGCGGGCAATCAATGTTGTGCGCGAGTAGCGTATCCCGCCACGCGGCGTAGTGAAGGGTCATCGTGTCGGCGAGCGTGCCGTCGCAATCAAACAACAGCGCGGCAGTTCCAGGCGGGATTGGTAACATAGTGAGGCGGGAGTTGAGGGTGGGATTTTGTAGCAGCTTTCCCCGCCATTCTAGCCGCTCACGGTCGGTGGTGTGAACCCGATGACCGTATGCATAGTCCGTGAAGGAGTGTTATTTCGCCCTGTTTTTGAGCAGTATCTATGTCCGTAGAACCATTTTTAACGTCCACCGCGATTATTGATTGGCAGACACCTGCGGTTCGTGAATTGGCTGCAAAATTGGCCGCGGAAGGTGCGACTCCAATAGGCCTCGCCAAACGCACGTTTGAATGGGTTCGCGATGAGATCAAACATAGTTGCGATTACCGCCTCAATCCGGTGACCTGCCGGGCCTCCGACGTGTTGGCCGCGGGCACTGGCTACTGCTATGCCAAAAGCCATCTGCTCGCAGCCCTCTTGCGAACCAACGGCATTCCGACGGGCTTGTGCTATCAGCGATTAAGCGTAGATGGTATTGGACCGCCCTTCTGTTTACACGGATTGAATGCGGTCTTGCTTCCCGAGATGGGTTGGTATCGCATCGACGCCCGCGGCAATCGGGCCGACATTAGCGCCGAATTCACACCACCTCTCGAGCGATTGGCATTCCCGATACATATTGCCGGTGAATACGATTTGCCGCAGATTTATGCCGAACCGCTGAGCGTAGTGGTGAATGCTTTGCAGAGGCACCAAACCTGGGATGCGGTGCTGGCCAACCTGCCCGACGACCCATCTGCGGAATGAACCCCCCTTGCGGAATGAACCTACTTTCTTGGGGCTGGGTCCACGTAACAATAAGTGGGGAACGAGAAAGCAAGTTACAAGCAGCGAGGTAGAGCATGTCGGCGGAGTCAGCCACGGTCGAAGCGAATTCCAATTCCGCAATAGAACAATCAACGGTCATCACCGTGCTCGCGGCACTGAGTTTCTCGCATCTTCTTAACGACATCATGCAGTCGCTGCTTCCGGCGATTTATCCGCTGTTGAAATCTCAGTATTCGCTCAGTTTTTTTCAAATCGGTTTGATCACGTTCGTGTTTCAATGCACGGCCTCGCTCCTTCAGCCGGTGGTGGGCATCTTGACCGACCGTCGGCCTTGGGCGTTTTCGCTCTTGTTCGGGACGATGTTCACGTTGACGGGGCTCTTAGGCTTGGCCGCATCGACAAGCTTTGCCGGCATCTTGGTCTCCGCGGCATTTGTGGGGATCGGTTCTTCGATCTTTCATCCTGAAGCGTCTCGTGTCGCTCGCTTAGCATCCGGTGGCCGTTATGGATTTGCTCAATCCTTGTTTCAAGTGGGTGGCAATACCGGCACGGCCATCGGTCCGCTGATCGCGGCGTTTATCGTCATGCCGCGCGGTCAAGGGAGCATCGCCTGGTTGTCGTTGGGGGCATTGTTGGCGGCTGGGCTCTTGATGTACGTCGGGCGCTGGTATCAACGCCATCTTGTGAGTTATCACGCGAAGTCTCGCTCCACGGCGGGTGCGAAATCCGCTGGCCTCTCCCCGTCGCGCGTGCGGATGTCGATTGCGATTCTGCTAGCCCTCGTGTTCTCTAAGTACATCTATTTGGCGAGCCTCACGAGTTATTACACGTTTTATTTGCTGCATCGTTTTCACGTGTCGGTGACGGATGCCCAAATGTATCTGTTCGTGTTTTTGGGAGCCGTTGCCGCGGGCACGCTCGGCGGCGGACCTGTTGGTGACAAGCTCGGCTTCAAGACCGTGATCTGGGCGTCGATCCTCGGCGTGTTGCCATTCACGCTTATTTTGCCGTATGTGAATCTCAATTGGACCGTCGTGCTTACGGTCCCGATTGGTCTAATTTTGGCCTCTGCCTTCTCGGCGATTATTGTTTACGCCCAAGAATTGATCCCCAGTCGCGTGGGCTTAGTGGCCGGCATGTTCTTCGGCTTCGCATTCGGCATGGCCGGAATCGGTGCTGCGGTACTCGGCAAGTTGGCCGATCGTTACGGCATCGAAACCGTTTACCAAGTGGTTGCCTTTTTGCCGTTGATGGGACTTCTTGCCTACTTCTTACCCAACATGGACCGCAAACACGCCCGCGAAGATGTTCAGGCCCATTTGGCATCGCCCGAACTCGATGCGTGAGAGAAAAGATTGCATCAACGAAAAACGCCCGGGGAGTGCCATCCCTGGGCGTTGAATTTTAGTCGTTATTCTGTCGCGGATTAAACTTCCTTCTCTTGAATCCACGACATCATCTTCCGCAATTCCTTGCCGACTTGCTCGACGGGATGATTCCGCTCCCGACGGCGAACTGCCTTGAAGGAAGGGGCCCCGGCCTTGTTCTCGAGAATCCACTGGCGGGCAAAATCGCCGTTCTGAATCTCAGTGAGGATCTTCTTCATTTCCTTCTTCGTCTCTTCGGTCACAATCCGCGGTCCGCGGGTGTAGTCGCCATACTCGGCGGTGTTCGAGACGCTGTAACGCATGTAGTTGAGACCACCCTGATAGAACAGGTCGACGATCAACTTCAATTCGTGCATGCATTCGAAGTAGGCCATCTCGGGTTGGTAGCCGGCTTCGACCAAGGTTTCAAAACCAGCCTTTACCAAGGCAGCAGCACCACCGCACAGCACGGCTTGTTCGCCGAAGAGGTCGGTTTCGGTTTCTTCGGCAATCGAGGTGCGGATCACACCGCCGCGGGTGCCGCCGATGCCTTTGGCATAAGCCATACCAACCTTGAAAGTTTCTTCGCTGGCTCCGTCGCCGAGCGCGATCAAACAAGGGACGCCGCCGCCGGCCACGAATTCGCTGCGAACCAAATGGCCAGGGCCTTTAGGAGCCACCAGCAAGAGATCAACTCCCTTGGGAGCAACTACTTGGCCGAAATGGACGTTAAAGCCGTGCGAACACATGAGGATATTGCCCGGCTTGAGATTGTCGCGAATCTCGGCCTTGTAAGTATCGCCCTGCACTTCATCGGGCAGCAAGATGTTCACGACGTCGGCTTGCTTAGTCGCATCCGCCGCGGACATCGGCTCGAAGCCATGGCTCTTGGCGAGGTCGTAGTTCGCACCGCCAGGGCGCTGGCCGACGATGACTTTCACGCCGCTGTCACGTAGGTTTTGAGCGTGGGCATGGCCTTGTGAGCCGTAGCCGATGATCGCGACCGTCTTGCCCGTCAGGGCTTTCATGTCGGCATCTTTGTCATAGTAAATCGTAGCGGCCATGAGATTTGCTCCCGTCTGTGTTAGCTTCTGACTCCCGGAATATCACGCAGAGGCGCAAAGGCCGCTGAGAAATGTGAGATGCAATCCGGAGTAAATAAAAGTGTTTTGTAAATTTGTAGATTGAAAGGGATATGTTTTTCTCACGCTCTGCGAACTCCGCGCCTCTGCGTGAATAATTCTTCAACTATTTTGCGACGGCCTCGGAGTCGACCGCATGGATCGAACCGTGCTCGGTAGGTCCATCGGCCAAGCCGCGCACCATGGCGATCCGTCCCGTGCGTACCAGTTCGACAATCCCGAAGGGACGCATCAGCTCGACGAAGGCTTGAATCTTCTTTTCCTGTCCCGAGATCTCAACGATGACTTGATTGGGGGCCACGTCGACGATCCGGCCGCGAAAGATTTGGCACAGTTCGCCAATTTCGGTCCGCTTGTTTTCATCAGCGCGAACCTTGAGCAGCATCAAATCGCGTTCGACGAATTCCTTGGAACTGATGTCGTCGACGCGCACGACGGTCACGATCTTCTCGAGTTGCTTGCGGACTTGTTCCAGCAGCGAATCGTCGCCGACGACGACAAACGTCATCCGCGAGAGTTGAGGGTCTTCGGTCTCCCCGACGGCCAGGCTGTCGATGTTGTAGCCCCGCGAGGAAAACATCCCCGCCACGTGGGCCAACACCCCCGGCACGTTCTGCACCAAAGCAGAAAGAACATGACGCATAGTGATCGACTCCGGAATGTAACGAAACCTTCGATGATAATCGGCCCAGGGGCCCGGAACAAGCCTTGCCGCTAAGCCGCTAGCGACCGCTAGTCGGCCTGGCGGTACGGGAAATCTCGGGTTATTTGGTTGTTCCCGGTTCCGCGAAGTGCTAGGCTAAACGGTTTTCCCACTGTGTATTTACGACCACAGGGGAAGCTATTCCCTGTCACGCAAGCCGCGACCCCAGCGGATTGGTCCTTTTGGGCGCCGATGTCGACGACCGCGATACCTCCCCACGCTGATGTTTCCACCAACGCTGCGGCTGCCGAGCAGGCGGACATGATCCGCATTCGTGGGGCCCGCACGCACAATCTGCAAAATATCGACCTCGATATTCCGCAGCATCAGCTCGTGGTCATTACTGGACTCAGCGGGTCGGGCAAAAGTTCGCTCGCATTCGATACGCTCTTGGCCGAGGGACAGCGGCAATACATCGAAAGCCTGTCGGTTTATGCCCGGCAATTTTTCGATCAAATGCAACGCCCCGACGTCGACGTGATCGAAGGCTTGCAGCCGACGATTGCCATCAATCAACAAGCGGCCAGCACAAATCCCCGCAGCACCGTAGCGACCGTCACCGAAATCTACGATTTCTTGCGCGTGTTGATGGCTCGCGCGGGTCAAGTTTGTTGCCCTGACTGCGGCACGCCGATCTCACAGCAAACACCGACCGAGATTCAGCAACACATCCTGGGCTATCCCGAGCAAACCAAAGTAATGATCCTCGCACCGATGGTACGTGGTCGTCTGGGCAAGCATCAAGAAGTTTTGGATCGCATCCGCCGCGAAGGTTTTGTCCGCGTGCGGATCGACGGCCAAACTTACGAACTCGATCAAGTCCCCGAACTCAAAGCGCGGCAGCATCACAACATCGAGGCCGTGGTCGACCGCGTAATCATTCGCGAAGGGATTGAAAACCGTCTCGCTGAATCGGTTCGCTTGGCCATCAAACATGGCGAAGGGGCACTCCGAATTTCGGTGCTCACTCCCGATGCCAAAGCTAAGCTCAACGGCAACGAGTCCAATGGCGGGGCGTCCAATGGCACAGCGTCCAACGGCAATGGCAACGAATTCTGGGAAGAACGCGTTTTCAGCACCTTTTATGCTTGCCCCGACTGCAAGCGAAATTTGGCCGAGGTCGAGCCGCGCACTTTTAGTTTCAATAGTCCTTACGGCGCCTGCCGCACATGCGATGGCCTCGCGACTCGTGAGGGCTTTGATGCGGATTTCGTGGTGCCCGATTTGGCGTTGACCTTGGCGACCGGCGCAATCGCACCTTGGCGAGGAACGGGCGGGTCAAGCAAGGAAGAACAAGAAAAACTGCTCGGCAGTTTTGTTAGCAAAGCCAAAGTCAGTTTCGAAACTCCGCTCGCCGATTGGCCTGAAGAAACGCGGCGGCAATTGCTGCACGGCGACGGCGGGAAGTTTGTCGGCGTGCTCGCCCTGCTCGAAAAAGAGTTCACCGATGCGAAGCGGGAAAGCTCGCGCGAACGATTGGCCATGTTTCGCGCGCAAGTCGTGTGCAGCGATTGCGGTGGTTCACGGTTGCAGCCCGAAGGACGTGCCTGCCGTTTGGGTGGCAAAGCGATTCATGAAATTACGGCCCTGCCGATTGATGCCGCGTTCACGTTTTTTCAAGAACTCAAATTTCCTCCGCAGCAACAGCCTATTGGTGAACCGCTGGTCGCGGAAATTCTGAAACGGCTCAAATTTCTCAAACAGGTCGGCGTGGAGTATATCGCGCTCGACCGTGCGGCCGACACGCTAAGCGGCGGTGAAATGCAGCGGGTTCGACTGGCCACGGGGATCGGCTCGGGGCTGGTGGGCGTGCTTTACATTCTCGACGAACCGTCGATTGGCCTGCATCCGCGCGATAACGATTTGCTGTTGGAATCGTTACGAGAGTTGCAGCAGCTCGGCAACAGCGTGCTGGTTGTCGAGCATGATGAAACCGTCATGCGGACCGCTGATTGGCTTATCGACATGGGCCCCGGGGCCGGTGATCGTGGCGGCTTGGTCGTCTCGCAAGGGACGCCCGCCGAAGTGATGGCCGACGAAAATTCGCTCACGGGGAACTATCTTTCCGGGCGGATGCAAATCGAAATCCCCGCCCAACGCCGCCGCGTGGCCAAAACGCGGATGTTGGAACTCGAAGGGGCGAGCGTTCACAATCTGCAGAATATCAACGTGGAATTTCCGCTCGGCACATTCACCTGCGTCTCCGGCGTGAGCGGTTCGGGCAAGAGTTCGCTCGTGGTCGATACGCTCGTTCCCGCGCTAGCACGCAAACTTAATGGCGCGAGCGCCAAACCAGGGCCGTACAAAGCACTGCGTGGGGTGAGCAAGCTCGAACGGTTGATTCACGTCGATCAATCCCCCATCGGCCGAACGCCGCGTTCTAACCCCGCGACCTACACGGGCGTGTTTGATGAAATTCGTCGCGTGTTTATCGGCACCAAGCACGCCAAGCAACTCGGCTACAAGTTGGGGCGCTTTAGTTTCAACACCAAGGGGGGCCGCTGCGAAGAATGCCAGGGCCAAGGTGTGCAGCGGATCGAAATGCGATTTCTGCCTGACTTGTTTGTGAAATGCCCCGTCTGTCACGGCCGGCAATTCAATCGTCAAACACTCGCCGTCCGCTATCGCGAAAAATCGATCGCCGACGTGTTAGCGATGAGCATCGACGAAGCCGCGCTCTTTTTCGAGAACCATCCCGCGATTCATCGCATGCTCACAAGCTTGGTCGACGTGGGACTCGGCTATCTGACCGTGGGGCAGCGGTCGACGACGCTTTCGGGCGGCGAAGCCCAGCGGATCAAGCTCGCCGCCGAGTTGGGCCGACCCGCCCCGGGCAAGACGATGTACGTGCTCGACGAACCAACCACCGGTTTGCACACCGACGATATCAAGCGGCTGCTCGGCGTGTTGCAGCAACTTGTTGAGTTGGGCCACACCGTGCTGGTGATCGAGCACAATCTCGACGTAATCAAAGCCGCCGACTGGGTGATCGATCTTGGTCCCGAAGGGGGCGCGGGAGGCGGGCAATTGATCGTCGCCGGCACGCCCGAAGACGTGGCCCAATGCGAAGCCAGCCACACGGGGCGCTATCTGCGGCAGGTGCTGAAATAATTGGAAGCAGCTACTTAGACTGTTCACCAAACTGCTGCGGAAGGTCTCTGACACTGTCAATGATTCGCATGATTTCGATGCCTTGTGCGCACGGTTGATAGAAGATTAACCACCGTTTGAACTGAAAGTAGAGCCAGTTTTCCGGAGCCGCCGCGTGCTGATGGCCTGCCGCTAGGCCTTGAGCGTGTTTTTCGATGAGTTCGAGCATCTGCTCGGCGATACGTCGAGCAGTGAGCGGCCTGCCATCCGAAATGCGGATGTAATAGAGTACCTGTTCAAATTCCGTTGTCGCCTGCGGTGTCCAGACGACGTCACCCATTATTCACAGCCCTTGTTGAGCGACCCGTTGCTCGACTCGCTCTAGCAATTCCTCAATACAGATTGGCTTGGACAAGCCCTGGAGACTCTGTTTGTTGGCGATGTCGTTCAATTCTTGAAAACGACGGAGTTTCTGTTGTGACTCGCGAAATTTTTGGACGCTCTCTTCGGGAGACAATGTAGGTACTTCGCTTGTACGCAATTCACTTAAAAATGCGTAGAAGGAATCAAAGTCATTGGCATGAAGCTGCGTATCCATGCTAAAAGTATAGCCGTTCTTTGAAAGCAAGTCAAAAACTCGCCGCCGGCGCAAGGGCCGGGCGGCGCATCAACTCAGTCTAACGCCGCCGCAGAGAAGCAAGCGCAAGCATGCCACCGCTCAGAAGCAGAAGGCTCGTGGGTTCAGGAATGCCGACGTACCGCACTGTGGTAAAAACCGTGGCCGGAGAAGCGTTAACAGGATTCGGTACGAGATAAACATTCGCCGCCGTTGAGTCGGGGCCGCTTGTATACCACGCGGGAATATCCCCAGCGTCGAATGATCCTGTGGCCATAGGAACACCACCCGAGAAAGATCCAAGATCGGGATTACCTCCGAATACGATTAGATTGGGATCATCGAAATAGGATGAAGGATACGTTCCTCCTATCACACCAACATCGATAGTCGGGCTGAATGGAAGATCTGCTTCAACAATTTCGAGAAACAAACCGCCTGGGTTCGACGAATCTTCGATTTCGAAACCTGCAGGCGTGAGAAAGCCAGTTGCTGGGTTAAAGTTTAAAGAAGTTTGATTGAGAGCCAACACTGCACCAGCAATGCCGTATTCATCTGCCTTAGCGACAACCGTCCAAGTACCGCCCGATCCAAAGTCAGCTGGATCGTTAAACTCCAGGTTAAGACTAAACCAAGCATTCGCAGCCCAGAGTTGGCTGCCTCCCAGAAGGCTGCACAAGAGTGCAGCAAAAACAAATCGTTGACGAATCATGAGCGGACTCCTTAAAAGAAAATAAGAAATGAAAACAATGCCCCGCAACAACTGGCCGCGAAATAAATGTGTTGTCACGAGTAATGGAAAATAACTCGGATGAACCTATCTCATTTCAAATGGTGTGTCAAACTTTTTCTTGGTTTCTTTGCATTATGAAGCATGCAAGTTTGGGTGATGCTCAATTTGTGAAGCCGAAATAGCCCAGTTTCTCGCTGGTTGTTCCGAATAAAAACTTGCGGTATCCTAGCGAGTTTCCCATATAACCTGCCACGCAACAGTCAAATTCTTATGTCCGATCCCTATTTCCAAACTCTGTTTGCCGACCGCATTGGTGGTGCCCAATATGGTAAAGGCACTGCCATCTATAAGTTCGAGAAGATCAAACGCGCCAAGCGCCAAGCTCTCGCCGAGCATCCCGAGCGTAAGCTGCTCGACTTCGGCATTGGGGAGAACGACGGCGTGGCCGATGAAGTCGTCTTGCGCAAAATGGCCGAGGAAATCGGCAAGCCTGAGAATCGTGGCTACGCCGACAACGGCATCGGGAAATACAAGGAAGCCGTCGCGCGCTTCATGCAACGGCAATATGGCGCGACGCTTGATGCCGCCACCGAGATCAATCACTGCATAGGCTCGAAGACGGCGCTAGCGATCTTGCCGGCCGTGTTTATCAATCCGGGCGATGTGACGCTCATGACCGTGCCAGGCTATCCGGTCGCTGGCACGCACACGGCTTATTATGGTGGTGAAGTTCATAAATTGCCGCTATTGGCCGAGAACAATTTCTTGCCCAACCTGGCGGGGATTCCAGCCGACATCAAGAAGCGGGCGAAGCTGTTGGTGCTCTGCTATCCCAACAGCCCCACGGGCAAGACGGCGACCCGCGAGTTTTACGAATCGGTGATCCGTTTCGCTAAAGAGAATGACATCGTCGTGGTGCAGGACGCCGCGCATGCGCTGCTTTCCTTCGATCAAAAGCCCAACAGCTTCCTCGCCGTGCCTGGGGCGAAGGAAGTAGGCGTCGAAGTCCATTCGATGTCCAAAGGCTTCGACATGATCGGCTGGCGGCTCGGCTGGGTGTGCGGCAACGAGCGCATCGTCCGCGCCTTTGCCGACGTGAAAGACAATTGCGACTCCGGCCAATTCATCGCCATCCAAAAGGCCGCCGCAGCCGCGTTGGACGATGCTTCGATCCCCGCGCGAATTCACGCCAAGTACAAACGGCGGATGGAAAAGTTGGTGGCCACGCTCCAGCGCTGCGGCTTCAAGTGCAGCATGCCGGGAGGAACTTATTTTCTCTACACGCCGTCGCCAAAAGGTTTGGATGGTGGCCCCACATTTGAGAATGCAGAGGCTGCTAGCCAGTACCTGATCAAAGAACAATCGATCTGCACCGTGCCCTGGGACGACGCCGGTGCGTTTTTGCGTTTCAGCATCACCTACGAAGCTGCCGACGAGGCCGCTGAAGACGTTCTGATGGCGGAAACGGAAGCCCGGCTCAAGAACATTAAGCCTGTGTTTTGACCTTTCCGTTTCTGGTGCTATCATTTATGAAGGCGCTCTCCCATGCCGATCATCGACATCCTTTGGGATTTGCCTGATGATCCGGACGGCAATGTGCAGCACATCGCCGAGCATGGATTGGTGCCCGCGGATGTTGAATTCGTTGTGCAGCATCCGCTCAAGAGAAGCCAAAGCCGCTCGTCGGGCTTGCCGTTAGTGTCGGGACGATTGACGAGCGGCGAGCAAGTCGTCGTGGTTTATCAAATGCTTGATGAATTGACGATGTATCCGGTGACGGCTTATTGCGTGGAGGAGTAGTCGAAATGGCGAAAAAGACTTATCAAAGCGTGACGCGCAACCGTAAGCTGACGCCGGCGGAATCCGCTCGACTGAAAAGCCTACGAAAAAAAGTTGAGAAGGAGATTCCGCCCGCCAAGGCTGATCCGATGAAGGTGACAATTGCCAAACTCAGAGCTTTGCGAGAGTCCAAAGGACTGAGCCTCGGACAGCTTTCCGAACTCACGGGCATGACGCGCGGGAATATCGCTCGGCTGGAATCTCAAAAGAATGCCACGCTTAAAACTCTCGAGCGATATGCAGCTGGCCTGGGGTGTGAGCTGGAAATAAGCGTCGTCGCCAAGTAAGCTGCTTCTAGCTTTTCTTTCAGTCTTATCTTTTGCGCTCAAGGGTGGTTCATGAAGTTTCTTCTAGCCCTAGCATTCATGCTATTAGCAGCATTGCCGGCAATTGCCGATAAGCAACCGACCCCCGCCTTCCCCGGTGCCGAAGGTTTCGGCGCTAACGCGCAAGGTGGCCGCGGCGGCAAAGTGATTTTCGTTGAGAATCTGAACGACTCTGGCCCCGGGAGTTTCCGCGCGGCCTTGGAGACTCGCGGGCCTCGCTACATTCTGTTCAAAGTCGCGGGCGTTATCGAACTCGAAAAACCCTTGGAATGCCGCCGGCCGTATTGCACGATCGCGGGACAATCGGCCCCCGGCGACGGAATCTGCCTCAAGAATTACAACTTCACGGTTCGTACGAACGACGTCGTGGTTCGACACCTGCGTTTTCGTCCCGGCGATGAACCCGCGGCAGCTCTGCGCGAAAAAGGCAAATCGTTTGAACCCGATGCCGTCACGATCAGCGCCCCTTCGCGGAATGTGATTCTCGACCATTGCTCGGCCAGTTGGTCGACTGATGAAACCTGCACCGTGTCGGGCGAAGGAATCACCGGTGTCACCGTCCAGTGGTGCATCATTTCCGAGTCGCTCAACAAAGGGGCCCATCACAAAGGGGACCATGGTTTCGGCTCATTGATCCGCACCAACGGCGACGTGAGCTTTCATCACAATCTGTATGCCCATCATCGCACTCGCTGCCCCCGCCCTGGCACGTATGGCGATGGGAGCTTGTTGTTCGATTTTCGCAACAACGTCATCTACGACGGCAACGGCTATTCGGCCGAGGATCCCGTGCGGATGAATTACGTCGGCAACTACCTCCGCAAGCTCAATGGCCCGGCGTTTAAAGTCGGCGGTGATACAACCGAAATGTATCAGCAAGGCAATTTCCAAGAAGATGCCGGCGCGAAGAACGACGATTTCTGGCAACTCGTCAAAAGTGTGCAGCCACGGAACAAACGCAACGAACCGTTTGAAGTGGCAACCGTGGAAACGCAACCCGCCGAAGCGGCTTACGAAGCTGTGCTCGATTCCGCCGGCGCGATTTTGCCAAAGCGCGATGCCATCGATGCCCGTATCGTGAAACAAGTTCGCACCGGCACGGGGGGATTGATCAACTCACAGGCGGACGTGGGAGGCTGGCCACCCTACCACTCGGCTGCTCCTGCCAAGGATTCCGACAACGACGGCATGCCCGACGCTTGGGAAAAAGAGCATGGTTTGAATCCCCAAAAGGACGACCATCTGGGCGATCCCGACGGCGATGGGTATCCGAACCTAGAAGAGTTTCTCAGCAGCATCGAGCCGTGAGAACATGTTGATCTATCATTTCCTCTTGGTACGTTGTCCATGACGGTCAAACGGATGCCATTGAAACAGTTGCTTGTAATTTATACCTAATTGAAGCATGCATTCTTCGTATTTCTTTAGTTCGATGTAGATGGATTCAGCAGAGAAGTCTTCTTGATCGTAGATCAGTTCTCGCCTGAATCGGTGTCAACACCTATCTCCGGATTGGCACGGATATAGCCAAGAGTTTCTCCTCCTGCTTTTAGCTCAACGTAGGTAGAATGCACAACGCGATTACGATATCTCCGTAGCTCATGGAATTGATCTTTCAGCACGATCATCTCTTTGGATTTCTGCTCGCCCAATGGAAGTTCATACTGTTGCGTCAAGTCAACGTATAGTGCGGTAACCTTATTTAGGAGATCGTGATTTGACTCCTGTCGTAACTGCATGGGTGGCCACTGCTTGTGCTCCGGGTCGAGAATGAACCAACCAATTTGGCGATAGAGATGTTCTACCCATTGAAAGACGATTACGAACTCACCAAGTGCTTGATATGTTTGACTTATGCTTTTGTCATATTTCATTTTATATCCCAACAGCTACGGCCAGCGTTTCTTGCGCAAAATGTCGGATTTACGTCCGTAAGAGAATCCAAGGAATTCATACATATATGGAATTGAACAAGTCAAATTTCCTTGTTGACGATCTATAGCCTGCGCAGCATCAACGACTAGGTGCAGCAGTTTTCGCAGAGCAGCTATTAACTCTATTACATGATAGGTGGCATATTTGGCAGCCAAGTCTTGTAGAGCCGGTGTAACAAACATACTTTGAAGTATCTGCGCAGAAGTCTGATCTGGAGTTGTAGGGTCGATCGCGATACTTACACCAGAAAACGCAGTTGCTTGTGCAGACCGGTCAACCGCAACTTTCAGTTGTTGCTTTGCAGGAACGTCCTCATTTAAAATTCGTTGAATAACCAAAGTATATTCATCGAGAGGATCTGCAGTTTTTTCAGCGGCTACCAAAGAGTCGAGATTGAAATATCTTGCCTTCGTAGCAAATATATCCAGGACGCCAAGAATATCGAGTTCAATACTTCCATCAGGGATCTCAGCTAACGCATTGTCACCATTAATTCGCAATGACTTGAGATGATCAAACAAACGCTGAAGCTTGTGGCCCAAATCTCTGAGCGCACCACTTGTTGGAGGGTCAAGGCTGTTTTTGGACATGTGATCAAGAATGGCAATGGTCTTCATTAGCCGTTCCAGTCCAATCGAAAGCTGAAAAAAAGCAACATAGAAATTGCCCGTTTCAGAATCATTTGCATTGCGCAGCGCTGTTATGCCTCGTGTCAAACAATGTTGAAAGAGAAAGCCTTCTTGCTGCAGAAGCTTAAATCGAAGTTCAGGTTTCATTGCGGATCCCATAGAAATATAGTAGACGCGAACTAATTATAAAGGTTCGCTTGCTCTAATCGCATGGCCGTCTGCATAATTTATCCTCTGTTAATTGTATTGTTCCTGAGAGAATATCTAGTTTATCTACCATGCTCCTCACCTTCGTCATTCTCTACCTCCTCGCCTCCATCGCCGTCGGGCTCTGGGTTGCGCGGCGGGTGAAAAGCACCGAGGACTACGCCGTCGCGGGGCGGTCGTTGCCGTTGTCGGTGATCATTGCCACGACGTTCGCTACTTGGTTTGCCGCGGAGACGGTGCTGGGCATTCCCGCCAAATTTCTGCATGGCGGTATGTCGTCGACGGTCGAAGATCCCTGGGGCGCGGCGATGTGCTTGATCCTGGTGGGGCTTTTCTTTGCCCACAAGCTCTATCCCATGTCGCTCCTCACGATCAACGATTTCTATCGTGAACGCTACGGCAAGAAGGTCGAGCTCTTCTGTTCGGTGGTCGATATCTTTTCGTATCTCGGTTGGGTCGCCGCGCAAATCACGGCCCTCGGATTTGTGTTTGCCGTGCTGACCCACGACGCCATCAGCACTCGCCAAGGAGCCTTCGTCGGCACGGCCATTGTTCTCCTCTATACCGTTTACGGCGGCATGTGGTCGGTCGCGATCACCGATTTCTTCCAAATGATCGTGATCGTCCTGGGACTCACCGGCATCGCCTTCATCGCGGGCGACATGGCGGGCGGTCCAGCCAAGGTCTTTGAACTCGCCTCCGAGCGTGATCTCTTGCGATTCTTTCCCGAAGCGAACTTCAAAGACATCATGTTCTTCATCGGCGCGGGCATCACGATCATGTTTGGCTCGATCCCCCAGCAAGATATCTTCCAGCGCATCATGTCGGCTAAGAGCCAGCGCGTCGCCGTCGCTGGTCCAATTATTGGCGGTACAGGTTACCTGCTATTCGCCCTCGTGCCGATGTTCATCGTTACGAGCAGTCTGATCATCATGCCCGAGGAAACAGCAGAACTGATGGGTAGCGACACCGAATCGCAAAAGGTCCTGCCGAAGCTGGTCGTCAACCACATGCCGGAGTTCGCGAAGATCATGTTTTTCGGCGCGCTGCTGTCCGCGATCATGTCGACCGCCTCGGCAACAATTCTCGCTCCTTCAACGGTGTTCGTGCAAAACATCTTGAAGCACTTCTGGCCGGGGATGAGCGACCGATATGAGCTGCGCCTGATGCGCTACACGGTACTCGTCTTCACCGCGTTGGTTCTCATGTATGCCCTGATCATGGAAGGAACCTCGGTTTACGATCTGGTCTCGACCACCTATCAACTGCCGGTCGTCGGCGCGTTTGTCCCGCTCGTGGCGGGGTTGTACTGGAAACGCTCAACCAACACCGGCGCTATTCTGTCGATCGCCCTGGGCGTGGGGATCTGGATTCTGTTCATGGCCACACCACTGGGCGAGCATTTCCCGCAACAACTCGCCGGGCTCTTCATGGCGATTGTGGGGATGGTTGTGGGGTCGCTGATCCAATCCAAGGAGTCGCTATGTATTCAAGAAGAATAGAACGCGGATGACACAGATTTGACCGATCTACGCGGATAAGTTTCTGGATTTTCAAACCACAATTCTATCTGCGTCCATCTGCCCAATCCGCGTTCATCTGCGTTCTATTGATAAATGTCTGTCCAATCCGTCGCTTTTTCCGTAGATTGGATGGCTCAACCAGGGCGCATTGCCGTGAGAATCGTTGTCTCCCGAGGCTGATTGAATGTGGGGTTTGGAAATCGCCGTCATGCTCACAATGATCGGCGTGAATTGTATCTTCGCGGGCTACGAAATCGCCCTGGCTTCGATCACCGTCGCTCGTCTGCAGCGCCTCGCCACCGACAATCGTGCGGGGGCCAAAGTCGCTCTCTACATGAAAGAGAACATGGAGGCGAGCCTCGCCGTGGTGCAACTCGGCATCACGCTCGTCGGTGCCATTGCCGCGGCGGTCGGTGGCGCGGGGGCCGACGAAAATCTGGCTCCCATCTTGGAAGCGAAATTTGATTTCTCGCCAAGACTGGCCGAGTTTCTCGCGCTGATCTGCGTCGTGTTGCCTCTCACGGTCTTCACCATCATATTCGGCGAACTGATTCCAAAAATATTCGCGCTGCGCAATGCCGAGTGGGTTACGCTGCGGCTCTCGCCCTTCATGCGATGGTTTGCCTTCAGCGTCTGGCCGGCGGTCTGGATGTTTGAAACGGTGGTGATGGGCATCATGTCGTGGGGCGAAGGTTTGCGCAAGGAGGGTGGTGCAAAACCAGAAACCGCCGAGTTGCACGAAATTCGCGCGACAGCGGCCCTCGCTCGTGCCTCGCGATTGATCGGCCATCGTGAAGAAGGGATCATTCACGGCGCGACCGAAATGCAATCGCGACCCGTGCGCGATATCATGCTCCCCGCTGAGCATATTCGGATGCTTAGCATCAATGCCACGCTGGGCGACAGTTTGGTCACCGCGCATCTTGATATGCACACGCGCTTTCCCGTCGTCGAAACGCTGGGTGACCTGCAAACGGTGGTGGGTTATGTGAACGTGAAGGACATCATCGCCACGCTGCGGATGAATCCCAAGGACCCCTCGCTCCGTTCGATCGTGCGGCGGCTCCCCAGTTTTCGCGAAAACCAGCCGATTGCCGAATGCTTGGAACGCTTAATGCGTGAGCATACTCACATCGCGGTCGTGCGGAATGATCAGGAAAAAATCATCGGCATGGTGTCACTTGAAGATATTCTGGAAGAACTCGTCGGCGAGATCGAAGATGAGTACGACCGCTTGCCCGCACACGTTGTTTCTTCGGGCCATGCGTGGGTCGTGGGTGGTGGCGTGCCGCTGGAACGCCTGAAAGTCGCGACGGGTATGAATCTTGTTGACGACCTCCCCCCCGGCGGGGCCAACACGCTGAGCGAATGGGTTATCGGCCATCTTGGCCACGAAGTCACCGGTGGTGAAACCTTGGAGCACGGCGCGTGGCGCGTGGTCGTACGCAAAGTCCGCCGCAAGAAAGTGCAAGAAGCTCAAGTCAGCCGTAGTGACGAATGACGAATAGAACGCGGAGGAACGCAGATCATGCGGATATTCGCGGATTATATTCTTGTTCTTCTTATACAGAATTCGATCCGCGCTCATCCGCCAAATCCGCGTTTGTCCGTGTTCTATCAATCTTTCTCCCCGAACCTTGCCCGCGGTCGACTGTCTTGTCTTCCATGGCAATTTCTTCCCAAACTGATGAGCCAGTCAACACGACGGCCAGCACGCTAGCCAAACCGCTCGCGCCGGAGGAAATCCGCGCCGGCGAATTCGTTTCGCCGCTGCACGTGTTTTATGATTTGCCGTCGTTCTTCTGGGGTTGCGACTCGAAGCTCGAGCGCCGCGAGGAGTTGGTGCGGCTCTGCTATTTGCCTGAGACGGGGGGCGTGCCGCTGAAGGTGGTTTCTGTCTGCTTGCCGTTCGTCTTGGTCAAGCAACCCAACGGCGAGCGTCAAACGCTCGACGTGCGCAAAGTTCGGCTCGCACGGCTGAATCGCGAGTACGCCAAAACCGCTTGGAAGGTGTGCAAGAAAAAGAAGTCGGCGGCCATCACCCGGCTTTGAAGAATAGTTTAACGCAGAGTTCGCGGAGAATGCCAAGGATCCTCAGCGAACTTCGCGACCTCTGCGTTTAATGTCGTTCTTGAATTTGTTATCATCGTAGCCTCACATACTCTGGGAGCTACACGATGAAATACCGCTATCTCGGCGATTCCGGCTTGTTGGTTTCGCGAATTTGCTTGGGCACGATGACCTTCGGCATGGAAGGTTGGGGCTGTGACGAAGCCACTTCGATCGACATCACGAACCGCTTCATCGCTGGGGGCGGCAACTTTCTCGATACGGCCGACATGTATTCCAAGGGCGTTTCCGAGGAGTTTGTCGGCAAGGCGCTCCGAAATCATAACCGCGACGATCTGGTGATCGCCACGAAGTGTTGGTTCCGCATGCGCGACACGCCCAACGGCAAGGGGCTTTCGCGCAAGCACATCATCTCCGCCGCCGAAGCCAGCTTGCGCCGTTTGGGAACCGATTACATCGATCTCTATCAGTTGCATGGCCCCGATCCGTTCACGCCGCTTGAAGAAACCTTGCGAGCGCTCGACGATTTGGTAAAAGCCGGCAAAGTCCGTTACCTTGGTTGCAGCAACTTTTACGGTTGGCAAATGGTGAAAGCCAATGCCGTGGCCAAGGAGCTCGGGCTTACCAAACTCATCAGCGGCCAGCATCTTTACAATTTATTGCGTAGAGATATCGAGCGCGAAATTCTTCCCGCCTGTGCCGATCAAGGAATGGGGATGCTCTGTTGGAGCGCTATCGCGGGGGGCCTGCTCGCCGGTAAGTACGATCAGAAATCCGGCCCACCCAAGGATTCCCGCGTCGGTCAGCGGGCAAACATCGATTTGCCCCGTTATTGGAACGACGAAAGCTTTCGCATCATCGACGAAGTCGTGGCCGTCGCGAAAGAAACCGGCGTCAGCGCCGCCCAAGTCGCGCTTAGCTGGCTGTTGGGAGATCGCCGCGTGTCGGCCGTGATCGTCGGAGCCAAGCGGGCGGAGCAAGTCACCGAATGGCTCCCCACGGGAGATTGGAACTTGCCTGCGGAGCTACGCGATCGACTCACCAACGCGGTGCCGTTTTTCTCTGGCTATCCGCGCGAATGGATGGAAACCACGTTCGGCAACATCGCCGGCGGCGAAGAGTTCGCGCCGTGGGATGTGCGGAAGGCGATTGAGTGGTGACGAAAAGTTAAGTTCTGCAAATTTTTGCTTGAAGATTTAGTTAAGTTTTGTGGATCGAACTTGTACGTTGCCTGTCGTAATCTACCATGTGAATTCTCAACTTGACTGTATTGAGAGTTACAAAACACTTGGTCTTCATCCTTGGAATTGCTCATGACTCGATCGTTTTTCGCAGTGATCTGCACAGTACTTGCCATATCATTTACTGTTGAACCTGCCATAAGTGCGGTTCGAATCACGGAGTTTATGTCCGAAGGGCAAGGTGATATTCTTTCGGGTAATGGAGGCCGTCGCCAGCGTGAATTTTTCGAGATCACGAATCTTGGAAGTTCAGCTGTAGATGCATCGACGTGGTCTTATAACGATAACAATACAAATGATCCGATCAATTGGGGACCATCCATCGGATCGATCGCTGCTGGCGAAAGTATTGTCTTCACCCAAATGACGGTAGCCGACTTTCGCTCGTATTGGGAACTTGACCCAACTATTCGCGTCTTTTCTTTTGGGCAGCTCTCAAATCTTGGCAATGCGGATACGATCAATATTTACAATTCGTTCACGCAAGACACCTCGACTTTAGTTGATTCACTGACCTACACCTCCGATGCTCGTGGCAGTGGGGTCTCGCGGAACCGACCGTGGGATGGTGGAACGGTACAATATCCCAATTCAGCGTGGGTTGTCTCGAGTGTTAGTGATGGTTATGGTTCGTACTTGGCACCTAGCCCAAGTGGCTTTCCTCCAAATTTCCCAACGCCAGGGATTCCTTGGGTTTCGACTGACTACATTGATCTTGCGAACCCTGGATTTTATGTCCCCGAGCCGACTACATTGCTCGGCTTGGTTATGATGACTGGTGTATTCATTCTGCGGCGTCAGAATAGCTAATGGGCCCCGCTCCGCGCCCCCAAATTCCCATACCGATGATAAACATGCGTGAGACTTTGCTCATGGAAATACCGGAGCAATTCCACGCGGCCATGGCGGGAGACGGGTTCGTCGGCGATGTACTCGCCACTGGCTGCCGCGGCGGTGCGCAGTTCAAACGGCACACGGTCGGGGCTGGCGTAGCGTAATCGTCCGATCTGCCCTTCGCGCAGGAGTTGAGCTAATTCGATATCCGACTGCTCGACGAACTCAATCGCCCCCGCCCAGCTGTCAGTGAGCACGTCCAACAGCTGCACGACCGGCGCATCCAACTCCGGCGGCGAGCTCACCACCGTGCGGCACCCAGCCGTGTGCGCAGCCAACGCCCGCGCGAAAATTTCAAACGGCGTGTCATCGGCATGCACGCGCACATGCACGGTCTTGATCGGCAGATAGCGACGAAAATTGTCTTCCCCCAGCAGCTTGAAGTGATCGTGCGACAGCGAGAATTCCTGGCCCATCCAATGTTCGTAACTTTGGGCCGCCGTTACGATTTGTTCCGCATCCTCGGCGTCGATACCACCCCGCGCCGCAGTCATGCGCAGCGCCTCACAGAAATCATCGAGGCCCGTGTCGCCGAGATCTGTGGGGGACCGTGGACTTCCGTCCTCGGCTGCGACATTTTGATAGTCGCCGACGGAAGACGATGGTTCTTCGAATTTCATAAACTGTGCGACATAATTTGGCCCACCCGCCTTGATGCCGGGCCCGATCGCGCTTTTCCCCATTCCACCGAAAGGTTGCCGCAACACAATCGCTCCCGTCGTGGGCCGATTGATATAAAGATTCCCCGCACGAATTCCATCCTGCCACAATTGATGTTCGCGGTCGTCGAGACTTTCCAGTCCCGAAGTGAGTCCATAGCCCGTCGCGTTCACCAGATCAATCGCGTGGTGCAAGTTGCGCGCTTCCATCACGGCCAGCAGCGGTCCAAAGAATTCGGTGCAATGCGTATAGCTGTTGTTTGTGACACCCCACTTCACGCCGGGGCTGACCAGATGAGGATTCTCCTGCACGTGCAAATGAGGCCTCACGGCCCAAGATTCACCGGCTTCGAGTTCCTTCAGCCCGCGTTCCAGTTCGCCACTCGGCGGGCGAATCAACGGCCCAACTTTCGTCGCCAGATCCCAGGCACTTCCCACCCGCAAACTTTCCACCGCATCGACGAGCGATTCACGAAACTTGGCGTCGTGATAGACTTCGCTTTCCAAGATCAAGAGCGACGTGGCCGAGCATTTTTGCCCGCTGTGGCTGAAGGCCGAGTGCAGGATGTTCTTGATGGCGAGATCACGATCGGCAAGCGCCGTGACGATGGTCGCGTTCTTTCCGCCGGTTTCGGCAAAGAGTTTCAGCGTCGGTTTCGCGGCCAGCATCCGCAGCGCAGTCTCCGTGCCACCGGTGAGAATTACGCCATCGACTGCGTCATGGGTCACGAGTTGCTGTCCGACGCTGCCGCCACTGCATGGCGCGAACTGCAAAGCCGTTTTCGGAACGCCGGCCTCCCAAAAGCAGCAGCACAATTCATAGGCGATCAAAACTGTGTCGCTGGCCGGTTTGAAAATCACCGTGTTCCCCGCCGCCAGCGCCGCTGCAATTCCGCCACAGGGAATTGCCAACGGAAAATTCCACGGCGAAACCACCACCACAACTCCCCTACCCCGAGCATTGAGATTGTCGAGATTGTGAAACTCTTCCACTGATTGAGCATAGAACCGACAAAAATCGATCGCTTCGGAAACTTCGGGATCACTCTCCGTGAGCAACTTTCCCCCTTCGGCCAACATGGCACCCATCAGATCACCGCGCCGGGCGGCGATTTCATTGGCCACGCGAAAGAGAATTTCCGTGCGTTCTCGCGGCGAAAGTTTTCGCAAACCCGCCGGATCGTGCTGCGCACAGGTGACCGCTTGTTCGATGTCGGCCTTATTCGCTTGGTGATAGCGGGCCACAACCACGCCGGGCCGTGAAGGATCCTGCGAATCGCGTTGCTCACGCTTGCTGGCAATCTCTTCTCCCGCGATCACAAGCGGCACGGTCGCCGCTTGTGCGTCGCAAAGAGTTTTCCACCGCTCAAGAATATCATCAGCCCACTGGCCGTTCTGTGTCAGCGACCAATCCGTATCCGGCTCATTGCGAAAGAGAGTCCAGAGGTCAGAGGCCGGAGATGAGGTCCAAGGCTCTTCACCCTGACCTCCGACCTCTGGCAGCTGACCCCTCTCTTGCGTTCGCCTTGGTTTGCTCGATAAAGACGGAATCTTCTCAAACGATTCTCCAAATCCCTGCTCCAGCTTTCGCCACTCGTCGCTATCGACAGTGAGCCGGAACGCATGGCGGAGAAAATTTTCGTCGCCGGTGTTCTCGTCGAGCCGCCGCACGAGATAACCAATCGCGTTAATAAAATCTTCTTGCTTGCAGGCGGGGGCATACAGCAACATGTTCTTAGAAAGTTCCACGAGCGCTCGCCGTTGGTGATTGGCCATCCCTTCGAGCATTTCAAATTGCACGCGGTCATGAGCCTGCGCATGCGTGGCGAGCACCAGTCCATAAGCGAGCGTGAACAAATTGTGCGAAGCGATTCCCAACCGCACGGCGTTGAGGTTCTCCTCCTGCATGCCAAATTTGAGCATCTGGTGGTAGTTGGCGTCGGTTTCGATCTTCTCGTTAAACGGAGCCTGTGGCCAACCGCGCAAGCTGGCCTCGACGCATTCCATTTCCATGTTGGCCCCCTTCACGATGCGAATCGTCACCGGTGCTCCCCCCACGGAGACTCGCTTGCGCGCCCACGCGGTGATCTTTTGCTGCTGGAGAAATGAGTCGGGAATATACGCCTGCAGCGCGATTCCCGCTTGGCATTTCACAAGCTCCGACCGATCCAGCGTACGCATGAACGCTTCCGCCGTGAGCGACATGTCGCGGTACTCTTCCATGTCGAGGTAAACAAACTTCTTAACCCGCGTGCCGTCGTGCCGCACGAATTCGTGCTTCATCGCAGCGCGGAAGAGCAGCTCCAACCGATCGCACAGAATTTCGACCGTGTGTTCGCGGGCGAGCGCGGAAATCTGCGAATAGATCGTCGAAATTTTGACTGACAAGACTTCGATCTCGGGTCGTTGGAGCGCTTCGAGGTAATTCTCCAGCCGTCGCTCGGCTTCTTGTTCGCCCAGCAGGGCTTCGCCCAGAAAATTGACATTCATCCGCAGCCCCGCTTCGCGGCGCTGCTCGAGATGTTCTTTGAGCAACTCTTCCTCAGCGGGCAGAATGACGTTCGCTGTTTCTTGCTGCATCTTTTCCTTGACGAAGGGCATCGCCACGCCAGGCAGATACGACCCGAACGATTGAAACCCTTTGAGCAGCGTGCGGTCGAACGTGCTGAAGAAGCGAGGCACACCCTGCACGTCGAGAATATGAATGAATTGATCCGCCGCCCGATGCGGCAGCTGCGAGCGAAAAGCCTGATCGGTGAGCTGCGTGAGCGTCGCCTTGTCGTGCGGCGACTGGATCATGCGATCGAGTTCGCCTTGCTGTCGCCGTTCGGCAGGGGTTTGTAATTCGTTGGCGCGAGTTTGCAATTGCCGCGCCAGATGAATCGCCTGCTGCACCTCGATGGCGAGCGAAGTGTTAGCATATGGCAAAAAATCAGCAAGCCGTTGGGCAACGCCCGAAGCAACTTCCGCGGCGGTTAAGCTATTAAGAGTCATTGACTTGGTTCCTCGCCAATATTTCATCGCTTGTACTAGAGCGGATTTCAAAAATGCCAACCGGACGCGAGCGCGTGGCGGCTGATTTCATCAGCAGCGGACATGCCAGTGATAGTCACACAATCCGTCTCTCGAATTCTATCCCGCAGGGATTCTATCATTCAGCCCAGTGTTGGTCGCTTCCAGCGACTACCCTGGGTTATAGGAGTATTTAGAGCGGCCTACCTGGACGAATATCGTCGTTTGTTGAGAAAATACGAAATTGAATTCGATGAGCGATACGTTTGGGATTGATCCAACCCCTGCGGGGTAGCCGAGGATCGAATGCCCATTCCTAGGGTAGCTCGCAAGCTCGCAACCCTAGGCTGAATGATAGAATCCCTTCGGGATATGCCAATTACGAATCAGCCATCGGCCCGATTCAACAGCCAGCCTTTAGAATAATGGGCGACTGAGCACGTTCAATAATTCTCACGCCGGGACGAGTCGCTGGGCGAGATAGTTGAGAATGTCGCGGATCGAAGAGACACCCACGAGCTTGCCGCCGGAGAGAATCGGCAAGTGGCGGTAACCGCCGACGTGCATCTGATGCAGCGCGTAGGCGATCTTGTTTTCGATATTCAGAGTGACCGGCTTGGTGGTCATGACCGAACTGATCGGCCGGTCGGCGAGCGATTTAATACTCGTGTTGACCTTCATCAGCGCGTCGAACTCGGTGAAGATGCCGGCAAGCTCATCCCCTTCCATCACCATCACGCAGCCAATTTTCTCGGCGACCATTTTTTTCAGCACGTCGCCGATTTTGTCGTCGGGCGAAACGGCCAGCGGCTTGCGCGGTTGCAGCAGCTCGATGCGGTCCTTCATCAACGCTTTTTCAAGCGTCGTCCGCGGATGAGGATGGCTCAAATCCGAGAGCGACAGCTGACACTGTTGACAGTGGTCAGCACCTTCCAAATTATCAAAACCACAGGCTGGGCAAGGAATCATGAAACCGTCCAAGTGTCGCCGGAATTAAAGAGTGCTTCGAGATCGCCCTTCCCTTTGTCCTTGATCGCCTGCTCGATTTGCGCGTTGGCCATCTGGTCGTAGCGCGGCAGGTCGACGGCGCGGAACACGCCGATCGGCTCGGGGAATCCATCTTCATACCGCATCCGGCTGAGCAAATAGGCCAGGCTCGGCTCGGTCGCCTTTTCATCGTGGAACAGCAGATCGTCTTCGCTAATGCCTTTTCCCAACTCGACGACTTCGGGATCCAGACCGTGCAGGCGGATCCCCTTTTTGCGTTCCTTGCCGAAGATCAATGGCTTGCCATGCTCAAGTTCCAGTGTGGTGTCTTCTTTGGTGTCGCGGTCCTTGGCATATTCCCAAGCACCGTCGTTGAACACGTTGCAGTTTTGATAAACTTCGACGAACGACGTGCCGCGGTGCTCGGCGGCTCGCTTCAACACGTCGCCCAAGTGTTTGATGTTGGTATCGATGCTGCGGGCGACAAACGTCGCTTCGCAACCAATGGCAATCGACAGCGGATGGAGCGGATTATCAATCGCACCCATCGGCGTGCTTTTGGTCTTCTTGCCCAACGGCGAAGTCGGCGAGTATTGACCCTTGGTCAAACCGTAGATCCGGTTGTTGAACAACACGATGTTGAGGTCCACGTTGCGGCGGATGGCGTGCATCAAGTGATTGCCACCGATGGACAGCCCGTCGCCGTCACCCGTGATGACCCATACTTGCAGGTCGGGGCGGGAACTCTTGAGCCCCGTCGCCACCGCGGGGGCACGGCCGTGAATCGAGTGCATCCCGTACGTGTTCATGTAGTACGGAAAGCGGCTCGAACAACCGATGCCCGAGATGAACACGATCTTCTCGCGGGGCACGCCCAACGTGGGCAGCACCTTTTTCATTTGGGCGAGAATCGAATAGTCGCCACAGCCAGGACACCAACGAACATCCTGATCGCTAGCGAAGTCGGCAGGTTTTAATATCGGAAGCGTGGATTCAATACTCATGGGAGGATCGCTTTATGCGCGTTTTACGCGACATAGTTATAGTGCGCGTTTTACGCGACGAGTGAATTAATCTTGGTGACGATTTCGGAGACGCTAAAAGGCTTACCTTGGATTTTGTTCAGGCTGATCGCGTCGATCAAGAATTTCGACCGAATAATCATACTGAGCTGACCCAGGTTCAGTTCGGGAATCAAAACTTGTTTGAAGTTCCGCAGAATCGTTTCCAGATTCTTGGGGAACGGATTGATGTAACGCAGGTGGCAGTGAGTTACTTTTTTGCCGGCTTTTTGTGCCGTGTGGACCGCCGTCGCACAAGCGCCGTAAGGACCACCCCAGCTCAGCACCAATAGGTCGCCCGTTTCCGCACCGTCGAGTTCCTGTAGCGGAATATCGTCGGCCACGTTGGCCACCTTTTGTGCCCGCAGGTGACACATCTTTTCGTGGTTGATGGGGTCGTAGCTCACGTTGCCCGTGATGTTCGCCTTTTCCAAACCGCCGATGCGATGCTCCAAGCCCGGAGTTCCGGGAATTGCCCAAGGCCGCGACAACCGTTCGTCGCGCTCGTAGGGCAGAAACTCATCGCCGTTGGTGAGTCCATCGGGATGCTTGATGGCGATCTTGGGAAGCTCCGAAATCTCCGGAATCCGCCAAGGCTCGCTACCGTTGGCAATGTAACCGTCGGTGAGCACCATCACGGGGAGCATGAAGCGGGTCGCGATTCGCCAGGCTTCTTGAGCCACGTAAAAACAATCGCCAGGGCTGCGGGCCGCGATCACCGGCATCGGGCATTCGCCGTTGCGGCCGTAAAGTGCCTGGAGCAAGTCGGCTTGTTCGGTCTTCGTGGGGAGGCCCGTCGAAGGACCGCCGCGCTGCACGTTGATGATCAGCATCGGAAGTTCGGTCATCACGGCCAGACCCATCGCTTCGGCCTTGAGTGCGATACCAGGACCACTCGAAGCGGTGACGGCCATGTCACCCGCGAATGCGGCACCGATCGTGGCGGTGATCGCCGCGATTTCGTCTTCGGCTTGGAAGGTCAAAACGTCGTAGTTTTTGTAGTTCGACAGGTAGTGCAAAATATCGCTGGCAGGCGTAATGGGATAAGCACCCAAGAACATCCGCTTATTCGACAGCTGAGCCGCGGCTAGCAAGCCCCAAGCCATCGCTTCGTTGCCTTCGATGTTGCGATACTTGCCCGGCTTCAACTTCGCGGGGCCAACGTGATACTGTGTGTTGATCGCTTCGACGGTTTCGCCGTAGTTGTAACCCGCCTTCAAAGCGTTGGTGTTCGCCTGGGCAACGCCGGGGAGCTTGCCGAACTTGCTTTCGATGAAACGCAATGTCGGTTCCAGCGAACGGTCGTACAGCCAGAACACCAAACCCATCGCGAAGAAGTTACGGCAACGGTCGGCCTCTTTCTGGCTCAAACCGAGGCCGTCGACCGCGAGCCGCGTCAGGCGGGTCATGTCGACCGAATGCAGCTTGTATTTGCTCAGGCTGCCATCTTCGAGCGGGTTGGTGGCATAGCCGGCCTGCTCGAGGCCTTTGCCGTCGAAGGCATCTTTATTCACAAGCAAAATACCGCCGTCGCGCAAGTCACCAATGTTGGTGGTGAGTGCCGCGGGGTTCATCGCCACGAGGGCGTCGACCGTGTCACCCGGCGTGTAGATTTGCGTGCTGGAAAAGTGGATCTGGAAGCCCGAGACGCCGGCCTTCGTACCGCGCGGAGCGCGAATTTCGGCGGGGAAGTCGGGGAACGTAGCGACGTCGTTACCCAACAACGCCGACGTATTGGTGAATTGAGTTCCGGCGAGCTGCATGCCGTCGCCAGAGTCGCCACAAAATCTTACGGTTGCTTCAACAAGTTCCGAGACGGGTTTCGAGGGAGTCGCTGTGGCCATGATTGCCAAACTGGTCCTTTGGATGATTTGCTATGAAAGCGATGTAATAGGGAATGTTAGGCGCCTTCGCGCTCGGCGGGTACTTGCCCAGGTTGCGGCGACAAGTTGTAAATCGTTTGTGGGAAGTGGTCCACCAAATAGTGAACAATTCCATAAACCGTGGACATGCCGCTGGGACAACTGTTGTCATCGATGATCGGCAGGTGACGATAGCGACCGTCCGACATCTTCTGAATCGTTTCACCCACGGTCGTATTCGCTGGAAGCGTGGTAGGGCTGGCGGTCATCAGTTTCGAGATGGGCTCGTTGGCCCCGACGTCTTGATTGGCCATCCAACGCAGCGCGTCGCGGTCGGTAAAGATGCCAGCAAGTTTGCCACCTTCGCAGATCAGCACGCTGCCGGTCTTTTGTGCGCGCATCAGTTCGAGCACTCCACCCACGGTCGCATCCGGCGCAACGATGAGCGGCTTTTCAGGGTAGGCGGCCATCACCGTTTCGGTGCTTAGGCTCAGATGAAAACTCACGTGTCGTGCTTTCTCAGAACATGATTGCAAGGCGAGCCGGGTCGTCTCGACCCCGATACTGAACGACTCAGGACGAGCCGTTCACTTAGAATTGATTTGCTCCCTCGCAAAAGTATCTACGAACTTTACCATGCGGCGCCTGGGTGTAAAACAGCAAAAACGGCTCAAATCTGCCGATTTCCTGGACTACTCAGATTAAGAGCACCTTACGGCTTCGTTACGATTACGAAGGCTTATTCTGATTCGCATTGTAGAAGCGAGTCAAATCGATCCCCCCGCGCTGCTCTTCTTCCAACAATCGCAGCCGCGCTTCGACCTGTTCCAAGCGCCGCGCCAGCACCGGCAAAAGTCGTTCTTCGGGGTCGACACGTTCGCTGCGTGGAACTTCAGGATAATCCAAGTGACGATGCAACGCCGCAAACAGCAAAAGCGGGTCTTTTCGCCGATTGGCCCAAGCAATCCGCCCTTCCTGAACGCCAAAGAGTACCGCATGAGGTGATTGCTCAGCGTTCGAATCCCCGCCAGACCCCAGCCGTTCTTGTTGCAAAACGTAGAATCCGCTGCGCACATAGATGAGATCGGCCAGTTCGACCAAACCAATTTGCCGCCTGACGGTCAGAATCCATTCGCTCCAAGTCGCGTCATACGACGGATCGCGCGACATCGCGTCGAGCCCCTGATCGTAATTCAACCGGTTTCGGCAGAGGGCCTCGAATTGATAGACGAATAAACCTTGCCGCGTGACATGCTCGGCCGCGCGGTATTGGGCTTCGCGGGCTAGGATGAGCAGCCCGATCCGCAGATCGAACCGTTTGCGGTCATTCTCCGCTTCGCTCATCACGTAGCACTGAAATGGCGTGAAATAGTGCGCAAGCTGCCGCATGCCCGGCGCGAATGTCCCCTGATGCCGTAGCTCGGAGAGCAGAAAATCAATCGCCATCGGAAGTTTCGTGGTCGCAAGCACTTCCTCGCGCACGGCCTCTAAAATTTCCTGCGCCGGGGAGTTCTCCGCCATCCGTTCGGCCAGCACCGAGAAAAAGTGGGCCTGTTCTACATATTCCTCGCGAGGTAGCGGAGACAATGCTGCGGTGGGCTCGCTCATGGCGTGGCCTGTAATTTCAGATGATGAGCCAAAAAGTCCACCGATTTCTGCACCGCCGTGCGATCGTACGCCGCCGCCGTATGGCCGATCATCGGCACGACGTAAAGTTCCGCATTGCAGCCACAGGTTTTCATGGCATCACACATTCCTTGCGGAATGAAGAGCGGCACAAGCTCATCCCGCTCGCCGTGGAAGAAAAACATCGGTGGATCGTCCTCGGAAATAAACGTCGCGGGCGAAGCCAGGCGATACTGCTCGGGGACTTCCCGCCGCGAACCGCCGAGCCAGAATCCCAGGAACTTTTCGTCCAAGGGCATCACACGAAAATCACACGGTGCACCGCCCCCGGCCACGGCTTGCAAGCGCGTGCTGGGAAGTGCAGCCGGTTTCTCCACGCCTTCCAGGCCATCCTCGGCATCGGTCGTTCCCAACAAGGCCACCAACTGGGCCCCCGCCGAGTAGCCAAACCCGCCGATTCGCTCAGGGTCGAGCTTCAACTCTGCTGCATGCTCGCGCATCCAGCGGACCGCCGCTTTGCAATCTTCGATCTGCGCGGGGAATTTCGACTGTGGAGCCAGACGATAGCTGATCGCCACCGCCGTGAAGCCACTTTTCGCCAACATTTGGGCTACGCCCGAAAGCTGAGCCCGGGTTCCCATCGTCCAGGCACCCCCGTGAACCACGAGCACGCCGGGGTGGAGTCCCGCACTTTTGGGAATATAGAGATCCGCCTTCAACGGGCCGGTGTCTCGTTCGATATAGGTTTCGCCGTATTTTGTGTCGAATTCACCAGCAACTGCGGTTAAAGCCTCAGCCCCGCGCACCGAAGTGCTCAGCACCAAAACCAAGCCCATTGTCAGAATGACTTTATTCAAGGCAGTAACTCCCATTATCTAGCCGCATCGTCCCGATGCGGTCGGTAACGCGTCCCGATGCCGTGCATTCACGCCACAAAACCAGCCCGTTGGTGACCCTTCCCGCGGCTCTTATAATATCCTCTACACAACTTACCAACCGCAAGTTTCACTCGGAGTGTCGTTTGTCCGGCCAATATTCCACTATTGAAGATGCCGTCGCCGCTATCGCCGCTGGCAAAACCATCGTTGTCGTCGATGCCGAAGACCGCGAAAACGAAGGCGACTTCGTCTGCGCGGCCGAAAAGGTCACCACCGAGACCGTGAATTTTATGATCACGCACGGCCGGGGCCAACTTTGCATGCCAATTTTGCCCGACGTGAGCGAACGGCTGAAACTCAGCCCGATGGTCGAGATGAACACCGCCCCGCTGGGGACCAACTACACCGTGCCCGTCGACCACCGCAGTTCGCGGACCGGCATCACCGCCTCGGAACGGGCTCAAACCATCCTCGCGATTTGCGATCCGCAAAGTGTTCCGTTGGATTTCAACCGCCCCGGGCACTTGTTTCCGCTCGTCGCCAAAGAAGGCGGCGTCCTCCGCCGCGCGGGACACACCGAAGCGGCCGTCGACTTGGCTCGCATGGCGGGACTCATGCCGGCGGGCGTGTTGTGTGAAATTCTCGACGAGAGCGGCGATCGGGCCAACCGCGATCAGCTGTTAGAGCTCGCCAAAGATTTTAACCTGCCGATTATCTCCATCGAACAATTGATCGCCTACCGCCGCGTCCGCGAGAAGCTCGTCTTCCGCCAAGCCGAAGCCAAGCTCCCCACCCGCTACGGCAACGGCACGATCATCGCCTACGGCGTGAAGTATGAAACGCAGGAACCGCTCGTCTATGTGATGGGCGATCTGACTAAGTCCACCGCTCCGCTCGTGCGGTTGCATTCCTCTTGTTTCACGGGCGACTTGCTCGAATCATTGCGCTGCGATTGCGGCGACCAATTGCACATGGCGCTCGACATGATCAGCCGCGAAGGGTGTGGAGTGCTGGTTTACCTGCCCCAAGAAGGCCGTGGCATCGGGATCGTCGAGAAGATCAAAGCGTACAAGCTGCAAGACGAAGGACTCGACACGGTCGAAGCCAACATCGCGCTGGGCTTCAAAGCCGACCCCCGCGACTACGGCGTGGGGATTCAATTGCTCAAGGATTTGGGCCTCACGCGAGTTCGCTTGCTGACCAACAATCCCAAGAAGACCGACGCCTTCATCTACGGCGGGTTCAATTTGGAAGTCATCGACCAGGTCCCCATCGTCCCCCCGATTCACGAACACAACGCTGGCTATCTAGCCGTCAAACGTGACAAGATGGGACATCAACTGCCGTAAGATATTTACCACGAAGACACGAAGGACACGAAGTTTGATTTTCTCAAACGAAATCCGGAATACTTCTTTGTGCTCTTAGTGCCCTTGGTGGTTAACTTTCATTATGTATCGCTTCCACCTAAACCTCTTCGGCTTCACCTGCACTTGGGAACAAGCTGCGGCGCAGTTGGAATCTTTGGAGCGCATGATCTTCGAGCCCGATGGCTCGTGGATTTGGTCCGGCGCGACCGATGGCCAGCAGTGGCACGTGAATGGTCATCTGTTCGATTTCGCACAGCAACTTCACCGCGTGGAACTTCATGGCTGGTGCCCATCGGATCAGTTTGATCGCCTGCTCACCTGCTTCGGTTGGCCCGAAACCGCGATTTCCTTCGAAATGGTTCGCGAAGGCCTGCAAGTCTCCGAAAATGAATTCCGCACGGCCATGACTTCGGCATGACGAGTGCACAGAAGTTTTCTATAGCCGGTCCGCCACGCGGTCCGGGAAGTCCAAGATTTAGGAGACCCCCGATGAGTCACGCCGATCCCAACTCCCCCGCCACGGGCGACATGTTCCGCTGCGAAAAATGCGATTTCGAAGTGCAGGTCACCAAAGAATGCGAATGCGAAAAGTCCTGCGCGGAGCTCAAGTGCTGCGGCCAAGACATGAAAAACGTCACGTCGCTCGAAGTGCCCAGCTCGGTAGGAAATTAAACTCTGCCGGCAAGTAAGTCACAGTGAAGTTACTTCGTCGCTGTAAATTCCGCCAAGACTTGATCGGCTGAATCCAGCAACTGTAATTTGCCATCTGCGCTTGTGGCGCGCGTAGCTTTTTCAAACGCCTGAAACAACTGCGACTCAACCTTCATCGCCTCCGGCGGGCCGGCCATCATCGTCGAACCGATCGGGCCAAAGAGTTTCTTATCGTCCGCGGCAACTTTGCCGAAGAAGCGATTCACGCCCCCAAAGCCCGCCAAGCTGCCGTCTTCGTTGATCGTAAGAGTTGGCGTCTTGATCTCCGCAGGAATCGCCTCGCCAGACAAACTGTGCAAAACCCACTCGCCGGTAAGCGCAGGCTTCGCCGGTGCCTTAACGAACTTCATAAGAACCTTTCCGTGGCTATCCAGCAACTCGAGCTGCTCATCCGTAGGGTTACTGGCTGTGGCTTTTTCCAGGGCTTTGAAAAACGTGCTTTCAATCTTCATCGCCTCCGCTGGGCCGGCCTTTCGAGTTGAGCCGATGGGGCCAAACAGTTTTTTCCCATCAGTGGCCAACTTACCAAAGAAGCGGTTCACGCCTCCAAAGCCCGCCACGCTACCGTCCTGTTTGATCGTCAGGGTCAGAGCCTTAACGCCTGTGGGAATCTTTGCCTCGGCAAGTTCCTTCACGATCCACTCGCCGGCGAGTGGATCGTCTGGCGTATCGGCTTTGCGGATCATTTCTTTTTCATCAGCCGCCATCGGCTGGGAATCCTCTGGCTCGGCGTAAGAAAAAGAAACAGCCAAGGTTGCCAACACACAGCCAACCAGAGCAGTCTTAACCATCAATCGCATCGACAAGTCCTTTCGCGAAGAGAATCGATCCCACCGCGATCATTCTGGCGAAGTTGCTGCGATTTGGGAAGCGAAATAGGCGAGCGGGCATTTTATATGCTCGGAACTTTCTACCAATCAAGGCCAAAGCTCGTGCTCAAGCCCGTAAACGTTAAATTGTCCGTCACGCTGCTGTTCCAGTATTGCGTTTCAAACTGGCATCGCAGACGAACGGTAAGCCGACGATATCGCTTTAACAATTCCAGTCCGATATTTCCTTCACTAATCCAAAGGTCGTCGTTGATGTCAGACCCTGACTGAGAAAAGTTGTTTTCGATGACTTCTTGCGCGAGGTAATGCACTTCGGCATCGACAATTGCGAAATCATATTTCGAAGGGATATACGAAGTTCTCACTCCGGCAATTAGCCCTACTTCATATTTGTTTCTTTTCAGTAGCGATCGCTGGTATTCACTGAATGCCGAAACACCCAAGCCCGATTCCGAATCCATCTCAAGTTGGCGTCTAACCTCTGTATAAAACAGAGAATACTCAGGGTTGTTCGGTGTGTGGTTGATCGTTCGAGTTGAAAAAGACGTTGATTCACGACTTGCTGATCGCAGTCCGGTCCCAATCAAAAAGGCCGAGTGATCATTGGTAAACTGCTGATAAAGATCGAAGTCATAGTTTTCAACATCGAAATCAAAGCCACTAAGACTATTTGCGAAAACAAGTTCTCCAGGGAACGTTTCATTAGACACCGCGATATCGGAAGGAATTTGGCCGGGATTGAGCTTGCGGTCGGGGTAATAAGTCCAATCAGAGTCCGCAGGATTTTTATAATTCCAATACCGTCCTCGAATGCCGAAGCCTGATTCGCTTTCCCAGCCTAATTGAAAGCGGGGCGTTACGATGTAATCGTTGTCCGCTTGAAATGATTTGCTAGAAATGCTCAGTGCGAGAAAATCGATTTCAGAATAAACCTGACCCCGGTTCAAGAACTCGGTGAGCGTATCCCCCGATCCCGTGAACAGCATCGGCGTCCAGAGTGCATTGTCCGCTTCAACTTCGATATCAGTCGTGGGGAGAGCTTCAGTCACCGCCGCGTTCTCTTCAACGCTGGGAACCTCCAGCAACGGCTCAGCAACTTCTTGACCGAAGAGGTTACAGCTCGGCGTCACTCCACATGCGGCAACAAGCGCCAATAGGTAGGCTGTTCTTCTTGTCATTTACCACGTCAGCCCTAGCCGCACGGTCGAGCCCAGGAAATTTACGTTCTCCATGTCGGTTGGCGACCACGTTTGGGTTTCCATGAGATATTGAGCGACGAACGAACAACGCTGAAACCTTCGTTCGAACTCAACACCAAAGGCGGCCTCACCGACGTTCAAATTGCCGTCCAGCTCAACGCCAGGAAAATCCGAGTCGGTCACAGTACCCGTCGTCATTGCGTATCGTCCCCGCGTGATGAGTGCCCAGTCGACGCGGTCCGAATGATAAAAGCGATGCCGTCCCTCGGCAAATACGCTCACCCCGGCCCCGATTGTTTCCATCGTCTGCGTCAGCCCGGGACTGATAAGCGAGTACTCAAGCCCCGCTCCGCTCACCCCCGCCCCGACAAGAAGTGAACCGTTTTCGAAACGGAAATTTCGATACAGATCAAAATCAAACCGCGCGGCCGTCGTTTGCATGCTCAGTGGCGTCGGCCCTGTCAGCGGATCAAACAAAGCTCCTTCGGCTTCGATTCCCCAGAAACGAGTGCGCACGCCGAAGCCCGATGCCGCTTCCCATCCCAGATACACTCGCGGCCCGACGCCCCCGGTATCTTCTTCCAGGTTGAGAGCGCCCGTGGCAATCGTCGGTTTGAATATCGTCAGTTCAACACCCGAGTACCAAAAGCTGTCGTGGCACTGCTGAGTGCAAAAGTCGCAATCACACGGCACGATGTCCTCGGTGTGCTGCGCTTGATGCACCGCCGGAGGTCCCCCTTCCAGCACCGTATCGATGCGGTCAACACGTTCGGCGGCCTCAAGCGAGGCGATCCGCCGTTCGAGATCCGAATACGCAAAATCGAAGGTCTGCGCGCGCAGCCACGGACTCGCGCAGTTGAGCAAAAAGAGAAAAAGGGCGCAACGAAAAAACGACATCACAGCTTCTCGCCGGTTGCGGGGAATGGCCGGGAGCACAAATTTCAGGCCCCCTCATACAGGGGTGGTCAATTAGCCGCAAGGGCAAACACACCGCTAGCATGCCAGCCGGGGCACTTAAGTCTCCGCACTAAAGGGGTTGGTTAGCGATCAATAAAACGAAGGCCGGGAATGCAATCGTGATCATCTTTGAAATACAATGCCACTATGAAAAAGCCACTTTGCCAAGCTATTTCCTGTTCTTGTCTAATTTTGACCATGCTATTTCTTGGATCATGGGTGCGTAGCTATTTTTGCGTTGATTATTTAGTGAGAGAATCGAGCCACTCGTACCTTACTTTATATAGCCTACGAGGCATCTTCCCAATTCGATTAATAGCATGGGAAGAAACGACTCGTCGTCCAATCAGCTACCAATTTCGAACCATCAACAATCCAGTACAAGAAAAACCAGCGCACCCTAGAACCCTTGGATTCAACTTTGAAACAAAAGATTGGGGAGCGACCATGACTTGGACGCTCATTTGTATTCCCCATTGGTTTTGTGTGATGCTTTTCGGTTTTCTGGCCGTAGCGACAAGGCCCAATCCCCGATGGCGATATAGCACATACGAGGCATTGCTTGTCGTGACCTTATTCGCACTAGCAATTGGCGCGTGGGTCGTTTTTACACAATCCATCGGAGTGCCTTTTCATACTCCACTATTTGGTTAAATGATACTCGCAAAACTAAAGTCACTATCTATCTTGTTGTAAGTTCCAACAAACGATTAACGCTCGATTCACTCGCCACGGCGTTTCTGAAGCAAGCATTTCTCCGCGCCCTCCATGCCTCCGTGGTTTAATCCCTTCCCCCCTGGCCAAAAATTGTTGTGGCGAAGCGATTTTCAATCGCGATAATGGTGTTCGCCCTTTGGTAGGCATGTTCTTTGACAACCAGAAAACTCAGTAGGGACTTTTGGAGCGCGCTCTTCGTGCGTTTCGTCCAAAAGTCGACTCGTTTTGGAGCGGGCGAATGTCGCAAGCGATTGAATGATCAGCACTTGCAACGTCACCACGTGACAAAACCCAAGAGTTTCGTCACCAAAGTTGGGACCCCAGCGCAGAAGCAAAAAATCAGCTTGGCGTTGCTGAGGGGGTGCAAACCAAGCAAAGCACGCAAACCTGGCAAAGCTGAAGACGAGGACGATAGGACGGTGGACTGTAGGACCGTGGACGCTGGGAGTGAATTACGAGCCGGAGACTCGTGCCACACGGAAATGAAAAATTCACAACTCGCAGCAATCGAAATAGACCCCGACAAGTTCGACAAGTTGGAAGAGTTGGAAGCCTTGAATTGAGAACAACAAGCAATCGGAGGCTCGGGTTCCAAGTGGCAGGCTAGATTCTTCGGTCGCCTAGGCTCTCTCAGAATGACGCGGGATTGCTAGCGCCTAGTAGCTAACTTCTAATCGCTATTCCTCCACCGGCGTGGCGCCTGGTGGGGGCGTGCCGCCGCCGCTGCGAACGTAGTCGCCGCGGGCTTGGGCGTAGTCGGTTGACTCGGGGAGGTCGGCGGTGGCATTCGCGCGGCTGGCTTCAAACATTTTTTGGAGGAACGGCCGGCACCAGCCGCAACCGGTCCCCGCGCCGAAGCAATCGGCCAGTTGCGCAGCACGCTGCGGGCGTTCGAGTCGCAAGAAGTTGGCGACCTTGCGCTGCGTGACGTGAAAGCAAAGGCAGAGTTCGTCGTCGGGTTTCATGAAATGAGAGGTCGGAGATCAGGGGTCGGGGGTCAGGGGGAAGTATCAGAGATTGGTGACAAGTTTTAGGGCGACGCGGCGGGCGTGGTGGAATTCTACCAAATCCAACCATTCGGAGGTCGTATGAATGTTGTTTTGTCCGCAACCTAAGGTCACGGTGGGGATGCCGTGTGCTGTGAGCCAGTTGGCGTCGAGCCCGCCGTTGGAGATGTTGATCTCCGGCGTGAGTCCCACTGCCACGACCGCGGCCTTCGCGGTTTGGACACTCGGATCGTTCGTCGCGAGATGAAACGATTCGTAATCGAGTTGGCCCTGGATCGTGACTTCGCCATGCTCGCCGGAGCTGTTGCACACCTTTTTGGTCGCCCGGCGGAAGGCCTTTTCGATTTCGTCGATGATCCGCTGGCGAAACTTGGGATCGTGGGCCCGGGCTTCGGCACGGATGTTGACGTGATCGGTCACGACGTTGGTGGCCGTGCCGCCGGCGATGACGCCGACGTTGCTCGTGCCCCGTTTGCCTTGCTTCTCGATCAGGCCATGCCAGCCGTTCTCGACGAGATCGGCAATGGCCAGCGAAGCAATGGCGATGGCGCTGATCCCTTTTTCGGGATGCCCGCCGGCGTGGCTGGCCAAACCACGAATTTCAATGTTCATCCGGTAGCCGCCGGTGGCGCCGATGGTCAACTTCGCGGGGGATTGGCCATCGAAGTTGAACGCCATCGCCGGTTTGCCCAGCAGGTTCAGGCCGACGTGCCGCGCCCCGTGTAGGCCGATTTCCTCCTGCACGGTCCAGAGAAAGGTGAGCGGCGGATGGGGCAAGTTTTCCTGAAGTATCGTCAATGCCGTGGCCAGCAGCACCGCCACGCCCGTCCGGTCGTCGGCTCCCAAGCCGGTGTGGGCATCGGCAGCCACGATCCGCTTTCCCTTTTTGACCGGCCGTGCGCCGACGCAAATCGGCACGGTATCCATATGAGCTGAAAGCATCCGCCGCTCGCCGCGAACGGTTCCCGGGAGTTTAAGGACAAGGTTTCCCTGTTCCCCCTTGTGGACCGACTTGCGATGGGCCGAGTCTGTCTTGAAGGCACCCGGCGAAACGCCAGCGGCGAAGAGCTTCTCGCGAACGTACTCGGCCACGGGAGTTTCCTGGCCACTCCCCGCGGGGATGGCGAGCAGCTCGAGCAACAGCTGCTCGGCTTGGGCATCGGTAACAGCTGCGGGCTTTTGTTTGGTCTTCACGGTGATAATTCTTGTGTGATTTTTGCGTGTCAAAGTTCACCCATTTTCGCCTGCAAGCACAACCGGAGGCAAGATTGCCTAGTTACGCGAAAATTACCTGCCTCAACACAATCACCACCAGCATTGCTGGCAAAACCAGACGCAAGAGAACGACGCAGAATACCGATCTTATCTGAACGAGTGCATTTGTGTGTCGTGAACCCACACGGCCCCCACCCGGATTGGTGGCACAACGGCGGAAGCTGTGGCGCTGCGGTCCGCTCCGCACGACAGCTTGGATGGATCCATTTCCCGGGGCAGGAGAGAACAACGACATGCGGTGGGAACGACGCAGGCCGGTTTGGCCATTGATGGGGGGCATGGCTTGTCTGTTCGGACTGGCCGTTGCCGCGCCGTATTGTTGGCAGCATCCCGTTCTCAACGTCCACGAGCTCATCGAGCGCCGTCAGCTCGTTCGTCCTATCGAGCAACAAGCCTTGCCGGTGCGTGCGACGTTCGACATGGGCACGCTGCGCACGATGCATGCCACGCTCAAGAGGTTCGTCGAAGTCACCGAGTCGATCACTCCGCCCACGCCCTTGCCGGCACAGCCGAAGGTGATGGTCACGAGCGAAAACGATCGCCTCGCGATGCTCGAAACTCGAAATACCAAACAAGCCTTCTCGCTGGTGGAACCGGCTGCTGCGAAGTCTCAGCCCGTTCCCCACGTTCAAGAACCTGTCGTCACGATCACGCCGACCCCCTTACTACGGCAGGCACCGACGCTGCTGATCGAACGTTTGGAGAAACTCGCCCATCATCCGCTGGCCACCGAATGGGCCTCGGCGGTGCTCACCCGTGTTCGCCAACTCACCGAAAATCCGGCCACGCCCCCCGTGATCGGTTTGCAGATACTGGCCGAACTCAAGCAACTCGCCGCGGCGGGTCAGATTCGATCGCTCGAAATCTCGGATCCGGCCGTGCAACAGAATTGGCTGCAAGCCGCTCAAGGTTTGCAACGTCGGATTGGTATCTGGGAACTGCTGATCGAACGCGGCGGGGCCGAACCAATCACCCCCACAGTAGAACAAACCACCGACCTCATGCCGGTGATCACCGATATCGCTGCCCTCCTGGCGGGGACGGCCAACGGCGACGAATGGCGTGACTACCTGCTGCTCGATCAAGTGGCCGCCGCCGCGAGCGAAGGGGTCGCCTTCGATCACCTCACGCGGATGCGTTTGAGCCAGGAAGTCCTCTCGCGGCTGAACGATCCTCGTTTGTCGGACGAACAACGCACTTTCATCGCCGCCGAACCGCTCTCCAGTTTTTCGCGCGAACTGCAACCTTGGGCCGCGGGGCCGGTCGATCTCAATAAACTCCTGGCGATTGTCGAACGCTACGAAGCCGACAGCCGCATGCTCTACGCCGAAGCGATTGGCCAACTCTCGCAGCGGATGCAATGGTCGAACGATCCCAAGCTCCAAACACTTGCTCACGATTTGCAGCAGCAATTCCGCGGGGCGAATATGCGGATCGCGCTCAATCACGAGATGTTCAACCGCATGATCCCTAAGCAACCGAGCATCGTCGCGCCGGTGCGCGAACGCATTGCCGGCACGAAGGTCGAAGGCAACTCGAAGACCACCAGCGACGTCGATATCCGCCTCTTGCCCGCCGACGACGCTTGGCAATTGGTCCTGCGTGCCGATGGCCAAGTCCTGTCGAACACCCGTTCCGATACCTGGCCGGTGAAGGTTCGCAACGCCGCCCGCTATGAATATGCCGCCGAAAAAGTGATCACTATCGGCGAGGACGGCCTGGAGGTCGAACCGACCAAAGCCGCCGCCAATGGCAAACACCAATACCTTGGTGCCGAATCGAAATTCGACCGCGTGCCGTTCCTCGGCGCGATGTTCCGTGGTTTTGCCAAAAAGGAAAACCAAAAATCGCGTCCCCAAGCGATGGCCCAAGTTCGCTCGAAGGTCGTCAACAAAGCCTGCTCGCGGATGGATAGCGAAGCCGATCCGAAGCTTCAAAAAGTTGAGCAACGCTTTCACGATTTTGTCATGGTTCCCTTCGAGCAGTTGGCCCTCGCGGCCGAGCCGATCGACATGTTCACCACCTCGGATCGCGCGGTGATGCAATTACGGCTCGCGAATCTCGATCAACTCGCCGCCCACACGCCGCGTCCCTCGGCTCCTGCCGACAGCGTCGTGAGTGTGCAGCTGCACGAAACCGCGCTCAACAACGCCTTCGCTGGGCTCGACCTCGAAGGTCGGCGGATGACGCTGCCTGAACTGCACAAATTCCTCGCCGAGAAATTTGGCAATCCCGATGCCCCCATGCCCGAAGATTTCCCCACGCGTGCTCGCATCGAATTCGCCAAACACGATGCGGTCCATGTTTCTTTTGTCGAAGACCGCTTGGAGTTGGTGCTCAACATCCGCGAGCTGGGCCACGGCCGCGACAAGATTCAAAACTTCCAAGTCCATGCCTATTACCGTCCGCAACTCGACGGGCTGTCGGTGAATCTCGTGCGGGATGAAACGCTGCAATTCGCCGGGCCTCAGCTCAAAACCGGCGCGCGGTTCGTGCTGCACGGCATCATGGGCAAGGTCTTCTCGCGCGGCCGGGAGCTGCGCATCGTTCGCAAAACGCTCGAAGACGATCCACGCTTCGACGGGCTCATGGTGACGCAACTGGTGATCGACGACGGCTGGATGGCGATGGCCCTCGGCCCCGTCACGACCGACCGCACCGCCTGGCGGACGCCGAACTACGTTCTCGAAACCGAGATGAAGTAGTTGCGAGTTACGAGCATCGAGTAGCGAGCATTGAGTTTCGAGTTGGGTTTTCTTTGTGGCGGGTTCCTGGTTAGCCCCCGAGTCATTCTGAGAGAGCCTAGGCGACCGAAGAATCTAGCCAGCCACTTGGAACCCGTAACTCGCGGCACCTTGGCATTCTCACTTCAAGACTTCCAACTCTTCCAACTTGTCGAACTTGTCCGGGTCTATTTCGTTATTCGAGAGTTGTAAATTTTTTCACTCCAGTGTGGCACGAGTCTCCGGCTCGTAATTCACTCCCAGCGTCCACGGTCCTACAGTCCACCGTCCTATCGTCCTCGTCTTCAGCTTTGCCAGGTTTGCGAGGTTTGCTTGGTTTGCAACCCCTCAGCAACGCCAAGCTGATTTTTCTCTTCTGCGCTGGGGTCCCAACTTTCGCGCCGAAAGTCTTGGGTTTTGTCACGTGGTGATGTTGCAAGTGCTGACCATTCAAGCCGTTGCGACATTGGCACGTTCCAAAACGAGTCGACTATTGGACGAAACGCACGAAGAGCGCGCTCCAAAAGTCCCCGCTGAGTTTTCTGGTTGTCAAAGAACACGCCTACCAAAGGGCAAGCACCATTATCGCGATTGAAAATCGCTTTGCCACAACGATTTTTGGCCAGGGGGGAAGGGATTAAAACCACGGAGTCACGGAGGACGCGGAGTTTTGTCATTCCCGCGCAGAGCCTGCGCTGACGAACGTTGGCGGGCGGCAATCCAGAAACCACGGAGGTACGCAGGCTCCCGCCTAACTATGGGCACAAGTTCGATTGGCTGAAAAAAGCGTGTAAGATCATTCACGCGAAAATTTGATCGGAGGATCGAGATCGGTAATAGTTAATCCAATCACCTGAGATTGAGGATCGCGATCAATTAAAATCGCATTCTTCGACCCGACCATGTCGAAAGACAGCATGCCATTATCGGCCATGTTCAATTTCCCCAGACTTTTGGGGCCGTTCCAATCAATGACCGCTGCAAGAGAATCTTTTTCTTTACTCACCGTCATGGTTCGTCCGTTCGGATCACGGTAGCTACCCACGAGTTGTTCGGCAAGACTTGCGTTGACCGCCTTTGGGACCGTAATTTCAGCGTTTCTCCCAGCTAGGATTTCGCTGCAACCTTGTGCAACAATGTCGAAAGGTTCTGCGTTATCGCTGTTGGCTAGAATAAAAAGGCAGCTATCGGTTTCGGGGACTCGACGAATCAATGCAAGAAATCCCCGGACACTTCCTGTATGCTCGTGAATCGTATGGCCATCCTTATCGTAAATTCGCCATCCCAATGCATAGGCCTGCTGCCCCGCCGTCGTCATCTGAGCATAAGAGTCGGCAGAGATAAGTTTGCCTTTGGCGAGGGTGCGATCCCATCGCCACAGGTCGGCGAGATTGGTAACAAGCCCACCCATGCCTCGATATTGAAATCCGTACTCACCATACGGATGTTCTAGAGCCGTGCGACTTTTGCCATAAGTGGATGTTCCGGTCGCGACCTTAATTCCTTTGGGGCGCGAGTCGCCATTGAATCGACTCGCTTTCATTTGGCAGGGTTCAAAAATATTCTCTCGCATGTAAGTTGTGTAAGGCATTCCACTAGCGACGGCGATCACTTCGCTCAGTAAAGCGTAGCCTTGATTCCAATAAGCATGGTGTTCACCCGGTGGAGTTTGTGGGCCACCCTCTAAGAACTGTGGAAGGATGTCCGCAAGATCGGTTCCTCGGCCACGACTGTTATCTGGTGATATACCTGACGTGTGCTGCAACAGATGTCGGACAGTTATTCCGTGGCAATTCTCAGGCACGCCTTCCAAATACTTGTTAATCGGGTCATCAAGATGGAGTTTGCCGTCTTCGGCAAGTTTCATCACGGCAATGGCCGTAAAGGGTTTCGTACACGATGCCAACTCAAAGAGAGTTGTTACGTCGTGAGATTGTTTGCCGCTCTTGCCTACAGCGATGGCAGCGATGATTTTTCCATGCTCACCCGCAAGAACTGCTCCCGAAAATCCAGATACTCGTTCGGCTTGTTGCACGAATTCGACGAGTTGTTTGCCATTCGGTCCTATAGCGGTCAAGCCTTCGTAGGCAGCGGTGACATGATAAAGGCAAAGAACATTCCATACGATCAAGATTCTTAAAAACCGTGCCATGGCTCTTCCTAATAAGGATAAGTGGGTAGCAAGTGTGGTCATATTTTACTAGACCGACATAAAAAATAACAAGGTGGCGGATTCGGGGCAAAATTCTATTGGTGTTCAGAAACTGATGGCTGTCGGTTGCGAGGCATTGGGGAGGAGAGTATCTGGTCGGCGACACGATTCTCTTGGCCCCCACGTGTGGCTCGGCGGGGCCTTGCTTCACGCGGGGCTAAATTTTTTGTGGTGGGGCGATGGACCCTCGCAATATGAACGCCGCTCGGGAAGGTGAAGTGTGCCGGCTCGGTGCTTGCTTCACTCTGATTGTGGTCGCGCCTATTGTTTAAGGAGGACTTACGGACCAGAGCACAGCAGGACAATAACGATGGGACCACACAATTCCAAACTTTGGCAATTCGTTTCGCAGTCGCAGGAGGAGCCCACTCAGCCCGCGGCCCAGGGGCATCCCGTAAAGTCACAGAGTGATGCGGAACTCTTGGATGCCTACTCGCAAGCGGTGATTGCCGTGGTCGAGTCGGCGGCGCCGGCGGTGGTGATTATCACGGGTTTGCGGCAAGGTCGGCCCGCGGGTTCGGGGTCGGGGTTTGTGATTACGCCCGATGGGTATGTGGTCACCAACAGCCACGTTGTCGAGGGGCATGAAAGTTTCGTGGCCGAGACGGTTGATGGCGACCGTGTTGGCGCGGAGCTGATCGGCGACGATCCGGCCACCGATTTAGCGTTGTTGCGATTGGCGACCAGTGGTTTGGTTCACGTGCAGTTGGGCGATAGCGATGCCCTGCGACCGGGCCAGCTGGTGATCGCGATGGGAAGTCCGTTGGGGCTGCAATCCACCGTTTCGACCGGCGTGGTGAGCGCGATCGGTCGCAACATGCGCGGACGCGACGGGCGGTTGATCGACAAAGTGATTCAACATGCCGCGCCGATCAATCCGGGCAACTCAGGCGGTCCGTTGCTGGATTCGCGCGGCCGTGTCGTGGGCGTGAACACGGCGATCATTGCGTTTGCTCAAGGGTTGGGTTTTGCTATCCCAGCGAACACGGCGCAATGGGTCGTGACCGAGATTTTTCAACATGGGAGTGTGCAGCGGCGTCAGTTGGGAATTACGGCGACGACGCGGCGGTTGCCTCGGCAGATGGTCCGTGAGCTCGATTTGATTGCCGACACGGTGGTGGAAGTGATTGAAGTGGCCCGGCAAGGAGCGGCGAGTGCCGCGGGTTTGCGCGGCGGGGATTTGATCGCTGAAGTTAACGGACGGTTGGTGACCGACGTTGATGATCTGCACCGGTTGTTGGCGGCGATACCGCGTGAGATGCCGCTCGCGGTGACGGTGTTTAGGGGTACGGAGCGATTGGAATTGACTGTTCGCGAGGCGTGAGGCCACCCGTGCTGTGAAGGCACTGCTGGGCAAGCCAGCAGTGGCACCCATTTTCAGACAATGGCACCCAGGTTCACGCAGTGGCTGCCGTTTTTCGGAACGCGGCTTTAGTTTTGCGCGAGGGTGGTTTTGAATGCGCGGAAGAGAATTACGAGGGCGGCTGCGGCATCGATGAGGACCACAAAATTCGCGCTGGGATAAAACTGAGAGCCAATCGTGAAGGAAACAATCGCAGCGTAGATCAACAGATTGAACTGGATCACGAGCTCGTGCTGCTGCCGCGCGAAGAGGGTCAATGTCGCACCCAAGCCGATCACGGCCATGGCCGAGGCGAGCGGGATCGTCGCGTAGAGCTGGGCGGCGAGGACCGTCGCGAGGCCGATGCCAATGAGAATGGGGCCGCGGAGGTCGGGCGTGGAATCAGTTGAAAATTGTGTGCTTGCCATAATCCCATTGTGATTGGGATTATGGCAGTGGCAACTGGTAAATGGTTGCGCGCTAAGCCGGCGAGCGGCATTAACCGCCCACCGAGGATGAGCCCCCGTCGGGTTCGGCGTCGGCGAGTTTGACCGAGCGGCGGGGTTCGCTGTCGGTGCCGGGGACGATCATGGGGCTTGGCGAATTTTCTTCGATGATCTTCGTGAGCGTTTCCGAGTCGATGACTTCTTGCTTCATCAGCTCTTCGGAAATCGCATCGAGCGCGGCGCGGCGTTTGGCCAGGATGTGACGCACCCGTTCCAAACCTTCGTCGATGATGCGTTTGACTTCTTCGTCGATTTCGCGTGCCGTTTGTTCGCTGTGGCTCGACATGCGGCCGTCGCCGCCACCCACCGCGAGGAAGGGGCTGCGATGACTTTCACGAAAGTTGACGCGGCCCAGGCGGCTCATGCCGAAATCCATGACCATGCTGCGAGCGATTTCGGTACCACGTTCCAAGTCGTTTTGTGCACCGGAAGAAATGTCGGCAAAGACGATTTCCTCGGCGACCGTTCCGGCGAGCAGCACTTGAATGCGGCTTTCGAGTTCGCCTTGCGTCATCAGGAAGCGATCTTGCTCGGGACGCTGCATCGTGTAACCGAGCGCGGCGAGGCCACGGGGAATGATCGAAACCTTGTGCACGGGATCGGTATTGGGGAGCGAATAAGCTACGAGTGCGTGACCAGCTTCGTGGAAGGCCACGCGGAGCTTTTCTTCTTCCTGCATGATCCGCTGTTTCTTTTCGAGACCAGCGCTCGAGCGTTCGACGGCTTCGTTGAGCTCGATCATACCGACCGCCTTCTTGCCGTTACGTGCGGCTAAGAGCGCGGCTTCGTTCACAATGTTGGCGAGGTCGGCACCGACAAAACCGCTGGTGATCGCGGCGACTTGTTTGACCTTCACATCTTCGGCCACCTTGATGTTCTTGAGATGCACTTCCAAGATATCTTCGCGACCCGCGACGTCGGGACGATCCACCAACACATGGCGATCGAAACGGCCCGGACGCAGCAACGCGGGGTCGAGCGTTTCGGGGCGGTTCGTGGCGGCCATCACGATGACGCCGCTGTTCGAGCCAAAGCCGTCCATTTCCACGAGCAGCGCGTTGAGCGTTTGCTCGCGTTCGTCGTGGCCACCGATTTGTCCGCTGCCACGGGTTTTGCCCAGCGCATCGAGTTCGTCGATGAAGATAATACACGGAGCGCGCTGCTCGGCTTGACCGAACATGTCGCGGACGCGCGCGGCACCCACGCCGACGAACATTTCGACAAAGTCGGAACCGCTCAAGCTGAAGAACGGCACGCCCGCTTCACCGGCGACGGCCTTGGCGAGCAAGGTTTTGCCAGTGCCTGGAGGGCCAACGAGCAGCACGCCCTTGGGAATGCGGCCACCCAGGCGTTGATAGCGATCCGGGTTCTTGAGGAAGTCGACCACTTCGCGGAGCTCGTCGACCGCTTCTTCAACGCCGGCGACGTCGTCGAAGGTGACATCAATATCTTCTTGGGCATAAAGCTTCGCGCGGCTGCGGCCAAAGGCCATCGGCGAACCAGCTCCACCCATGCGGCGCATCATCACCACCATCAACACAATTAGCAAACCGGTGAACGTGAGCGGCAGAATGTAACCCAACAGGGGGCTGGGTGATTCGGCCAGCGTGTGTTCGACGCCGGAGTCTTTGAGGACTTCGAGCAAAAGAGTTTCGTTGGGCAAACGATAGGTGATGAACTTGGTGACTTGCGGACCATTGGCCGCGGGGCCTTGGTTTGAAGAAGCTTGATCAGGATCAGGATTCAACGGTTCGACCAAGACCGAGCCGGTGACGTCGGTGGTGCTGACTTTGAGATCCTTCAATCCCGAAATTTTGAGTTCGGTGGGCGTGGTGTTGCGCGTGTCTTCGATGACGATGTAATTGTCTTCGAGATTGTCCTTCTTGCCCGTAATCGCGATGAGCTTTTCGAGATCGCTCCATTTGACAGTGAGCCGCGATTGCCCCTGCCAGATCGTGCCCAACAGAATCAATAGGGCCATGAGCCCTAGGACGTACCACACCAAGTTGCCGCTGGGGGTGTTGTTCTTTTTTTCGCTGGGAGTCTTGGTCGGTGTTTCGGGGGAATCTTCCATCGCGGTTCAATCTGTCGTGGTTCGAGGGGTCAGAATCGACGAGTGGGGCTCAAATGGCCGGTTGGGACATAATTCATCGTAAGTTAGCCTGCCGCAAAAGACAACGAATCCCCGCGGCTGGCTGCGGGCGTGCCGGACGGCTCGGGTTGTGACACTTCTACGTGAAACCTACAATACAGGGCTCAATTTCCCCTGCCGCCGCTGGCAAGATATTTGGCGATTGGTTGTTTGGCGGCTGGGCAGAAGAATTTATCATTACCTTCGCTACGCTCGCTACAAGCCGCAGGTGCGGTGCTTGCTGTGCCGAAACGACCGATTGTTTTGGGCCGATTTGCATGTCCTCATCACCCAAACGAATTGCTGTGCTGGGATCGACGGGGAGCATCGGGACGAATGCCCTCGACGTGATCGCGGCGAGCGAAGGACGCTTGCAGGCCGTTGCGCTCTCGGCACATTCCAAATTCAAACAACTCATAGCGCAAGCCTGCCAATTCCAACCTCGCTGGGTTGTGGCGACCAATGAACGCACGGCGGCCAATTTCGATTGGTCCGGTTTGCCCGCCGGCACGGAATTGTTGATCGGTGCCGAAGCCCTTAACAAAGTCGTGGCCGAGCCCGACGTCGACGTGGTGGTTGCCGCAATCGTGGGTCGCGCAGGGCTGGAAAGCACATGGGCGGCGCTCGATGCCAAGAAAACGGTGGCCCTGGCGAATAAAGAGACGCTGGTGATGGCTGGGCCGTTGGTGATGGAACTGTCCCGCGAGCGGTCGGCCGCCTTGCTGCCGGTCGACAGCGAGCACAGTGCCATTTTTCAAGCTCTCCAAGCGGGCCAACATCGCGAAATTCAGCGGCTGGTGCTCACGGCGAGCGGCGGCCCCTTTCGGCAAATGAGCTCCGAACAGCTCAAACAAGTGACCGTGGCCGAAGCCTTGGAGCACCCCGTGTGGGACATGGGGCCTAAAATAACAGTGGATTCGGCAACCATGATGAACAAGGCCCTGGAAATCATCGAGGCGCGGTGGCTGTTTGGGGTTGAGCCGGATCAAATTCAGGTCGTGCTGCATCCGCAGTCGGTCGTGCACTCAATGGTGGAGTTCGTGGATGGTTCGGTTATGGCGCAAATGAGCCCGCCCGATATGCGGCTTCCCATTCATTACGCGCTGCATTATCCGGAGCGAACGAAGAGCATCGCGGAACGTATGGATTGGAAGTCGGCATTTTCCTTGGAATTTTATCCGCCCGACTTAGACCGTTATCCCGCCTTGAAATTAGGGCACGACTGTGCCCAAGCCGGTGGCAGCTCGGGGGCCGTGCTAAACGCAGCGAACGAAGCTGCGGTTGGGGCTTTCCTGGCCGGTGAGCTACACTTTACCGAGATTGTGCCGGCTTGCCGGAGTGTATTGGAATCTCACAAATTTGAATCGCATCCCACACTCGACCAATTGATCGACCTTGATCGTTGGGCTCGAGAGGAGGTTACGCATTGGGTATTTGCTTGATCGCCGCCACGACACCCGTGGAATGGCTGTTGGTTATTCTTCAAGTTGGACTTGGCTTGGGGGCCGTGATCTTTGTCCATGAACTGGGGCACTTCGCCGTCGCGAAAATGTGCGGCGTGAAGTGCGAAAAGTTCTTCATCGGCTTCGACATCGGCGGCTACAAGCTCAGCCGCAAATGGGGCGAGACGGAATACGGCATCGGCATCTTGCCGCTGGGCGGCTATGTGAAGATGCTCGGCCAGGACGATAATCCGGCCAACATCGCCGAGCAGGTCCGCGAATCGCAAGTGCAAGCTGGCAGCAAGATCGCCACGAAAGAAATCGTCGGTCCCGACGGCACGAAGTATATGGTCGATAGCCGTAGCTATTTGGCTAAGAGCGTGCCGCAACGGATGGCGATTATTTCCGCGGGTGTGATCATGAACGTGATCTTTGCGTTCATCTTCGCCGTGATTGCTTACGGAATTGGCGTCCCCTACATTCCTTGCGTTGTATCGCAAACGTCGCCGGGTTCAGCCGCTTATCAAGCGGGCATTCGGACGGGCGATGAAATCACGAAGATCGGCGACATCGAAAAGCCGACATTCGTCGATCTGAAGAGCGGCGTCACGTTGGGTGATTTGGACAACGGCATCCCCTTTACCGTGCGTCGTGAGTCGACGGACTCCGAGCGCACCGTCGTGCTGAAGCCGAGTCAGGAATCAGGCGGGTTGGCGAAGGTTGGTATTTTTATGCCGCAATCGCTCCGCTTGAACGCAGAGTTTCCCGTGGCGGAAGATTCCGCCGCCGCAGAAGCTAAACCTAAATTCAAGGGCAACGACGATATCGTGGCCGTCAATGGCGTGCCGGTGGAATCGTACGCTGACTTTGTCGAGCAGATTGTCGATCGCGCCAACGAACCGCTTGAGGTGACCGTCCAGCGTGGCGGTAAAGCACCGTCGGATGATCGTTTCGGACCGCGCAAGGGTGGCGAAGAACTCACAATCACCGTCCCCGCCAAGCCGACGCGCAGCCTGGGACTCGTCATGGAGATGGGCAAGATCGTCGCGGTTGAAAAGGGTACGGAAGCCGACGAAAAGAAGATCGCTCCCGGCGATTTCATCGACAAAGTGGGCTATGGCAGTGGCGCTCCTCAGGATGTTGCCGAGGGCGAGCAGTTGTTTACCGATCCTATGACACTCCCCGAACAGTTGCGCCGGTTGGCTAATGAGAATCGTGACATTGAGCTGACGGTCCGCCGTTCGGCCACTTCGGGTGACGGTCGACAGGCAACTGAACCATTGACGTTGCGTCTCCGCGATGTGACCTGGCTTGAGCCAACCATCATTTTGAATGATCCGTTGAGCGTGCCGGCCTTGGGCATTGCCTATCGTGTGCTAAATCGCGTGAATCAGGTGATTCCCGATAGCCCTGCCGCTAAGGAAGGTATGAAGAGTGGCGACGTGGTGACTGCCGCCGAAATCATTTTCCCTGAGGGCGAGAAGAAGAAGCAGGAAGATGCGCCCAAGAAGATTACGTTCAACGAACAAGGGGGCCACAATTGGCCGGCGTTGATGCAGTTGCTGCAAAACTTGCCGAACGATGCAAAGGTGAAGCTCACTTATCAGCGCGGCGACGAAACTCTGACCGCCGAATTAAGTCCACAGATTGTGCCCGATAGTTTTGAACCAGAGCGTGGATTTCAGTTCGACCCTGTTCAACAGATGCGCCGAGCGACAAGCTTCAGTGAGCAACTCCGCTTAGGCTACCGAGAAACCGTCAACTCGCTGGGGATGGTGTTCCGCTTCTTGGGCAAGCTGGGCACTCAGGTGCCGCTCACGTCGCTGGGTGGGCCGCTCACCATTGCCCAAGCCGCCGGTTATTCGGCGTTTGAAGGTGTGGGCAAGCTCTTGGTGTTTCTCACGATGCTCAGCGCCAATCTGGCCGTGATCAACTTCCTGCCGATTCCGTTGCTCGATGGCGGGCACATGGTGTTTTTGGCATGGGAAGGCATTCGCGGCCGTCCCGCGGGCGAAAAGCTCGTGGTGGCGCTACACACGATTGGCTTTGTTTTCATCGTGTCGCTGATGCTGTTCGTGCTGTCGCTCGATTTGGGGCTGATCAATCGGAATTTGTAGTGTTTGGCCGAAACAAACTCCCGAGCTAAAATAGAACTAAGGAGTTTCGCCATGTCGCTCACGATCTCAATTGAACAAGCATCGACCCAATTAGAGGGCTTAGTCCGCGCGCTCGGTCCCCATGACGAGATCGTGTTGACCGATAACGACAAACCTGTTGCGCGGATTGTGCCAAATGGCGTTCAACCGAAACGCATTCCGGGAGTCTGGAAGGGAGTTCTTACTGTTGTCAGCGAGGATGACGAGCATCTCGAAGATTTCGCTGAGTACATGAAGTGAAATATTTACTGGATACTCAGGCGATCATCTTTTTTAACCTCGATGACGCGAGGCTCAGTGGTTTGGCAAGGGCCAGTATCACGGAGTCCGGTAACAGTCTTTTGGTGAGTCCGGCCAGCTATTGGGAAATGGCTATCAAAATTAGTCAAGGCAAATTAAAGATAGCAGTTCCCTACGAGGAGTTTTGGTATCTGGGAAATAATGCGAGCGGCTTTGAAATTCATCCTATTGAAATACGGCATACCAGTCATTTGATCCAAATGCCATTCCACCACAAAGACCCCTTTGATCGGCTTCTTGTGGCACAATCTTTGGTCGATGATATTCCCATCATCAGTAATGATGTGGTGCTGGATGCTTACGGCGTACAGCGCGTTTGGTAATGCGCCCTTACAACACCAGCGCATCCACCGGCGTGCCGACGGCGAGCTCATAGTCACCAGCTGGTAGAATCATCAAACCGTTGGCATCGGTGAGCGCGGCCAAGTCGGCGGAGCCGCGCCAGACTAAGGGTTCCACCGATTCTTGTCCCTGGAGATTGTGTTCCAAACGGCACGGATGATACGTGGGGCGATCGCCGCGATGTTTGGTAGGGGCGGTAAGTTGACCTCGCAACGGTTTCGCCGCGGCGAATTCTCCGCCCGCCAGCGCGGCCAAGACTGGCTTCACGAACAGCTGGAAGGAAACGAGCGTGCTCACGGGGTTGCCGGGCAGACCGAACACCAGCGTGCGGCGGCCATCGGCTTCGCGCACTCCGAACCACAACGGCTTGCCCGGTTTCATGCGCACTTTGTGAAAGACTTGTTTTACGCCCAACTCTGCCAGCACGGCGGGGACCAAGTCCATCACCCCCGCCGACACGCCGCCGGTGATCAGCAGAATGTCGGCAGCGAGCCCCGCGTCGATTTTTGTTCGTAGCTCGTCGACTTCGTCCCGCGCGATGCCCAGATCAAGGGGAGTCGCAGCGGCTTCTTGAATCGCGGCCACCAGCATGGGCCCGTTGGAATTGCGAATCTGTCCGGCGGCGAGCGGTTGGCTGCATTCGACCAGTTCGTTTCCCGTCGAGAGCACGGCGACGTGCGGTCGGGGAATCACGCTCACCATCCCCTGCCCCACCTCGGCCATCAGCGCGAGATCGATCGCGCGCACAATCTTGCCGGCGTGAACGACTTCTTCCCCTTGTTGAAACGAGCCGCCCCGTTGAAAGATGCCGGCACCCGGGGTACTTGGTTTGTCGGGAAGTCTCACGGTCGACTCATCGAGCCGTTCGGTGTCTTCGTGCTTCACGACCGCGTTGGCCCCGTCAGGAATCGGCGCGCCGGTCATGACTTGGATCGTCACGCCGGGCTCGATGGCGTGCTGAGGGACTCCGCCGGCGATCACTTGTTCGATGATCCGCCGCGTGGGCGAAGGGTCTTCGACCGCAATGGCGAAGCCATCGAGCATCGACTTGTCGAACGGCGGCGAATCCATGTCGCTCACAATCGGCTCGGCGAGTCGCAAGCCCAGCGAGTCGCCCAAGGGAACGCGCGCAACGGGGAGCGAGCGCACGGCTTGGCGAACAAGTTCAAAGGCTTCGTCGACGGTGATCATGGTACTTTTGAAAGGCCTTTCGTAAAGTCATCCTGAGAGAGCCTAGGCGACCGAAGGATCTAGTTAGCAACATCTTCACGCCATGAAACCGTGTCATGATTGAAGCTAGATTCTTCGGGTCGTACCTCAAAAAATTATTGCTGGCGCCTCAGAATGACATACATTTATTAGTTCACCGCCAAGAACCTTCGCAGCATATCCATCCCGGCGTGCGTGAGGAAACTTTCGGGATGGAACTGCACGCCGTAGAGCGGTTCGCTGCGATGTTCGACGGCCATGATCTCGCGATCTCCATTGGGGGCATCGCTCCAGGCGGTCATTCTGAGCACTTTGGGGAGCGTGTCGGGCTTGATGACCAGGCTGTGATAACGGGTCGCTTGAAATGGATTCACGATTCCATCGAACAGCGTGCTGTCGTCGTGATGAATCTGATCGACTTTGCCGTGCATCAAGCGCCCCGCGCGGACGATCTTGCCGCCGAGCGCCTGGCCGATGGATTGATGGCCCAGGCATACTCCCAAGATCGGCAACTTGCCGGTGAGCTTGCTGACGCATTCCACCGAGATGCCGGCTTCGGACGGGGTACACGGTCCGGGCGAGATGATCAGCCGGTCGGGCTTACGGGCGAGGATCTCGTCGACCGTGATTTGATCGTTGCGGTCGACGCGGATATCGAGCGTGGCATCGATTTCCCCCAGCCGCTGCACGAGGTTGTAGGTGAACGAGTCGTAGTTGTCGATGATTTGGATCATGTTTGCATTCTAATCGGGGAACGGGGGTTGGAGGATGGGGGAGAGAGGCTGGGGGCTGGGGGCTTGGGGGTGGGGACGATGGACTGTTGGACAAGGGGACGGGAAATTTACGGGCAAAGTTCACTTGGGATTGTTCGAATGTGCGAAAACTCCGGGCCATACTCCAAAAAAAGCAGCTATCGAAGCGGCCAACGATAACTCTATTTTTCGCCCAAGCGACCAAGAGTCAGGGGGGACTGTGGGACGATCGGACAATAGGACCAGAAACGCACGCAGCGGCAGCTTGACTCGTCCTTAGGTCCAAACGTCCTTAGGTCCGTTCGTCCTCGTTTCTAGCACAACGCGTGGCACAATTTCTACAAAATTTGGGGGGAATTTTGCTGTGGTGGGGAAGAAGAATGGCGGAAGAGTGGAAATAAAGATGGGCCACTTGATGTGTCGACTGTGAAAATCGCGTTTGCATTCCATTTGTGGAGCCATCGGTTTTCGCCGATGATCTCAAGCTGCCGTTGGATTAGGTGTGCATTGGCATCGAGCGAGTTAAATGCGTGAACTTATGTAACATAGATTTGTCTGCAAGAATATGTGAGAGGTCAGACGATGGGAGTTGCCAAATGCATATACTGCGGACGCTACTTCAATCCCGCACTTGGTGCTGGAGATCATGTACTTCCGTCAGCAATTTTTGGTGAATTTCAAGGTGATTCACGATTCCGTGGTTGCTGTTCTACATGCAACAATCATTTTGGCACCCTAGAGCAAATAGTAGCGCAAGCTGGACCTGAAGGTTATTTAAGAGGAATTGTTCTCGGAAAAAATCCAGGACGAAGGAAAGCTGCGGGAATTCAACAAAGAGGCGCTAAGAATAGCAAAGCACCTGTCCACTTGATTCTTCGTAACGAACGGTACGAACTTATAAAAATACAACCTGGAAATTTTAGATCTGCCGAGCCGGTAGATCATTTTAGAATTCTGGATGGTGATGGAAATGAATACTTTGTTCAACTCTATCCGAACATTACTCGGGAGCGATTGCAGGAAGCAATCGACTCTTTGGGTATAAGCGACATCCGCGAAGTCGCGTTTGATTGCGATAGCTCGCATTATACGTACTACAAAAAGCTCTCAAAGGAGCTTTTCAGCAGCATGACGAATTGGAGGAATGAACCAGGGACAGAACCGGGTAATCGGACCCTTCCGGGGCGCGTGAAATTCACTTTCTCGACCGACTATTTTCGGGCGATCGCAAAGATGGCGTTTCACTACTATTTAGTTCATTGCCGTCGCGGTTATGCAGGCGATGAAATGCAGTTTAAGGCCATTCGAAGCTTTATAAAGTGTGGTGGTGATTACGAGCAGTTTTTTGATCAGCCTGGACCTCGTTTCCACATGCCCTTTGGCGAGAACACATTTGTACCAACGAAGTGGTGTCACCTGTTGTGGGCATATGAAACGGAGAATCAAGTTTTGGTAGAAATGTATCTTTTCCTCGGCCCGGAACTCGTTCCGCCACCTCATCGAATCCAATTGTGCAAACTTTCCAGCGAATTGGTTCTGCCAGGTGGTGCATGGGGACACAGGTTCAGATATTTTTCGCAAGCTAAGGGTCGCTATTTAGGATGTGTAGAGCCGCTCGATGTCGGACGACTCGCATAATATTTGCTTTTTTGCCGGGTGCCACTGCTGGCTTGTCCAGCAGTGCCGTTGACGGCAGTGAAATGTGATATCTCTCACCACGGCGTGCGATCGGCATGGCCGTGTCAGCCACAACGTGGTGTCGCTATGAGAGCCCAGGGCGCAGCCCTGGGAAGACAGTCCGCCTCCAATGTTTTAGCCCTGAAGGGGCGACACTACATGGGGCTGCGTAATCGCGCCCCTTCAGGCTACGATCTCTTTAGCGACCAGAACCCAGGCCGTTGGCCTGGGCTATCATAGAGCCGACCTTTCAGGCCTTTTGGATTTTCGCCCCCGCTTCCGCGAGAGGTACACACTGCGCGGTGGTGAAGAATCTTTCGCGCGAAAATTTCCCAAACAATCCTCCCCTAGCCCCTCCTTGGAAAGAAGGGGGATAATATCGCCGTCCTGCCCTTCTTTCTTCGCATAGTATCCGCCGATATCAAACAGCACGCCAGTAATGCGAGGCTCAGTTGTCGATGATTTGAATCATGTCGCTATGTTAGCCCCAAATCCTTGCTCCGGCAGTGGCTCTCGGGCGCTCGGGGCGATCTTAGGGATGGCGATGCGTTGGGACTTGTAGATGCTCGAGTGACCGCTGAGCAGATAGGCCAACGAGCAGCCGGTGGCAATGTAAACGGCGTGTTCGGCGCCAAACAATTCAATTCCCATGACCGTGCAAGCGAGGGGCGTGTTCGTTGCCCCCGCAAAAACTGCGACAAATCCGATGGCGGCAAAGAGGTCGATGGGTGCCCCTAGGGCAATGGCCAGGGTGTTGCCGAGAGTGGCCCCCACAAAGAACAAGGGTGTCACTTCTCCCCCTTTGAAGCCGCTGCCGAGCGTGATCGCGGTGAACAGAATTTTCCAGAACCAGCTCCAGGTCTGCGAGCCACCGGCGGCAAAGCTGGTGACGATGCTCACCCCCTGTGAGTCTTGGGGAGGGGGCGTCACTCCGAGCCCCAGATAATCACGAGTTCCCAAAGCATAGGTGAGCCCGATCACCAGCAACCCCCCCACGACGGGCCGCATGATTGGCCAGCGAATCAATTTGGCGAAGCTATGCTTGACGCCATGCGTCAACTGCGCGAAGCAAACGCTGGCCAAGCCAAACGCAACCGCCGCCAACGCGACTTTGGCCAACAACAGCCAATCGTGGCGCGGAAGCGTTTCAATGTATTGATGGTAGTCGGTGTGATTCATTCCCCAGGCCGCACAGGTCCAATCGCTCACGATGCCGGCAAACAAACAAGGCACAAGTGCTTCGTGCTGAAAACGGCCAATCGCCAAAAACTCCGCGGCGAAGATCGCGCCGGCGACGGGAGTGCCGAAGACGCCGCCGAATCCGGCGGCCACCCCCGTGAGTAACAGTGTGCGATTGTCGAGCTTCGAGAGTTTCAGCCAGCGCGAGAATGTGGACGCGATGCTGCCACCCATTTGAATGGCTGTTCCTTCGCGTCCCGCCGATCCACCGCAAAGGTGGGTGGCCACGGTGCCAATCAGAATCAGCGGAGCCATCCGCAGACGCACTCCTTCGATCGGCTCGTGGATCTCGTCCATGATCAGATCGTTGCCCTTCTCGACCGATTTACCAAACAACCAGTAGAGCCCCGCGATTGCTGCCCCGGAAAGTGGCAAAGTCCAAAGCAGCCACGGTTCGGCATAGCGTGTTTGGGTGGCGACTTCCAAGGCCCACAAAAATAAGGCGCACGCCGAACCGATGACCGCCGCCACGGGCCCGGCCAGGCAGATCCATTTGAGCGTGTAAGTGAACAGTGCCCAGTGTTCGCGTGGATCCCAAATAAAGTGCATCGTTGCTCCCTAGTTTTGAGTTTGTAGGGAACACTGGTTCGCGGCAGCAGGCCGGAGAAGTGATTCCTACAAACATAGCGGTGGCCTAGTTTGTAGGAGTCATCAGCACGGGTTACAAGAGAACCCGGCGGTTATGGCGAACTCCATCGCCCGATCTCTATCAAGCTTAGATCGAAATCTGACTGCAAGCAAGCCAGTCCCAATTGCGTATTTGGGGCGATTCGGGGCCATGTTCGGCTACTAGTGGTACGATCTATCCGATATATTGATTGGTTCCTCAAACCACTCTTTCAGTGACCAGCTATGCCCAAGTATGTAGTGCGACATGGCGTGATGCGTGACCTCGGTGTCTTTGCGAGCCGGGGGAGCGATCTGTTTGCGCGCGGTACGCAAGTGATCGCGCGGACGGCACGCGGTTTGGAAGTGGGCGAAGTGCTGTGCGAGGCCAACGAGCTGGCCCTGGCGAACTTGCAAGATCCCAAGAACGGCCAGATCCTGCGCGAGCGCGACGCCAACGACGCCGGCGAATTACGCCGCTTGATGGAACAGCAGAAGCACGAACACGCGACCTGCCAACGGCATATCGAGCAATTGAAGCTCGACATGAAGCTGGTCGACGTCGAGCGGATCTATGGCGGCGAGCGGGTGGTGGTCTATTACCTGGCCGAGGATCGCATCGACTTCCGGCTGCTGGTGAAGAATCTGGCGACCGAATTTCAAACCCGCATCGAGATGAAACAAATCGGCGTGCGGGACGAAGCGAAACTGCTGGCCGATTACGGCGATTGCGGCAAACCGGTCTGCTGCAACACCCATCTGTCGGAAATGCCCCCCGTTTCGATGCGGATGGCGAAGCTGCAAAAGGCGACGCTCGACCCCAGCAAGATTTCCGGCCGGTGCGGGTGGCTGAAGTGCTGTTTGCGTTATGAGTACGATACTTACCAGGAATTGCAAAAAGATTTGCCACCCATCGGGGCGGATATTATCACCAGCGAAGGCCGGGGCCGGGTGCTGGCACAGGAGATTCTCGCCGGGCGTATCCTCGTGGAAATGGAGGACATGCGTCATTTGGCCCTGGATGGCTCGGCGGTGCTGACTGTCCTGAAAAAGGGTGGCTCGCGGAACGGCGGAAATGCGAAGAATCCGCAGCGGCAGGCCGATGATGATACGTCGGGCGAGGATTTCCCGTCACCAGATGCTGACGATTCTCCCGCGGGAGAGTAAGATTAACTGATGTAGGTGGCATTTCGATTCAGCATTTTCGATGCAGCACCGATAGCGATAAGCGACCACAATTATGACCATGCTTGACCCCGATCATCCGCTTGCAGAACTTTTGTGTCACGACAAGCGCTACGATTTGGATGCTTATCTGTTTGTGTTTGAGGCCCTGCGGCATGCGCAGGAAAAGCTCGGCATGGGGACCGAGTATTTTGCCGACGAAGCCGAAGAGGAAGACGAACCCGAACGGCACGTGACGGGGCAAGAGCTCTGCGAAGCGATGCGAGTTTATGCCCACGAGCAATACGGCTACATGGCCAAATGCGTGCTCAACAGTTGGGGCATCAAAAGCACGGGCGACTTCGGCGAGATCGTGTTCAATCTCATCAAGATCGAACAGATGCGCAAAACGCCTCACGATCGTCGCGAAGATTTCGACGACGTCTTTGATTTCGACGAAGGTTTTCAGCACAGCTTTCAATTCTCGCCTCTCGATCCGAGCGAGGAGCGCGATTATTGATGGGGACTGAGTCGAAGAGGACTGAGTTGCAGAGGACTGAGCATTGATGTCGGCCAAGAAACGGCAAGCCCCTCCGCCGACAGGCCCCGTGGGAACGGCTTCCCCCGCTGAAACCAACTTTTCTGGCCCGCGCCCCAGTCGTTGGCAACTGATTGTTTCCAGTGTTTTGATGGCGTTGTGGATGATTTTTCTGGCTTGGATGGCGTTTGGCGGTTGAACTTCTTGCCGCGCCGTTTTTCAATAGAGTGATTCGTTGAGGCAGAGCTAACGCCGCGAATCGAGTCTTTCAGCGCGGCAAGCATAAACGAGGACACTAATTGACATGAACGTGGTACCCATCGGGGATAATATTGTCGTCAAGCGCGTCGAAGCGGAAGAAACCACCGCGGGAGGGATCGTCCTGCCCGATTCAGCACGCGAACAGCCTCAACAAGGAAAAGTCTTGAGCGTGGGCGATGGCCCGCTGCTGCCCAGTGGCAAGCGCGGCGGCTGCGACGTGCAAGAAGGGGATCGTGTGGTGTTCGGCAGCTATGCAGGGCAAGAAGTCGATATCGACGGCGAGCAGCTCTTGATCTTGCGCTCAGCAGACGTGCTGGCGATTATTCGCTAAGCCAATTTGCCTGTCGACGAAGTGTCTGGCGGTGTCGCTATTTCTGACACGTGCCCATTGCCGAATCGCGCTAGGGGATTTTTCTCCCGTGGGTCGCTGCTGTAGGATAAAGAGTCTTACGGTCGAATCTCGACATTCCCCCGGCAGCGAGGAGTTTTCCATGCGATCCAGGCTTGTTGCGTTTGTAGTTCTGAGCCTTCTGTTTTTGGTTCAAGCGAATGTTTTCGCCGCGGAGGCCAAGGAACTCGTCGACAAAGGGACCGCGTTTCTCGAAAAGTCGCAGGCCGAGGATGGCTCGTTCAGTAGCGACAGCGGCACGGGCATTACTTCGCTCGTGACCACGGCGTTGCTGAAGAATGGCAAGAGCCCCGATGATCCGGTCGTGGCCAAGGCGCTCGGCTATTTGAAGCAATACGTGCAAGAAGACGGCGGCATCTACAAGCCGGGGAGCACCCATCGCAATTACGAAACGTGTTTGGCCGTGGTGGCCTTTCACTTGGCCAACAAGAACGGCGAATACGACGACCTCGTCAAGAACGCCGAAAAGTACATCAAGGAAGTTCAATGGGATGGCGGTGAAAATCACGACGAATCGAGCATGAACTACGGCGGAGCCGGCTACGGTTCGCACTCCCGGCCTGACTTGTCGAACACTTCGTTTTTGATCGACACGCTCAAAGAATTGGGCGCGAGCGACGATGACCCCGCGATTCAAAAGGCGTTGGTGTTTGTGTCGCGGTGCCAGAATCTGCCGACGGAACACAATGAAACCGAGTACGCCGACAAGAATCCCGACGGCGGATTTTATTACACGATTGCCGCCGGGGGATCGAGCCAAGCCGGTGAGGAAGAAGATGGCGGCTTGCGTAGCTACGGCTCGATGACTTACGCAGGTCTCAAGAGCATGATCTACGCCGGCGTGAAAGCCGACGACGAGCGCGTGAAGGCGGCGCTCGAATGGATCGCCAAGAATTACACGCTCGCTGAAAATCCCGGCATGAAAGACAGCGGGCTCTATTACTACTATCACACGTTTGCCAAGTCGCTCAACGCCGTGGGCAAACCCGAGCTGGTTGATGAAGCGGGCAAGGCCCACGACTGGAAAGCCGAGTTGGTTGAAATTCTGGCCAAGCAGCAGAAGCCCGATGGCAGTTGGGTGAATGCCCAGCCGCGCTGGTTGGAGAATGATCCCAATCTGGTGACAGGATATGTGCTGCTGGCACTCTCCTACGTTCAGTAGTTTCTGATCGCTAAGCCGCGAGCGGCTGCTAGCACATCCGCGGGAATGCTCTTTGCCCGCGTACGGCCATTTGCTACACCTCGCCGCGCGAGTCGCGCCGAGGTGCGCCGACGCACGCGCCCTTTTTGGTAAACGCTTGGCATTTTTCAGGGTTCTCCCATGGAAACGAATCTCACCACTGGCCGTCCTTCTCTTGTCCGTCGCCTGATGTGGCCCGCCACGTTGGCGGTCACCGTCCTTGGCGCGAGCTGCGGCGGCGCTTATTGGTGCATAAACGGTTCAGCCGAAGCGGACACCGAAACGGGCAACTCGCTGCGAGCTCATTCCGCCAAGGAACAGCTCAAGAATCTGTTCGCCGAGGAGAAATCCGAGCCGGAAACCAGCAACGATACCCAAGATCCTTTTGGCAATACGTTGCGTGACACTCAGCCCACTCCGGTCGTTCCAGTAGTTGGCGACCGCTATGGCAGCTACGCACCGCAGCCCGCTTTGCCACCTTTGGAAGAAGAACCCCAAGCACCGGTCGAGGACGTGACTCGAGGCCAAGGGCCCGATGCGAATCCGCTCCGCATGGCCGATACCAATGTGCAACAAGCCAAGGCTGAACTCGAAACAACCGTCCCGGAAACACCGGCGGAGATCGCCGACACGCGCGAAGATTTCGCCACCGCTTCGCCGCTTCCCGTGAACACGCCGACTCCCGCCGAGCCGTTGGCACAAGAACCATCCAATCCGTTGGCGTCTCCGCTGCCTCAATCGCAGCTGCCAGAGTCAGCTCCCTCGGTCACCACCGCAAATCCGTTTGCGGCCGCGCCGATGCCGGTGAGCAACAATCGCTACGGCGCGCCGGCAACTGTCCCCACGCCGAGTTTGCCTCCGGTCGTGGATATGGGTGCAGCGGATGCGCAAATCGCTTCACGTCAACCGATGTCGGCCTTCCCTGTGGATGCCGCCCCGCTGCCCACTCCAGCCGAATCTCAAATTGCCAACGACGAACCGACGAACACCGGCATTACGCCGACTCCTGGCTTGGCTTCGCAGCCAGGTTCAGGCCGTCCCGGCGAACGCGTGTTGGAAGGGGCGCAAACCCCTTCGCTCACGATTTTGAAACTCGCTCCTCCTGAGATTCAGGTGGGCAAACGGTGCACGTTTGGGATTCGCGTGCAGAACAGTGGTCAGCGGACCGCTCAGAACGTACAGGTTCATGATGAAATTCCTTTGGGAACGGAGCTCGTCGGCACGGCACCCCGTGCTTCGGTTTCGGGTGGCAAGGTCGTGTGGGATCTCGGCACCTTGTCGGTCGGTGAAGAACGGACCGTCGAAATGGAATTGATTCCCACCGAAGAAGGTGAGCTTGGTAGCGTCGCCACGGTGACGATGGCCGCTCAAGCTTCGGCCAAGGCTCGCTGCACTAAGCCCGAACTCGCTTTGCGACTTTCTTCGCAGCCGCAAGTTCACGCGGGCGAGCAGCAGATCGTCCTAGTAGAAATCACCAATCCCGGCAGCGGCGAAGCGACCGGCGTCATGATTTTGGAAACGGTGCCCACTGGCGTGACGCACGAAGCGGGGCCGGCGCTGGAATTTGAAATCGGCAATCTCGCCGCGGGTGAAACACGCCGTTTGGAATTGGTCCTCACTGCCGAGCAAGCGGGCCGCGTCAAAAACACGATGACCGCCAAAGCGGATGCCGGCTTGCACGTCGATGCGAGCTGTGAATTTGAGATTGTTGCCCCCGATTTGCAGGTGACTGTGGAAGGCCCGGAACGCCGGTTCCTCGAACGTCCCGCGACTTACCAAGTGAGCGTCGACAATCCTGGCACGGCGCCGGCGAAGGAAATTCAACTCGTCACGCATTTGCCCAAGGGCTTGCAGTTCGTGAGCGCCAACAACTTGGGTGAATACGATGCCGCGGCACACAGCGTGATTTGGAGTTTGGCCGAACTCCCCGCCAATGAGCGTGGCACGGTGGAACTCGTGGCCTTGCCCGTCGAACCGGGGCAGCACACGTTGCAGGTGAGCACCAAGGCACGTGATGGTCTGAACGACGAAATTCAAAAGCAGGTCACGGTCGAAGGGATCGCGGCGCTGATGTTTGAAGTCGTTGACCGCGATGACCCCATCGAAGTGGGTGGCGAAACGGGCTATGAGATCCGTGTTGTGAATCAAGGTTCCAAAGCCGCGGCCAACGTGCAAGTGGTTGCAATCATGCCCCCCGGTCTGCGAGCACTCTCGGGTCACGGCGACACACGGCATGCGATTCAAGGGGATCGCGTGGTGTTCGCTCCCCTGCCCCAATTGGGTCCGAAGGCCGAAACCACGTTCCGCATTCAAGCGCAAGGCATTCGTGACGGCGATCACCGGATCAAAGTGCAAATCACGACCGACGAAATGCGCGAGCCGATCACCAAGGAAGAAAGCACCCGCGTTTACGCCGATCATTAAAACCACTTGTGGCTTAGCGAGAACTATTCGAGCGCTAAGCCGCGAGCGGCTTTAGACGCGCTCGAAGATGGTGGCGATGCCTTGGCCGATGCCGATGCACATCGTGGCGAGTCCTAGCGTGGCATCACGATCGATCATGTTGTGAATGAGCGTCGTGGCGATGCGCGCGCCACTGGCCCCCAGCGGATGACCGATGGCGATGGCCCCGCCACGGACATTCACCTTCGTTTCGTCGAGGCCGAGCATCTGAATGCAGGCCAGCGATTGCGAAGCGAACGCTTCGTTAAGTTCCACGAGTTCGATGTCGGCAAGCTTGAGTCCCGCGCGCTGGAGAGCTTTCTGCGTGGCGGGCACGGGACCGGTTCCCATCACCGCGGGATCAACTCCAGCCACGGCCGTAGCCCGCACGCGCACCAACGGCTTGAGACCCAGCGATTTGGCTTTCTCTTCGCTCATCATCAAGAGCGCCGCCGCGCCGTCGTTGAGTGGCGAACTGTTGCCCGCCGTAACCGTGCCGATGCCGGGCATGAACGCCGGTTTCAACGCCGCGAGCGCTTCGAGGCTTGTGTCGGGGCGGATGCATTGATCGACCGTGACGGAGAGCGGCAGCCCCGCTTCATCATGACCCCAGACGGGAATGATCTCACGGGCGAGTTCTTTCTTTTCAGTGGCGGCCGCGGCCTTTTGATGGCTTGCGAGCGCAAACTTATCTTGAGCTTCGCGGCTGATTCCCTGCGACTGGGCCAGGAACTCGGCCGTGTAGCCCATGTGGAGGGCACCCTTGCTTGTGGCATGGAACAGCTTGGGATTGAAGTCCACACCCGAATCCATTGGGATGTGCTGCATATGTTCCAAGCCACCAACGATCTGCACGTCTTCCGCCCCGGCGATGATCGCGTGGGCTGCCTGATTGATTGCTTGTAAGCTGCTGCCGCAAAGGCGATTGATGGTCGCGCCCGCCGCAGTGGAAGGCAGCCCCGCCATGAGGCTCACGATGCGGGCGATATTAAAACCTTGCTCGCGCTGTTGCTGCGTGTTGCCCAGCACAACGTCTTCAATTTCCTGGGGATCGATACCCGTTCGTTCGACAAGGGCCTTCACCACAATCGTGGCGAGGTCGTCGCTCCGAACAAAGCGATACACGCCCTTCTCGGCACTCGAGCGACCAATGGCTGTGCGGCAGCAATCAACGATAACGGGGGATTTCATGATGACTGCCTCGCATAAAACTTCTCGCCGCTCGCCGCGTGCTCGAGCAACAACGGCGTTGGCTTAAATCGCTCGCCCAGGTGTTCGTACTTCTTGAGTTTCTCGACAATCGCCGCCGCGCCGAGTGTGTCGGCCCAAAAGAAGAGGCCCCCTTTGAACGGAGGAAAGCCGATGCCGAAAATCAACGCTAGGTCCACGTCGCGAACATCGCTCACGATGTTTTCTTCGAGCAAGCGAGTTGATTCGAGAAACATGGGTAAGAACAGCCGGTCGACGAGATTGTCTTTGGTCTCACCTTTGGCGTGTTTCTTGATGATCTCAGCGGCCGCCGCTGAGGGTTGCGATTTTGATCGGCCTTTGCTGTCGGTGGCGTAGTCGAAGAACCCTTGGCCATTTTTTTGGCCGAGTCGTTTGGCTTCGACCATCGCGGGCAAAATCTTCGAGGGAACCACGCGATCCGGAAACGCCCGGGCCATCACGTTGCCTGCGTGCAGGGCAACGTCGAGCCCTACGGTGTCGTACAACTCGATGGGACCCATCGGCATGCCGAAGCCCGTGGCCGCTTTGTCGACGGCCTTGATCGTGGCTCCTTCTTCGAGCAGCAAGAGCGCTTCATTCATATAGGGGAGCAAAACACGATTCACCAAAAAGCCGGGGCCATCGTTCACCACAATCGGGGATTTGCCAATCGCCTTTGCATAAGCGACGGCGGTCGCGATCGTGCCAGCAGAAGTTTGCTTGCCGCGAATCACTTCCACGAGCGGCATTCGCCGCACGGGATTGAAAAAATGCAACCCGCAGAACCGTTCGGGATGTGTGAGTCCGTGGGCGAGCGTGGTGATGGGGATCGTTGAAGTGTTCGAACAAAGCAAGGTTTCTTCGGCCAGTTGTGGCTCGATCTCGGCAAAGAGCTCGTGCTTCACATCGGCGCTTTCAAAAACGGCTTCGATAACAAGGTCGGCGTCTTCGAGGTCTTCGTAGCTTTGCGTCCCTTCGATAAACGGCAGAAAATCGAGGGCCTTCTTAGCATCAGGACCTTTGGTTTCTTTGTTGAAGCTGACTTCGGTGATCACCCCCTGCACGCCGCGATTAATGGCCGCGTCGTTCATGTCGGTGAGCGTGACGGGAATCTTGCGTTTCACATTCGCGGCGGCGATCCCCTGCCCCATCGTGCCCGCGCCCAGCACGCCAACTTTTTCGATCTTCCGCGGCTCGGTGGCAGGAGGCCCCGTTTGCTTCTTGTTGGCGTCCTGCAAGAAGAACACATTGAGCAGCGCACGATTGACGGGCGAACCGAATAAGTCGGCGAACCCTTCAGCTTCCATTTGGCAGGCCGTTTCGAGATCAACCCCCGCCGCGCCGAGCATGACTTCCAGGGCCGCGAGGGGCGCAGGATAGTGCCCTTTGGTTTGGCCCTCGATGTAGGCACTCGCCGTTGCGCCGAGAAACGCAAGTTCGGTGTCGCTTATCGTGATCGGCTGCGACCAAAGTTCGCGATCTTTCAAATAACTCTTGGAGACGTTTTCGCTGCGAGCAAGTTCCATCGCGGCGTCGAGCAGCTTGTCAGCGGGCACGCCAATCGCTAGTCCCATCTTCTCGGCGGCGTTGGTATCGATGTTCTCGCCGCTGGAGACCAACTCCACCGCATTGCCGATTCCCACAATCCGGGGCGTGCGCGCCGTGCCACCCCAACCGGGGAACAAGCCGAGCTTCACTTCAGGGAAGCCGTAGCTCGCCGCTTCGCGAGCCATGAGGCGGCGATCGCACCAGATCGAAAGTTCCGCCCCACCACCGATGCACAAACCGCCAATGGCCGCGATGGTCACAAAGGGGAACTTTGCCAGGCGGCCAAAGAGCTCATGGCCATGGCGCGAGACGGCTATCACATCGGACTTGGGCTTGTCGATATCGGCGACGAATTCACGCAGGTCGGCACCGGCGATGAAATTGCCAGGCTTGGCCGATTGAATCACCAGCCCCGCCAAGCCTTTACGAGCTTCGAGTTCGTCAAACAGTTTGGCGAAGTCCGCTAGCGTGCCACGTGACAAGATGTTGACGCTTTTCTGCGGGTCGTTGATCGTGATCACCGCCACATCGGGCTGGGGGAAATCGAGCGTGAGAATCGAGTCAGCCATCATTGCTCGGCAGTTTTGAGGAAGTCAGCGGGACAAGGAAATTTGGGGACAGGGGAATCAGCAGAAACGCGGTCGACGGCGTTTCCCCAAAAAGTTATCGTTTTATTCTATGGCAACGAACCCAAATGGCCCAGACGCGACCGAGGACGCACCCCCACCCCGGCTGTGGTTATTTCCATTTTTTCTTGCGCTCATCTTGGGGAGCTTAGTGATTTGGGATCGCGCGCGGGAGCATCCTGCGCTGTCCAAAGCGCCCTCGTTGGAATGGACCCCCAGCGATAAGCCCACCGGCGAAGTTGTGCAGCTAGAAATCGATTTTGGCAACGGTGCCAAGCGACAATTCGATGCCTTGCCTTGGAAAGCCGGGATGACCGCCGCCGACGTGATGGCGGCCGCGCGTGACTTTCAGCCTGGGATTACCTACGAACAGATCGGCGAAGGTGAAGGTGGTTTTCTCACACAATTGGAAGGGCTCAAGAACGAGGGGGCCAGCGGTCGAAATTGGCGATACGAGGTTGCTGGCACGCCAGGAACCAAGAGCTTTTGCCTGCAAGAAGTCGCGCCCGGCGAGCAGGTTCGCTGGTGGTTTGCGGGGGAAGATGAAGGGCTGTAGAATAGGCGGCATACTGCCTTTCGCACAAATCTTTGCGCCCGGTCGCAAGTTTTCATTCAGGAACCCACCATGTCGAAGCGAGATACCCTCCGCGATCTGAGCGTCTTTTTCCTTCTGTTGGCGATTGGTGTGGTTGGGCGTTGGAGTCAGCCTGATTGGAACTTCACACCGATTATGGCCGCCACGGTGTTGGGTGGCTATTACTTCCGTTCGATGTGGTTGGCGGCGTTGCTGCCGGTGGGGATTCTCACAATTTCCAACTTCGCCCTCGACGGCTACGAGAACGTGTTCGTGCTGCTCTCGGTTTATTTCATGATGATCGTGCCGATGGCGCTGGGTCGTTGGACTCGTGGCGCCGAAGGCTGGCAAATCGTGGGTAAAGGCATGCTCTGCGGCTTTGTTCCCGCCACGGCGTTTTTCATCGTGACCAATTTCGTCCACTGGGCCTCGACCAGCATGTACGCACACACCTGGGAAGGTTTGACGAATTGCTATGTCGCGGGCTTGCCGTTCTATCGCACGATGCTCGCCGGCGATGTTTTCTACCTCGGCTTGCTGGCCGGTAGCTTGGCATCAGTCGGATTAAAGACCCCCGCCTTCGCTCGCGAGCGCGTGAAGAAGTAAACGACTTAACCATTCAAAACAAAGAACGCCCAGGGATGGCCATCCCTGGGCGTTTTGCGTTCTTAGTGATTCACTCTCTTGGCTGCTTAGTTCTCAGCCAACGCTTTGTCTTCTTTTTCAGACGCAGCCGCAGTTTCTTCTGCCGGCTTGGCCACGGGGACCAACTGTTTGAGGGCCGTCTCTAACTCGATAACTTTATTGGACACCGACACTTCCGTGGCATCTTTATTTTCCATAATCTGCATGGTTGGCACCATCTCGTTGATCATGGCATCCAAGCGAGTTTTGGGTTCATCAGCGAGACCGGCCTTTAAAGACGCGCTTCCCGTGTCGATGCTGTAGAGTCGAGCGAAGACCTGACGGCGCTCGAAACGGGGTCCTGTCTCTTCTTCCCCGTCTCCGTATCCGCGACCGCCACCATATTCACCACCACCGAAACCTCGACCACCCCCACCCCCGGGACGGCTGGAAAAATCAGCACCCTTCAAGGCTTGTTTTTGGTAATCGCGAGCGAGCGTTGCCGCTTCTGTCACGACATCGAGAGCCAATTGCGCCATGGCATCTACGGCTGCGTTGCCGTCGATGTCGGCATTCGCGGGATAGGTGATGCGTTTGAGTGCGGCGGCGGCATTGCAGCGTTCATCGAGGTCAACTTTTTTGTCGGCGATCAATGCGGTCAGCGCGGCTTGTACTTCTTTCGTGGGACCTTGCTTGCCTTGATTGGCAAGCACCTGAGCCGCGGTGCGGCGGACCCAGTCATGCACGTCGCCATCAACATCCTCGGGAGTGGGACTGCCCGCGACTTTGATCATAGCGGCAGTCAAGCGTTGATTCAGACTGGGATCGATTCCATAGCGGGACTGTCGTTCCAGGCCGATCAAGGCGCCGAGCTTCACCGATTCGGGCATAGGAATTCCATTGAATTCGTCCTTCTCGACAAGTTCCAAAAGTTCTTGGGTTGCCTTGGGCATAGGAACTGGCGGTGTCGTGCCACTGGCCAGTTGTTGATCGAGATCGCCCAGCATCAGCACGGCGTTGTAGCGCACAGCAGGATGAAAATTGCCTCGCGCCATTCCGCGGGCGTAGGTGAAGATGATTTCATTGATAAAGTCTCGTGTGCCCGCGTTCGGGACCTGCTGCAGAAGCTTAAACAATTGTTCGCGCGACTTGCCGAGTTCCTTCAACGCGTCTGCCGTGAAGAGAGTCATGGTCGGCAAGTAGTAGCCCTTCAGATATTTTTCGACGTCGGCCTGAGAGGCTCCCAGGCCAGCGGGATTTCGCGCCGCGGAAGCAAAAGTCATTCGCAAGCTGTTGGCATCCTTATCGACGGGTAACGTCTTATAGCCTTGGGCATAAGTGGCGGTCGACAGAAAGGCGAACACAACGGCCAGTGCGGCGCATAGTGCGCTGCAACGGCGTACGACGAGATGAGATTTTGTGAACATGGCCTCTGTTCCTTAAATGTTCCTGCCGCGAGATGCGTCGACCGACCGGCCGCGCGAGCGAACCTATCTATTCTAAGGTTGGAGTGCCCCGCCGCAAAATCGCCATTCGCGTCCGGGATTTTTCTCGTACGCAAGCCGTTGGCTCGTAACGTGTTAGCTTGTTTTCGCTCTGGCCAGAATTCTCGCGGCATGTCAAGCTAAAGGAACTGTCCCTTGAGAGTTCCCTGTCATGACCCTGCTCTACACTTCGGCAAGATTTCTGGATCACAACACCGGCCAGCATCCCGAGCGTGCTGAGCGGCTCGTGCAGATTCTCACCAAGCTCAGCGAAAGCGGCCTCGCGGAGCGCTGCACTCGCCCCACGTGGCAGAGAGCCGAGGATGAAACTCTGGCCACGGTGCATACGACGGAGATGATCGGCGCACTGCAGCACCTAGCCGCAAGTGGTGGCGGAATGGCCGATGCCGACACAATCGTGGGGAGCGAATCGGTCGATGTGGCCAAACTCGCGGCGGGAGCCGTTTGCGATGCGACCAAGCGCGTCCTTAGCGGCGACGATTCCCGCGCGTTGTGCTTGGTCCGCCCGCCGGGGCATCATGCGCTGCGTGACGTGGCCATGGGATTTTGTCTCTTCAACAACATTGCGCTGGCCGCGCGGACCGCGCTTGACGCGGGTTTGCAACGCGTGCTGGTGATCGATTGGGACGTGCATCACGGCAACGGCACGCAGGCGATTTTTTACGAAGAACCGCGAGTGGGATTTTTCTCGGTGCATCGCTGGCCGTTTTATCCCGGCACAGGAACGGCCGACGAAACCGGTACGGGCAAAGGATTGGGCACGACCCGCAATCTGCCGGTGATCTTCGGCACGTCGCGCCGCGAGTATCAAGACATCGTGCGAAGCAGTCTGGAAGATTTCGCCGCGAAGATCAAACCGGAACTGGTGCTCGTGAGCGCAGGTTTCGATGCGCATCACAGCGATCCGGTTGGTTCGTTGGGTTTGGAAACCGAAGATTTTGAATGGCTCACACAGATGTCGGTCGACATTGCCAACAGCTATGCGCAAGGCCGTTTGGTGAGTGCGCTCGAAGGGGGATACAATCCTCTGGTGTTGGCACAATGCGTCGCCACGCATCTGGAAGTGCTGTTAAAAGCAGCGTAGCCCCCAGCGCAAGCTGGTGGGTTTTTTTGCACGGCTGCTGAAGCAGCCTCGCCGGATCAGTTCACGAATGTCGGTTTCGGTGGCAACTCGAACTTCGGCACCGGCACACGGATCACCAAATCGGAGTGCTCATAATCAACATTGCCAGAATTCGGGGTGACCCATTCGCCGCCGATGATCGAGCCATCGCGGTCGGTGCCGCCGTCGTCTTTGCCGTCTTCAAACACGCTGTAGAGCAAATATCCTCCATCGGGTTTACGCTCGTAACTAAACGGCTTGTCCGAATAAAGATCGTTCGGAACTTTGTCGAGCACGCTCGGCACAAGCTGCGCAAGTTTTTCAGGGTACTCCCCTTGCTCGGCGCGATAGACGGCAAGCGCCGCCGCCACGCGGGTGAGATCGAGCACGGCGATGGCTCGATCTTGGGCCTTCATGGAAGCATTGAGCGCGGGCAGCATGAGGCTGACCATTGTGTCGGCAACCAGTGCGGACCGGACTTCGGCGTTAATAAAGCTGGCCACGATGCGAGCCGGGTCCCCAGCCGAGCGGGCGAGTTGCGAAATATGGTGGTCAAGATTCGACGTCGCACGCATGCGCTCGGCACGGTCGGGAATGCTCGCGGTTTCCACCAACCGATTGTAAATCGCATTGGCGGAGCGCAGCACGTCGTTCCAATTCATTGGTGCTTGGCTGTAGAACAATAGCGCGGGAGTCGTCACATCGGTCCCCGCGTTTTCCAACGTGCTGAAATCGCGCTGCAACATCACGACCATGTCAGCAAAGAAGACGCGTTCCCCTTGGTCGAACGAACGCACCACATCGGAAGGGATTTTGCGTTTCTGCAAGTAATCAAGCACTTCGCGGGCGAACTTGGCATCGGATTCGTCAAGTTGCAAGAGCGTCACCGTGCGGCTCAAAGCCGTGTTGTCGATCGCGATCGCGACCAATTGCTCGACGAGGGTCATCCCCCGTCCACAGTGAGTGGCCAATTGAAATGTTGTTTGCAGGTCCTGCCAGGCCTCCGCGCGTTGGCCTTGGGCGGCGTACCACATTGCTCGGATACAAAGCGCCCGTGTGGCCCCGCGCAAGTTTTGTACGGCCGGCAACAAAATTTGAATAGCGCCTTCATATTTTGGACGTAACAACGAAGGTGAAGGAGACCACCACATCGGCCTTTGACTAGCCTCGGTCAAAAGTTCAAATGGTTTTGCGTTATGCTTCACCCAATCGGCAAGCGGCGGAATCTGCTCGCTCGTCCAAGGTCGGCTCATGGCCAAATCGATCACTTCTTCTGCCGAGTTGTCGATGATTTGTTGATTCGTCGGATTCAACAACACATCGGACTCAGTCGGGGTGAGCCCTGCTTGGTATTGCGTGGTGAGCCAGTACGACACCAAACTGCGGACGGTCTTGTCGAACGGATCTTGCAGACTTTCGGTCGTGCTGGGCATTTGGGCAAAACCCAGGGCATCGCTCATCGCGAGCCAATCGTTTTGGGAAAGGCCCGTGGGCCAGATGGCTTTCCAAAACGGCACGGCGCCATTGTTGTCGTGCGTGACTCCCTCGCGGCCTAAGTCCCGCCAATAGGTTTGATAATCGGGCAACCCATCGTCGCTGAGCGGCGCGGTGATGACGGTCGTCTCTTCAGAAACAACGAGCGGCGGATTCGGGCCGAAGTACGACAGTAAAACGGAAAAGGCAAATTCCAAAAACACGTGTAGAAACCTTATCAAAGCGGTGGAACCATCCCCCCAGTAGATGGGGCAATCCTGGCAGTTTGTTTAAGAATAAGTGAATTTCTCTCTCATTTTGCGGCTCATGGGCCAGCTATAATGCGTGGGCATTAAAATCGATCAAGCAAACTTGAATCGATTAAGACTAAAGGAGCTACGATGCGTTCTCTGGGAGTTGGTTTACTTTCTTTGATTCTGGCCACGCAGCTGGCAGCGTCGGCGACGGCCTACAATCTGTTTGGCCCTTATCCTTGGGGTGAGGATGAGTACTACCAAAAGTGGGGCGATATCTTCACGCCCGGTTCGCCCGGCGGAACGATCACTTGGAGTCTCATGCCCCAGGGTACGACGCTGCACGCGTCTGCGCCCAACTACATTCACGGTACCTCGGACTTAACCTCCGTGTTCAATCAGGTCGGCGGACAAACGGCGGCACTCGCGATGATCCAGTCGGCGTTCGACAACTGGTCGTCCGTCAGCAACATCTATTTTGAGTATGTTGGTATCGACGATGGCACACCTTTTGGCGCGCCGAAAGCGCCGGGGCAAGTCGTCGGCGACATTCGTATTGGTGCATTTGACATTGACGGCTTCTCGGCGGGGGTTGGCTATTCGGCCTATCCCCCTGGCGATACGACGCTTGATGGCGACATTATCCTTAACAGTCGGTCTGACATTTCCTTCTATGTCGCGCCGGGTGCTGAGGGTGATCTCTATGATCTGTACCCGCCGGGGGGCGGCTATTACCGCAACGACTTCGAGGGACTTGTGGCCCATGAACTAGGCCACGCCTTAGCGCTAGCACACTCGGATGTGCCATCAGGGTTGATGTGCGGTTATGTCGACGGAGGTTTCGATGGTTCGCAATGCGCGTACTACGATCCCGACAGTGATGGCAAGATGCCGATCAATCGAATTCCCGATGCCGACGACATTGCGGGTATTCAGTTTCTGTACGGACCTGCGCTCCAGGCCGATTTCGATCACAACAATCTGGTGGACTCGGCGGATTTGATTCTGTGGCAGGCTGGTTATGGAGTCTCGACCGGCGCGACTTACCAAGATGGCGACGCCGACGGCGATGGGGCCGTCACCGGTCGTGATTTTCTGATCTGGCAACGCGAAGCGGGGAGCGGGGCGATTGTGCCGCTGAGTGCGCTCGCAGCGGTGCCGGAGCCGAGCGGCTTTGTGCTTATTGGGTTGGCGAGTTTGGGACTTGCGCGTAGGCCGGACCGAGTGGAGCGCCGCCCTCAAGAAAGCCCTGGCGGCAAAGTAGTCGTGAACGCCTAGCAAACCAAGTCAGCTCCAATGCCGAAACTGCGCATCCGTCTGCGGCGGATTCCAGCCTACGTGGTCGCGTTATACCAATCTGAGCAATCCTAGCTTGCTTTGGCTAACATTATGTTAGTGATAAAATGATCAAAGTCTTTGCCTATGTGACTTCTGTCGGAAAGTAGTGAATTAGTCGTGGGCCATCTCAAACCTGTCACCGAAATCATGCTCGAGCGAGCCAAGCGCGACCCCAAATTCCGGGTAGCATTGCTAGGCCAAGCGATTGAGTGCTTCATCGAGAACGATGTCCAGACGGCAAAGAAAATGATCCGAAATTACGTGCTGGCTTCGATGGGATTTGAGATGCTGGCCAAGACTGTCGACAAGAAACCCGAAAGCCTCATGCGGATGCTTAGCGATAAAGGCAACCCCACGATGAACAACGTGGCCGCTCTGCTCGCATCGTTGAAAAAATATGAAGGGATCGATTTTCACGTCGAGGCGGTCAGATAAACTCACTTTGCAGACCGGACCGTGTGGAGCGTCGCCCTCAAGAAAGCCCTGGCGGCAAAGAAGTCGTGAACGCCTAGCAAACCAAATTCAGCTCCATTGCCGGAACTGCGCACGGCTTGTTCCGGCCTACAAACACTCGTCACGCAACGCTGGCGACTTCGGGTAATGCCGCGCGGCTGTAGTGTCGATTGATGAGATCATTCTGCAGCCACAGCAGTTTACCGAAGGCTCGGAGGGTGACGATTTCGTTCTCGCGTGGTAAGCCCAGGCTGAGGATCGTGACGTTCAAGGCATCGGCGACGAAACCCAGCAACGCGTTCATTTGCACGAGCGGTACGTTGATCGACTTGTTCCCCATGTCGGGCGTGTGCATCGAGCCGACAGCGTCGAGGTATTGCACCATCTTGGTGTTGTAAGGTTTCGTCACGAGCGTCGTCAGATAACGACCCAGATGCTGTTTGCGAAAAGCGATCACATCGTCGTCGAGCGACAAGGTTTCGACGTCGGTGGCGAGCTCGCCCTGATAGCCGTGTTGTGGGGGGACAAAGTGTCGCTTTGTGGCGTCGAAGGAAAACAGCTTCACGTAGACCGCATCCACGAGTGCTTCCACGTGATCGCTCAACGGCCCCGCCGCGGCATGAATGGCGGCGATCTCCTCGGCGCCAAACTCCATGAACTCGGCCAGATAGCCAAAACGATATTCCAAATCCTCTTCCAATCGTGCTTCGTCGATGTGTTTCATAATAAATCTATCTTCCGCCTGTTTTGGGATTCCATGTCAGGGAGCATGCACTAGAATCTAAATAGGACATGCGCATCCAATTAGTGTCACTTTAGAAGGCGCTAAATTGGATGTCAACATCCAATTTGCGAGTTTCAGTCATGCTTTCTCAAACCGTCGAATATGCCCTGCGGGCGGTCGTGCATTTGGCGGGGATTGCCCCAGCGTCTTGCACCACTTCGCAACTTGCCGAGGCGACCCAAGTTCCCGCGGCTTATTTGTCGAAGGTCGTGCAAAGTTTGGCGCGGGCGGAGATCGTGCATTCGCAGCGCGGTTCGGGGGGCGGCATTTCGTTCGCTGGCAATCCGAAGAAACTCACCGTGCTCGACATCGTGAACGTCGTCGAGCCGTTGCAGCGGATTAAGACGTGCCCCTTGGGTTTGGTCTCACACGGTAAGAAGCTCTGCCCCCTGCACAGCCGCCTGGACGCCGCGCTGGCCCAGGTCGAGCAGGCCTTCGGCAAAACGACCCTGGCCGAAGTCTTGGCCGACCCGTCGTCGGTGAAGCCGTTGTGCGAGGTGCCCTCGTCTCGCAAAGGGGCTCAAGTAGCTCGATAAGTACCCGCGTCAATTAACTCACGACGTAACTTCACGCGATGAGATGCGTTCATATCGAGAAGCTTTACGGTGGCTCGACCAGTCTCTGTAAGCCCTACGATGACAGGGCCGTTCAACGCATAATGGTCGACCCATTTTTGAGTGCGTGGGTTAAATAAAGGGGTCAATCGGCCGGATTCGCTGTCGATGGTCGCCAAATTTGTCCCCTTCCTAAAGTTGCATCGACTACAACTCCAACACAAATTCTCTAGGCCGTCATCGCCTCCATGCTGGCGTGCAATGACATGTTCCAAGTGAAAGGACTGGAAAGGATCGCAGCTTTCTGGCAAGCGGCAATATTCACAGATTCCCCCAGCGCGAAGTCGAACGAATTCACGCGATTGGGCATCCATCGATCATCGAGCCGGTTGAGAGAGAATTCTGCGGGCTTTGGTCTGCAGGAGGGCGATCAAGTCGCCGTCTTCGATGAGTTGCTGGTACTCACCGTCTTCATCGGGAGAAAGGGTCCCTGACTCGGCTTTACGACCCAACTCCTGAATACGATCCTGCAGTTGGGGACTGGGCCGCCAATCGACAATTCGCTGTGCCACCTGTGGTGTCAAACAGCCGGTCGAAGGGTCGAGAAATTGGTCAAATGTGCTGACGGTAGCCATGATACAGCAATTATAGCTTGATTGCCGAGTTGACCAACAGTACGCAACTTTCATTCCCGCTAGCAGCCGGTTTGCCCCTGCGGGGTCCCCAGGTTATGCTGAAGGGCGGGCCAGTCAGGACGACTCAATTTTCTGCTAAATTCTCAGACCTCTCCGTGACAATCGCCGGGAGATCCTGCCTTTCGCACGAGGAAGGATTCCGACCCCCCACAGGCGACCCAGCCATGTCAAATAGCTCTGCCATCAATCCCGATCTCTTGTTGTCGCAAGCACTTGCGGGCTCGAACGAATGTTTCGGCCGGCTACTGCATGTCTACCTCAACTACCTCAAATTGCTCGTGATGTCGCAGTTGGAGAAGAAACTCCAGCGGCGAATCAGCGCTTCCGACGTGGTGCAAGAAACATTTTTGGAGGCCAATCGCGATTTCGGCCAATTCAGAGGTCGGTCGAGTGGCGAGTTCTGCGCCTGGCTGCGGCGGATTTTGGTCAATAATCTCCACCGCGTCGTCGAGCAGCACGTGCTGGCTGAAAAGCGGACCGTCCACCGCGAAGTTTCGCTTGAAGCGATGGCGACGTCGTTGGAGCATTCGACCACCCGGCTGGATGCGATTTTGCCTGACCCCGGCACGTCGCCGAGCATGAATTACCAAAAGCACGAACAGCAACTCGAGTTGGCGAACGTCGTGGCGGACCTGCCGGCCGATTATCGCGAAGTGATCGTGCTGCGTCATATTGAATCGTTGCCGTTTGAAGAAGTCGCACGACGGATGGACCGCTCCGCAGGTGCGGTGCGGATGCTGTGGCTCCGCGCGATCCGGCAATTGCGTGAGCAGATGGAAGTTTGAATTGGTCTCCCCAGAATACCCTCCCCGCAGTTTTTGCTATTGTGGCCTAAGAAGAATACCCGCCCCTAGCCCCTCCCGGGGTACCGGGAGGGGGAATTAGATGATTAGCGAATCGACCAAATCGTTTTCGACAAGTTCGGCGACTGACCGCGAGTTGGCCGACGTGCTCGATCGCTATTTGCTGTCGTTGGAACAAAATACGCCGCTCGATGTTGAGCGCTTGATCGCCGATCATCCCCACTTAGCTGCCGACATTCGCTCGTTTGTGGAAAGTATCGAGATGCTCCACGGCGCCACGCACGGCCTTCACGAGCCGGAGACAAATCTGGCGTTTCCCAAGCCAGTGGAATCTCAGCCACTCTCACGGCACAGCGAAAAGCGGCTGGGCGATTTTGAGATTGGTCCCGAGATCGGTCGCGGCGGGATGGGGGTCGTCTACGAAGCGACTCAAATTTCGCTGCAGCGCAAAGTCGCGCTGAAGGTACTCCCCTTCGCGGCGATGTGGGATCATAAGCAGATCGCTCGCTTTCAGAACGAAGCCCAGGCCGCGGCCCAGCTGCATCACCCGCATATCGTGCCGGTGTTTGCCGTGGGGCAAGAACGGGGCGTTCATTTCTATGCGATGCAGTTGATCCAGGGGCGTTCGCTCGACCAGATCTTAGGCGAGTTACGTCGCGAAGCGGTGCAGGAGGTCGATCAATGCATTGTCTCGACGATGGCCATTGAATCGACGTTGAATTCAAAATTGTCGTCCGAGCATGCGGCGGGACAAACACGCTATTGCCGCGCGATTGCCGGTTTGGGAATTCAGGCGGCGAACGCCTTGCACTACGCCCACGAATGCGGCGTGGTTCATCGCGACGTAAAGCCTTCGAATCTGATGGTCGACCATCGCAACAAACTGTGGATCACCGACTTTGGCCTCGCGCGGGTGCAAGACAGTCCAGGCGTGACGGTCACCGGCGACGTTGTCGGCACGCTCCGTTATATGAGTCCCGAACAGGCGACCGGCAAGCATGCACTTGTGGACCCGCGGACCGACATCTATTCGCTGGGGGCCTCGCTGTACGAATTGCTAACGCTGCGACCGGCGTTTCCTGGTGAAGATCGTCAAGCCGTGATGCAGGCGATTGGCAACGAAGAGCCAACCCCGCCGCGAACCATCGATCCGGCCATCCCGGTGGATTTGGAAACCATCGTCTTGCAGGCGATGGCCAAATCGCGCGATGAACGCTATACCACGGCTGAGCAACTGGCCGACGATCTCAATCGTTTTCTCGAAGGGAAGCCGACGCTGGCGCAGCGACCCACCGTGGCTGATCGGGCAGCGAAGTGGGTCCGGCGGCATCGCACGATTGTTTCGCTCGCCGCGGCGTTCTTGTTGATTCTCACCGCGGTTTCGACGACGGGGGCAATTCTGCTCACACGGGAACACAATAGCAGACTAAAAGCACTCGCCAAGTCTAATGTCAATTTTAAGCAAGCGCGCGAAGTGGTGGAGCGTTTCGGCACGGAGTTCTCTCGAGAACTAGCACGGCTGCCGGGTAGCGAACCACTGCGGCATGAATTACTGATTTATGCACTGAAGTATTATCAAGAATTTATCGATCGCGCTGCGAATGATCCGCTGCTTCAAGCCGATTTGGCGAATGCCCAATTGCAGGCAGGGACGATTGCCGATCAGCTGGGGGATCAGGAAGCCGCCGAGCAAGCTTTCCGCACTGCTGCCAAACTCTTCGGCGAACTTGCCGCGACGACTGAAAAGCCTGCGGACTTTCAGCAACAACATGCCACGGCACTCAACAATCTCGCCATGTTGTTTGCCGCGCAAGGCCAATTGGCTGAGGCTCGCCAGCAATACTCGGCGGCGATTCGTCTGCAAACTCAAGTCACTTCAAGCAAGGATCAGGGCGCATCGGCCAAGCGAGTGTTGGCCGAGATGTTTGCCAATCGGGGTTTGCTCGAACGTCAAAGTGGAGAGCAGAATGCGGCTCGGAAATCCCTGACACATTCCATTGCTTTGCTCGAAACAATCGTCGCCACCAAAGATGCCGATCGCGACACGCGGCATGCGTTGGCGATGGCATTTAACAATCGCAGCTTCATGGAACAGGAACACGACTGGACCGCGGCGGAAGCCTCGTGCCGGGCGGCGGTTTCGTTGCTTACACAACTAGTTGAAGAATCCAAAGATGATCAATCGGCGTCGGCCCGCAGCGATCTCGCGCTCAGCTACAACAATCTGGCTGCGATCTTGGGGCATCAAAGCAAGAACGATGACGCGATCGTGGCGTTTCAGCAGGCGGTTAAGTTGCAGGAGCAATTGGTTCGCCAAGCCCCTGTGGTGGTGCAATATCGGAGCGATCTGGCGATCACTTGGAATAACCTAGCCCAGGCGTTAGCGCGTGATGATCAGAACACGGAAGCCGCGTCAGCTTACGAACGAGCGCAAGTTTTGTTCGAACAACTTGTGGGAGACTTTCCGCGTGATATTCGCTTCCGCAGTTCGCTCGCGGGAGTGCTGAACAATCGTGGCATGGCCAGCGAGTTGGCCGGGGATTTTCAACAGGCGTTGGTCGCTTACAAACAAGCCATCGAACACCAACAAATCGCCGTCTTGCAAGCGCCACAGCAAACCCAGTATCGCGATTTTTTGAGCAAGCACTATTTCAACTGTGCGCGGACGTTGCGAACACTCAACGAACCGGCTGCCGCCGTGAAGATGGCGCTTGAACGTCGCAAGTTGTGGGAAGACAACGGCGAGCAACTGTTTCAAGTGGCCATGGAATTGGGCGTCGTTGGGGACGCGATTCCTGCGGATTCCCAGGACAAAAAGTTTTCGCGCGAGCGCGTGCTCGACGAAGCGATCGTCACGTTGCAGCAGGCCGAGGCCACGGGCTACGCTGTGAACATCCAACAGATCCCGAAGAACTTGCGAACCCGCTATCAAATTGCCAACAAAATTGCCGCTGAGGTGCAACCATGAACAGAAAGATTACAGCCTTGAGCGGAAAGATTAAGAGTCGCGCGCTGGCTTTTGAACGGATGGAAGAGCGGCTAGCGTTGTCGGCGGATTTTGCGATCAATCGCGATATACAGGTGTTCGCAAACGGGAGCACAATCAACAGCCTGATTTTGAATCAGGGAGGATTGGTACTCACTACCGACAGCACGATTAGTTTCAACTTCAATAGCGACAAGGTTCAGTCGATCATCGATCGCGTTGATGGCAATCGCGTGGAGAAATTTTTAGAGGAGCATCCTGCGGCAGCCTCGTATTACGAAGAACTGGTCAAAGGGGCAGAAGAAAGTGGTCCCGCAGCGACGGACTTCGATCAGGTCACGCCGATTCCTCAGCCCGACAATCAAGTCGAGCAACCGGGCGGCACGATCGAGCTGAGCAATATTTTTCTGCCCTCGTCGCTGCAAAGCTCGCCGCGGTCGGAATACACCCAGGTGGAAAGCGCGTCCGAGGGGTCGCAGCTCACGGCGTTTGATTCGTCGGCAAAGGAACCTACGTTGGCGCGAGCCCGCGACGTTTATTTTGAAGTCGCTTCGCTCTCCACGACGTTGCAGCCGCGCGGCAAACATACGGCTCTCAATGTGGCCGCAGGTCAGAGCCCTGATGATCAGGCCATGTTGACCGACATTGCAAATCGTTTGCGACCGAAGGCTGAGCCCAACGAGGACGCGGCCAACAAGATCCCAGCGGCTGAATCACAACCCGCGAACCAGACTGATAAGCCTGGAGATGTTCCTGAGGAAGCGGCTCAATTGATGCGTTCGGCGGAACGGCCAGCTGTTCCCGAGGCGAAGAGTGCACGGGACGAGAAATCGCTACCGGCTGATGATGAGCTTTCCACCGCAGAAGCTCACGATCAAGTGTTAGACGAATTGTGGGGCGATGAGCTCATGGCCGAGGAAGTCGCTGTTTCTCTGCGCGGCAACGAAGGGGGCAAGTACTACATCGCGTTGCCGACGGTGGCTGTCCTGGTAGGAGGGGGCCTGATTGCACGGCATCGCCGCAATTCGCGGACTAGCGAATTTCAACCGCCACGCAAAAAGCTGGGATCGTGGCTCGGTTAATTCATTCTTGAAGTCGGGACAAACGCTTTGGTCCCTTACAGACCGGTTTTTCGCTACGATTAGACCGGGGCATAACACTCCCCCGTGAAGAAATTCGTGGGAGCGCTCCAGTCGGGGCGGGCGTGCGTTACAATCGAAGATTCGTACAGAATCTTTTCTTCGGAGGCTTTTTTCGATGACCATACGCGCGGATGTTAGTCGTGGCTATCTCATGCGGCTCGGCCTAGTGGGGCTGTTCTGCGCCTTCGGCGGGGCGTATTTCCTTTACGACGGCTTCGTCGGTTATCCTGCTCAGCGGGAGCGTGGTTTTGCCTACGAAAAATTCATGGAAGAGAACGCCGCTCTGGACGAGCTCGATCGCGTGAATAAATGGAATGAATACGCACGTGAGAATAATTGGCCAGAAGGAAATCCTCTTGATGCCGACACGAACAAACCTCTCGCCGTAGTGAAGATTAACGAGCAGTTCTATTACGCCGGTGCGGCAGGTCTGGCCGCACTTGGATTTCTGTCTCGCTTTGCGTTTATGTTTGGCCGTTGGATTGAGTGCGATGAAACCCAACTGCGCGACAAGTCGGGCCGCGAGACGACCTACGCCAACATCACGGAGCTCAACAAAAAGAAGTGGCAGAACAAAGGTATTGCCTTTGTGAGTTACAAAACCGACGCGGGGACTGATCGCATTCGGATCGACGATTTCTATTTTCAACGCGACCCGACGCGGCAGATTCTGCGCAAAGTGGAAGCCAACATCGACCCCGCGCTGATTACCAACGGTAAGCCAGAACCCCCAGAAGCTCCCGCCGAAGTCCCTACGCCATCGTGATAGTTAGCCGGCATCGTCCCGATGCCGGTGTTTGTCGGGGTCGTGACGACCCGGCTCGCTGAAGTTTGAATTGCGACGCGTGGCGACTCGGTTACAATGAAACCTAGCGAGCCAGCGCTTTCTTGACTCGGAACAGAGAAGCTCCCGAGTCCTCAAGATGCGAGAGAACGGTACGATTCGAACGCCATCCGCACGTCGGCGTGGTTCGCGATCCGCCTGCACCGTTACCTCTCGGCAAAGCGAAAGTTCATGCAAAGATCGCGGATCGGCCCGTTCGCCTTAGAAGAATCCCTCGATCACGAGGGAGGCGGCAACGTGCTGCGCGGTCTGCATCTCGAGCGCAAAGCCTCGATGGCCGTTAAGATGTTGCCTTTGGGGTTGGTGAATCGTCCCATGGCGGGGAATGCTTTTTCCGCCGACGTCAAACGCTTGCAGCGGCTCGTGCATCCCAATATCGTTCGTTGCTTGGGGGGCGCGATCGAAGAGGGGCAGCCCTATCTGGCCCTGGAGCTGGTCAAAGGCGAATCGCTCCGCGATCTGTTGGATCGCCGAGGGAAATTGCCGTGGGAGTTGGCCGTCGAGATTGTCGACAGCATCTGTTTGGCGCTCAAGCACGCTCATCAGCTCGGTTATGTGCATCAGAGACTGACTCCTTCGCGGGTCATCATTCAGCCCACGGGCGAAGTGAAGATCTGCGGCTTTGATTGTGCGTGGGCTGATAAGGACGACGTGCTCGGTTTGCGCGTGCCGATGTCGGTGGCGAATTATTTGGCTCCGGAAGAATTTCGTGGCAAACAATCCGCCGCACTTCCGCCGGCTGATTTATTTAGCGTCGGCGTGATTCTGTATGAATGCCTGTCCGGTGAGTTGCCATGGAAAGCAAACTCGCCTGCAGAGCTAGTGCAAGCACGTCGCGATGGCGATGCGCCGCGGGTGTCGGCCAAAGAACTCGATTGCCCCGTGTGGCTCGACTTGCTGACCGCCAAGTTGCTCGCCGTGAAAAGGGCTGATCGACTCACTTCGGCCGAGGAAGCCCATCGTGCGATTCTCATGGCGAAGGAGAAAGTCACTCAGGGTATCAGCGCGACGCAGCAAATGCTGTCGGGTCGCAGAGGGATGCTGCAAGTCGATTCCGACCGCAGCGAAATCGTGCGATTGAAAAAGCACATGCGCCCCAAGGAACGCGATCACAGCCCGTTCTACGAGCGGGTGTGGTTTTTGGGGATGTGCCTGGTGCTGCTGGCCATCGGTGGCATCTGGGCGCTCCAACCCCCCAGTGAACAGAAACTGATCGCCCAACTCGAACCGCTGATTGCTTCCGAAGATGTCGTTGATTGGCGGCAAGCACAGAATTTGATTCCCGTACTGATGGAAAATTATCCGGAGACGGAGTTCAAACCCGAGATCGACCGGTTTCAGGAAAAGTACACGATGTACCGCGCGGAAACGCGGGCGCGGATGAACCAAAATACGGGACATCTGCCGGAGAGTGAAGCCGAGCGTTTGTATGTCGAAGCGTGGGAGCTTGATACGAATGGGGATCGCTTCACAGCATGGCAAAAATATGATGCGTTGAATGTCTTGTTCGAGAAAAGTGAAGACGAATTCGATCGGGCGTATGCCGGTCTTGCTCGGCGACGGATTCAAACCTTCAAACGCAACCCCGACGCGGGCAAAAGCCAACAGGAATTCGTCCAGGAAAGTCTCAACGAAGCCAAGCAACTCATTGCCCAAGGAGAGCTCCTACGGGCACGGCAGAAACTAGAAAGCATCCTTGAATCGTACCAAGACAATCGCCAGCTACAGCCACTGATCGATCAAGCGCGAGCACAACTCAATCGTCTGGTTGGCGAGAATTGATTGCTACTCAGCCACGTTAGATGCGTCGCAGTGCCAAGCCCGCAAGGCTCAAGAGTATCAGCAAGCCAGTCGCCGGTTCGGGTACCGAAACACCTTCGAGCAGTCCGACCGAACCGTTGTAGCCGCGTTGCCACATCAGAAAATCACGGCCATCGACGTCGCCATCGCCATCGGCATCACCCATGGCTGGTGAGGCACTGTGCGCCGTGCCGAAATTATTCTGCCAGATCGCCAAATCCGTGGAATTGGTCACGCCATTGCCGTTGAAGTCGCCCATTCGAAAGACGCCATCCAGGGCGGAGTCGACTTCCGAGAGCGAGGAAAAGAATTGGCTGCCACTTTCCACGCCTTGATAGCGATCCAGAAATTCCATCAAAGCCAACGTCGACAAGGTCACGTTCCAGTTGTCGGCGAGCGAAGGAACCTGCGTGGGATCACTGGCCCCCGTGGCCCATTGAGCGGAATCGGCGAGGCCGAGCGGGCCATCGAGTCCACCACCGAGTCCGTTATCCAATAAGTACCGCAAGGCATCTTCCGAATTCTCCGCGCCAGCCATCAAGGCGAAGGAAACGCTCCAAGGCATGAACAGATTGGGTTGGCCATAGTCCTCCCACATGTTGAAGGCCTCGTACCCCCCTCCCCCACGCGCGGCATCGGGTTGGAAAAAGTAAGGCCGGCCACGCTCTTCCAGTTCCGCGGCGACATCGGCGTGATACTTCACAAAGTTTGTCCACGGGTTACGAGCCAAATTACGATTCGAGTAAGTGTCGACTCCACGTTCCGATGTGTCCACAAAGAGATTGATCAACGCTTGAGCAAACGGGGCGCGGTAATCATCGCTGAACGAGTAAACCAGGTATTTCTGAGTCGGATCGTTGAGGTAGTCGAGCGTGCGGCCGGTATCTTTGTTCCATTGATTCTCCAAAGGAACGTGATGGGCGTCCGAAACTTCGGCGGCCATCGCGACGACTTTGTTTTCGTTGGTGTAACCAGCATAGGTATTGCCACTCAAGCCGTTTTGGGCGCTGTAGGCCATGCGGAACGCGCCGGAGGTGTTAAAGGCAGCGAAGTTAAAACGATTCTGCAAGGTATCGATTGCATCGCGCAGTGGCGCGGGGGTGGCCGTTTGCGATTTGTAATTGTGCAGCGCGAGGGCAATAAACGCGGCATCGACTGAGGATTCTTCACCCCCTTGAGGGGCAGCAGTGGCGAGATTCAAAAACCGCGTGGGCAAATAGGTCGTCTGGTTGCGATTCGTGTTGAGCGAATTGACCAGCGTCCCCATGTAGCTATCGGCTTCGGCTTGAGTGACCCAACCGCGGCGAATCGCGCCGGGGAGCGACCAAACCACACCCGTGGTGGTGTTGAGCGCGCCGGTGATGACGTCGTCGGATGTGTTGGGAACAAGGCCGGTCGTTTTGTTGCGGGCCGCCCACAAGCCGTTAAATTGCCGCTTGGCCAAACGCTCGACGACGACGTCGATCGGTGCGGTGGCAGGATCGATGCTCGGGCCATTCTCGCGCAAGGAAAAATCGTCGAGGTACAACGAACCGCTCGTGGCGCCGTAGTCGGCATCGACCAGGAAACTGAGCGCGAAGGTGCGCTTCAGGTCAGGCGTACCGTTGACGCTCCAACCCGAGCTGAGATTCAGGGGGGCATCGATCTTGGTCCAACCGCCAGCCGGGATTGTGTAACTACGGCGAGCGCTGTGGCTGCCGGAGTCGCGATAGTCCTTGAGTTCCAAGGAAAACGTGAGCGGGGTGGTCGTGGTGTTGCGAACGTAGCCTTCAAGCGTCTGATACTGCGTGAGATCGCGGTCTTGGCGGTAGCCTGGCGTGCTGTTCGCCGCGCTGGAGAAGGTTTGGAAAAAGCGAAAACCGTCATTGGGGATCGACCCCAGATTGGCCTGATAGGCGCTCGTGCCCGTGTGGACGACGGAGGATTGCTTAGTAAAGCTGGTGATGTTACCGCTGCTAAACGTGCCACCCCAGAGATTGAGATTGTCGGAGCGTTCGCCGTCGAATAGTGGGACCAAGCCCATATCACCGGCGGTAAGGTTGCCGCTAAGTGCGCAAATTGACGCGCAGGCCAAGCAGATTCCACGGACCCACGTCTTATAGAACCCACTCATGCTGTTCCGCCTCTGAGGCTGTTTCGCCTCTCAGATTGGGCGGACGAATTGCCACCCAAAATCTGCCTCTATTACAACTCTACGATGACCTGATGGGTGAGTCCATCATGAACCATGGGGATATGCGCACCTTTGTGGTCGACCACAATCTGTTGGCCATCACAGCTGGCCGACTTCACGCCACGCTGCTGGCCGTTCGGATTGCGAATGGTGATTTCGTAGGTCGTGCGTTTGTCGTCGACACGATAGCGAATCTTGCATTCCGGCCAGTCGCTGGAAATAGAAGGGTCGATCCTCAGATGCGTCCCCTGCTCGAGATGCAGGCCCAGGAGCGATTCCACGGCCACGCGGAACATCCAACCTGCCGAGCCGGTGTACCACGACCAGCCCGCACGGCCAGCGTGTGGAGCACTGCCATAGACGTCGGCGGCGACCACATAGGGTTCCGCTTTGTAGATGTCGACGGCTTCCGGCGAATTGCCGTGGCTCACGGGGGAGAGCATTTCCAACAGCTCGCAAGCTCTCGTTCCCATGCCCCATTCCGCCATGGCTCGAATCAGCCAGAGCACGCCGTGGGTGTACTGGCCACCGTTTTCGCGCACACCCGGCAAATAACCTTTGATGTAGCCAGGGTCCTGGGGCATCTTGTTGAAGGCTGGATGCAACAGGCGAATGATGCCGGCTTCGCGGTCAACAAGTCGTTCATCCGCCGAAGCGAGTGCCTTGGCGATTCTTTCGGGGGCCACAGCACCCGACATCGCGGCCCAAGCTTGGACGAGGGCGTCGATTTGGCATTCGTCGCCACTGGCCGTGCCGAGTGGTGTGCCGTCATCGAAGTAAGCGCGGCGATACCAATTGCCGTCCCAGCCGGCTTCTTCGAGGGCGATCCGCAACTGCTCGCGATAAGCCGAGTAGCGCTCGACACGCTCTTGATCGCCATGCTGGGCACAGACGGGGAGCATGCGTTCGAGGATGTAGTCGATAAAGAAACCCATCCACACGCTTTCGCCCGTGCCTCCTTGGCCGACGCGATTCATGCCGTCGTTCCAGTCGCCGCAGCCCATGAGCGGCAGGCCATTGCGACCGCGCGTAAGCCCGCGATCCAAGGCTCGACAGCAATGCTCGTAGAGCGAACCGCTTTGACCTGAATCCTCGGGCGTGAGGTAAATCTCGGCTTCCCCGGCAGGAACTTGCTCGGCGGTGAGGAAGCGAGCTTGCTCGTTCCAGATCGCTTCGTCGCCGGTGGAATTGACGTATTCGCAAGCCACCAACGGCATCCACAACAAGTCGTCGGCGAAGATCGTACGGATGCCCTTGCTTAGCGGCGGATGCCACCAGTGGAGCACGTCCCCTTCGACGAACTGATGCGAGGCATTCCGCAGGATTTGTTGCCGCGTGAAGTCGGGCCGATGAAATATGAGTGACGAAACGTCCTGCAACTGATCGCGGAAGCCATAAGCACCGCCCGATTGTTGCGGCGACGTGCGGCCCCAGAACCGGCAGCTGATGTTTTGATAGGGCAACCAACCGTTGATCATCAAATCGATCTCACGGCTGGGGGTTTCGATTTGCAACGCCCCGTTAAGTTCACGCCAATAGTTTTGCACTTCGGCGAGGGCATCGTTCACCGTTTGTGGAGCCTGGTACTTGGTGATAATATCACCGGCTTGCTCCGCGGAATCGGTCTCACCGAGCAAGACACTCAATCGGACGGTTTGGCCAGGCTCGATCACGAAGTCGGTTTGCAATGCCGCACATTGATCGAGATCACTCCCCGAGTGACCTTGAAGCTGCTCGCCGGAAGCGACTGCTCGTGGCGCGACGGTGCTGCCTTGTTGGCCGAGGAATTCGGTGCGATCCGCCGTGAGGTGGCATTGACCGGGGGCACCCGCCAACGCGGCAAATGCAACGGCCGAAGAAAATTCGCCGCGAGCGGAATTCGTCGCGAATACGGCTTGCTGATTGGGGCTCAGCGTGGTTTTCGTGGCGAACTGCGTGAAGTTCAAGCCTTCGCCGAGCTCCCATTGTACGTAGCCATACAAACTCAAGCGACGCGGTTGATCGCCGTTGTTGGTGATCACAATGCGGTTGATCTTCACCGGCTCGACGCGCGGCACGAACTGCGTGAGTTCCTGAGACAATCCTTGGCTTTCATGGCGATAGATCGTGTAACCCCAACCGTGGCGAACTTCATACGACACGTTTTGGGGAACCGGCCCGGGTGCGAGTGACCAGAATTCGCCGCTATCGCGGTCACGCAGATAGATCGCTTCGCTGTGCGGATCGAGAACCGGATCGTTCTGCCACGGGGTCAAGCGATTCAAGCGGCTGTTGCTGGCCCAGGTGTTGCCGGCCCCTGTTTCCGAGGCAATGAAGCCGAGCGATTCGCTACAAATGACGTTGTTCCATGGAACGGGCGGCAACTGCAAATCGCCCTGCGCGTTGGGTTCGAGGCGAATCACATACTCGCGGCCTTGCTCGGCAAAGCCACCGAAGCCGTTAGCGAATTCCAGCGATTCGTTTTGAGTCTGCTGGGCTGTTTGCTTGTTGCGTGATTTTTCGGCCGCAGGAACACGCTTGGCTGTCGTCGGCGCGATGCCATGGACATAGCTGGGAAGCGGCTTGATATGGTACAGCGCGAGAAAGTTGGTCGCGGCTTCGTCGTCGACCGCGGCATGCAAGTGACCATTTTGAGCTGCGCCGTTCCCATTGGTTTCGTGCGCGGCGTGCTTGGAACAAGCGAGACCGTAAAGCTGTTGAGTCGCCTTGGCCAGCAACGGCTTGAGGTCCGCGGCATTCAAGCCTTCTTGCAGCAGACGCTCTTGCGTGGCGGCATCGGCCCGTTCGAACGCGCGATCGCATTCGGAGAGTGTGTTGAGTTGTTCGGCGGTACGAATCACTTGCGTCTGATCGTATCCGGCACCCAGCCCAAAGATGACGGTAACGCTCGCCATGGGGGGCAAAATCAAGACAGTTCGCAAGCTGAAGACGGGATCGAGCACGCTGCCCAATGTGCCGTTGAGCGGTCGCGAGCTGTCTAAGGCTGCTGGGGAACGGAGGGATCGCCCGCGACCGATGAAGCGGTTGCGATCGGTTTCAAATTCGCTCATCCCGACGGCTTCGCCATCGTGAACCACGAAATGACAGGCCGAAAGTGTTTGCTCGCCGTTGCGGCGCGGCCGACGGTGGGCTAGCAAAATGCCCGAATCGGTACGCGACGTTTCGACAAAGATCTTCGAGAAACCAGGATGGGCTTGGTCGCCTACTGGATCTTGCAGAACCAATTCCGCGTAGCTGGTGAGCTCAATCGAACGGGTGGTGGTGCCGTTGTTGGTCAGCGTGCAGCGACGGAGTTCGACATCCCATTCTTCGTGAATGCAAACATCCAGCCGAGCTGAAATATCTTGCTGACTCCGCGTGACGGAAGCCGTGCCCGGGGTGAGCGAAAAATCATATTCGGTTGGCTCTTGGCAGGTGGGTTGATAGCCCAGCGACCAAAATTCGTTGCTTTCCAGATCGCGGAGATAGAAAAAGTAGCCCAACGAATCGGCCGAGATATCGGATTTCCAGCGGGTGATCGCCTGATTGGCGAAATTCGTATAACCTGTACCTGAGGCCGTTAGCAGCGTGACCAGCTGTCCGTTCGTGAGAAGGTGGAGAGGCGTGGGGGATTGATCAAGGCAGCCCCGACCAAATCGAGCGACTTCACAGCTATGAGTGGGGAGTGTGTTTGTTTTCATCGAAACCAACGGAAGAATTGCCTACAAATTGTTCCAAGAGCGCGTTTTTGCTTTTTGAAAGCAGCTGTCTTCTGAAAGCAGCTTCGGAGAAGTGTGAAGAAGGCGAGCTGAAGAGCGAAAACATTGACAGCGCTTTCAACTCATTTTAACCTACGATTTCCCTTTTCGTCCAGACTTTGTCACCGGGATTTCCGCATGTTTTTCAATCGTTTTCAGTGCGTTTTTCTGTGTTTTTGGTGTGGTTGCTTTTCCCTTGCCCCTAACTATGCCGAGACCACCCCGCCGATAACAATCAGCCGCAGCGAAACTCCAGATTACGATTTCTCTGAAAGCGATGAGCAGCTTCTCGAGCAGATTCAGCGGGGTTGCTTCAATTATTTGTGGAACGAAGTGGGTGCGCCGGGACGCTTGGCCAAGGACCGCCGGACGGCGGCGGTCGCCAGTTTGGCGGGGATTGGTTTTCAGTTGTCGTCGCTCCCAATCGGAGTCGAGCGGGGCTGGATTTCGCGCGAAGAAGCGGAAAACCGAGCCCTCACGATCTTGCGGACACTTCGCGATGCCCCTGAGAACCGTCGCAATGGCGTTTTCTTGCATTTCGTGAATGCCGACAACGGGACGATCTATCGTCCCTGGGATAATGAGATTAGCACGGTCGATCACGCCCTGTTTTTGGCGGGGGCCTTGCCCGCGGCGAGCTACTTCAAGGGCGAAGTGGCTGAGATCATCGATCAATTCGCCAAAGAAACGAATTGGAAAGACTATCAGCGCACCGACAGTGGTTTGCTGACGTTTGCCTGGAAGCCCCACGACCGTTCACGGTTGGGGGGCGAAGGGGAATACATGCCGCTGGAGTGGCATTTGGCCACCGATGAAGAGCGGATCATCTATTTCATGGCCGTCGGGGCACCCACCGAGGAATTTGCGATTCCGCCCACCAGCTATTACAAGCTGGAGCGCAACGTGGGGCAGCTCAAAGATATGCCCCCGTTCGTGATGTCGTGGAACGGCTTGCTTTTCACCTATTTCTTTAGCCACTGCTATATCGATTACCGTGACATGCCGGCGGACAATCCCGAGCAATTCGGCGGCAAGGGGCCACGGGTCGATTGGTTCGAGAATTCCCGGCGCGGGACGCTCGCGCATCGCCAAGCTTGCATCGATTTGGCGAAAGAATATCGCACGTTCGCGGAAGATCGCTGGGGGCTGAGCCCCTGCATGGGGCAAGCGGGGCCGCGGCCTGGTTGGGATTACATCGTGCAAGAATTGAAACCCAACATTCGCAATCATGACGATCTGAAGATGGGCACCGTGGCTCCTTATGCCGCTGGCTGTTCGATCATGTTCACGCCCCAGGAAACGATGGCTGCCCTGCGCGCCTTTCGCGATTTGAAGCGCGAAGATGGTCGGCCTTTGGTGTGGCGCGACCCTGCGCAGGGGGGGTATGCCTTTGCTGATAGTTTCAATCTCGACCAGCAAGTGGCCTGCGACGACAACGTGGCCATTGATGTGGGGCCGATGATTCTGGCGATTGAGAATGCACGCACGGGCCTCATTTGGAAATTATTCATGGAGCACGAATACGCCAAACGTGCCTGCGAAAAGCTGAAACTGTTTCCCGAGAAGTGACCCTATCGGTTGCCAGCCAGCGGGACTATTCTGCAAAATAGAACTTCCTTAGGCGGCAACCTTCTTCTTCGTGATTTGGAACAGCAATGACTTTGGCTAAGCAGACTTCGTTTCGTTCGCGTGTTGGTTTCTTTTCTCTAGCGGCTGCTTTGCTGTGCTGGGGCATGCTTGTATCCGTTCCCTCGCTGTTGGCCGCGGACACGGTTGCCGTGGACAAGATTTGGCTTGATGAAAAGCTCGATCTCGACGAGCGATTGGAAGAGCTGCTCTCGCAAATGACGCTCGAAGAAAAGGTCGGGCAGCTGCGACAGACCAACGGCATCGGCGGTGCAGCGACGGGCGATGCCAAGAACGTCGTGGCTGGCAGCGAACTCTATCAATTGATTCGCAACGGCCAACTTGGTTCGATTCTCAACGAAATCAACATCGAAACAGTCAACGAATTTCAGCGCGTGGCGGTGGAAGACAGCCGCTTGGGAATTCCGCTGATCATTGGCCGCGACGTGATTCATGGTTATCGCACGATTTTTCCTATTCCGTTGGGTCAGGCGGCAAGCTGGAACCCCGAGTTGGTGGAAGAAGGTTGTGCGGTCGCCGCCAAGGAAGCCCGCTCGGTGGGAATTCATTGGACGTTTGCCCCGATGGTCGACATCTCGCGCGATCCGCGTTGGGGACGCATTGCTGAAAGCTTCGGCGAAGATCCTTTGCTTGCCAGTGCTTTGTCAGCGGCTTCGGTGCGTGGCTATCAAGGCGATGATCTAGCAAGCAACGACCGGATCGCCGCCTGTGTGAAACATTTCGTCGGCTACGGGGCTGCTGAGGGGGGTCGCGATTACAACACGACCGTGATTTCACCCTCGCTGTTGCGAAACGTCTATCTCCCCCCCTTCCGCGCGGCAGTCGATGCCGGTGTGGCCACTTTGATGAGCGCGTTCAATGATCTGAACGGTGTTCCAATGACGGGGCACACGTATTTACTGCGGGACGTATTACGCGGCGAATGGGGCTTTCGTGGTTTTGTGGTGAGCGACTGGGAATCGGTGCGTGAAATGATCCCCCACGGTTTTGCCGCCGACGAACGCGAAGCCGCCATTCAAGCGGCACTCGCCGGTGTGAATATGGAAATGACGAGCCTCACGTTTCACAATCATTTGGTGGAACTTGTCAAAACGAATGTGGTCCCCGAAAGCGTCGTCGACGACCTCGTGAAAGAGATTCTGCGCGTGAAGTTCCAGCTTGGTTTGTTTGAAGATCCTTATGTCGATGCGAAGAAGCCTTCGGTGCTGCTCGATAAATCGCATTTGGAATCGTCCCGCGCAATCGCACGGCAATCGGTGGTGATGCTCAAGAATGGCGACGGCACACTTCCGATCAAGGCAGAGAAGGTCAAGAAGATCGCGGTGATCGGACCACTCGCCGACATGAAGCGCGAGCAACTGGGGACCTGGATTCCCGATGGTCGCGAAGAGGATAGCATCACACCGCTGGCTGGAATTCGTGAAGCGGCGGGCAAAGAGATCGAAGTCAAATTTGTCCCCGGTTTGAAGGACGATTTGGATGACAGCACGCAAGATTTTGACGACGCCGTGAAGGCGGCCGAGCAAGCCGACATGGTGATTATGGTCGTCGGCGAACGGGCCAATCTTTCGGGCGAAGCTCGCAGTCGCGCTCTGCTCGATCTGCCCGGTGCGCAAGGCGAGCTTGTGGAAGCGATCGCCAAGGTCGGCAAGCCCACGGTCATGATCGTCGAAGCAGGCCGCTCGTTGACGATTGGCAAGGAAGTGGAGCAAGTCGACGCGGTGCTATTTTCCTTCCACGCAGGAACGATGGCGGGGCCCGCGCTGGCTGATCTACTGTGGGGCAAAGAATCTCCTTCGGGCAAGCTGCCGATCACGTTCCCCAAATCCGTGGGGCAGATTCCGCTTTACTACAACCATGTGAACACGGGCCGTCCGACGCGCGAATACGATTTTGCGAAGGACAAATTCTACGATGAAAAGCTGGATTTGGACCAAGGTTACAATTCCAACTATCTCGACGTTGGCGCGTATCCCTTGTTCCCTTTCGGCTATGGTTTGTCTTACGCCAACTTCGAGTACGGCAAGGTCGAACTCTCCACAGAAAAGCTCAAGGCGGGGCAGGTGCTCGCCGTGCGGGTGCCGATTAAGAACACCAGCGATATTGCTGGAGACGAAGTCGTGCAGGTCTACATCCGCGATCTCGTGGGCAGCATTGCCCGGCCTGTGCGCGAGCTGAAGGCCTTTCGGCGCGTGCATCTTGAACCGGGGGAGAGCGACGTGCTGGAATTTGCGATTCCCGCGGATGATCTGAAGTTCTACAACAACGACGAAGAGCAAATCCTCGAGCCCGGCAAATTTGAGCTGTACGTGGGTGGCAGTTCCATCGCGCCGCTGGCCGGAACGTTCGAGGTTGTTGAGTAAGGCCTGCTTACATCAACAGCGCCAGCACGGCTGAGAGCGTCAACATCGAAAGCAGGGTTTCGATCGAGATGATGCTGGCCATAAGTTTGGCATCGCCGCCGTATTGGCTGGCGAGAATGTAAGAGCTCGTTGCCGTGGGGAGTGCGTTGAACAGAATCGCGATGGCCCCTTCGACGCCGTTTACGCCGAACAGTCGTAACAGCCCCCACGTCAGCAGCGGCAACACCACGAGCTTGATCGCCGACGTCACCACGACGATCGCGCCGGTTTGCTTGATGGCCTCAAAGTGGAGTGCGGCCCCCACTGCCAACAAGCCCAACGGTAAAGCCGCCTCGGCCAGAATCTCGGCCATGGGTCCCAACAACGGCGGCATGCCGATGCCTGTCACATTCAAAGCTAAACCGACAAACGACCCCACGATCAGCGGATTTTTGAAGCAGGCGTCGAGCATGCCGCGCACACCCTGACCCGCCGCGTTGCCGAACCAACCAAGCATCAGCACGCAGGCCACATTCACGAGCGGGACAATGATCGCAATCGCCAGTGCCGCGGCGGCAAGCCCTGCTTCGCCATAGAACGTGGCGGCAATCGACAGCCCGATGTAGGTGTTCATCCGCACGCTCCCCTGATAGACGCTCGTGAAGAGCGGCCCATCGGGAAAGAACACCTTCCGCACCGCGAGCAAACCGGCGGTGACGATGGCAATCGCCAGTATGATCGCCCCGGCCACGCCTCGAATGGCGAAATCGTGAAATTCCGCTTCGGCCAGCGTCACACCGAGCAAGCAAGGAAACAGCACGTAATAGGTGAGTCGCTCGAGCGCAACCCAGCCGTAGTCCTCCAACAGCGCGCTGCGTTTAAACACCCAGCCCAGCAGAATGAGCAGGAAGATCGGTAGGACAGAGGTGAGAACTTCGGCCATGGAGGAATATATGTAATCGCTAATAAACGCTGATGGGCGCTAATGAATGTAAATAAGTTAGAGCGATGCGCCGTTGGTTTTGATGAGTTCGCGATACCAATAGGCCGAATCTTTGATCGTGCGCTGTTGGGTTGTGAAATCGACGTGGACCAGGCCGAACCGTTTGCTAAAGCCCTCGCCCCATTCAAAATTATCGAGCAGCGACCACAGGAAATAGCCACGCAAATCGACGCCGTCGTTGATCGCTCGTTGAACTTGGTGGATATACCGCCGGAGATAATCGATGCGCTGGGGATCGTGAACGTGGCCGTCGAGATCGACCCAGTCGATGTTCGCCATGCCGTTCTCGGTGATGTAGAGCGGCACGCCATAACGCTCGGCGTGAAACTTGGGGCACCAATAAAGTGTTTCAGGAATGATCGGCCAATCAAAGGCGGAACGCATCGCCCAAGCCGGGAATGGCAGAGGGCGGTAACCGTTGGCTTCGTCGGCTTCGACAATCGTGCCGGTGTAGATATTCAAACCAAGGAAATCAACCGGCTGAGCAATCGTCTGCATTTCTTCGGCCGTGTAACGTGGCATCGCGGCACCAAAGGCACGCTCCGCTTCCTCGGGATAGCGGCCGAAAAACACGGGGTCGTTGTACAAAGTATTTGTCCACAGAATGTCCGGCACTTCCGTCATCGCCAGATTCGCAGCGGCGATATCGGCCGCGCTCGATGATGCCGGCACAGCGGCGACTCCCACGGGAGCCCAGCCAATCTTGGCAGGCTGCTTCGCATGGGCGCGAATCGTTTGCACGGCTCGGCCATGTGCAAGCATCGTGTGATGACTGGCCAGCAAACGATCAGCCAGCGACAACACCAAACCCGGGGCATTGGTCGCATCGCCGTGGCCAAAGCGGATAAAGCATTGGGGTTCGTTGATCGTGAACCAATTCTTCACGCGGTCGGACAATCGCTCGACGACGATCCGCACGTAATCGGCAAACCACTCGGAACTGGCCGGATTGAGCCATCCCCCTTTTTCATACAGCCGCAGCGGATAATCCCAATGAAAGAGAGTCGGCCAAGGTTCGATTCCCTTGGCGAGCAATTCGTCGACGAGCGAGTCATAAAAATCGAGTCCCGCAGCATTCACTTGGCCCACGCCCTGGGGCATCACGCGGGGCCAGGAAATCGAAAACCGATAAGCGGGGATTTGCAACTCGGCGAGCAAACCGACATCTTCCCGAAAGCGATGGTAATGATCGCAAGTCACCGCACCCGTATCGCCACCGCGGACCTTATTGGGTATCGTGCAGAAGTTGTCCCACACACTCGGGCCTTTGCCATCGTCTTGGGCGGCTCCTTCAATTTGAAAGGCCGAGGTGGCGGCACCCCAGGTAAAGTTCTCGGGAAACTTGGGCAACGGATCGGACATCGTGAACTTTTCTTTTAAGGCGGAAATGACTGTGAAACAGATTTTGTTCGTGGCGGTGCTCTTTGCACAAGCGCTGTTGGCGCAATTCTGCGTGGCCGATGGCGAGGCGATTCGGGCGATGACCTTCAATATTCGCTTCAGCACGGCTCCTGATGGGGAAAATTCCTGGCCAAATCGCCGCGACCTGTTGCTCGACGTTCTTCGCGAGGCGAACCCGCAAATCCTGGGCATGCAGGAAGCGTTACGCGACCAGCTCGATTTGATTTTGGAAAAGTTCCCCCACTATTCAGCCGTGGGCGTGGGCCGCGAGCAAGACGGCGCGGGGGAGTATTCGCCGTTGGTTTACGACCGTACCCGCTTCGATGTGCTTGAGTCCGAGACATTCTGGCTTTCCGACACACCCGCGGTTCGTGCCTCGAAGTCTTGGGGGAACGAGATCACGCGAATTTGCACGTGGGCTCGCTTGCTAGATCGCACCAGCAACCAAGTCATTCGCGTTTACAACACCCATTGGGATCACGTTTCACAACCCTCGCGACTATGCAGTGGCAAGTTGATCGCCCGCAAGATTCGTGCAGGCAACCCTGCGGAACCAGTGATCCTGATGGGCGACTTTAATGTTGCCACGGACAATCCGGCACGCAGGCCATTTGAGCACATCGGTTTGCGCGATAGCTTCGCCGAGTTGCATCCTCAGGAAGCCAACGAAACAACCTTTCACGGCTTCCAAGGGAAAACCGATGGCGGCAAGATCGACGCGATTCTGGTGAGCCAGCAATGGCAAGTCATCGACGCCGCGATCATCAAGACCGAACGTGAGGGACGATTTCCTTCCGATCATTTCCCCGTGACGGCTACGTTGCGATTGAACGACTTGCAGTGATCTCAACCTAGGCCGTCGACGTTTCGGCGGCATGACGCCGTTCCAGTTCGAGCTTGATTTCATAGCAGCGCTCCTCCGTGAGCGGATATCGCCAAGCAAAGTAGGCCGATGCGATGCTTAACAACAGCGGCAGGCCAATTTCCACGTAACGTAGCCGAAACAGCGTTTCCGGGTCCTGGGTTTTGAGAGTAGCTGCGGATTCTGAAAGTTGTTTTAGCTCCGCTTTCAATTTTTCGCGATTGTCGAGCAAAGCGGTGTCTGCCGCGAGTTGGGAGACGCGCTTGTTGATGTCCTCCATCCGCGTAATCAGCGTCTTGGTGTGATCCGTGGGATGCGTCCCGCTATTTTTTCGATCAAAGTAGCCGAACGTTTCTTCGGACTTAGTGACCAGCTTACGAATTTCACCTTCAATAGCTGCTTGCTGAACAGGCGTTGCCAGACTCTCGCCTTCCCAGGTTTCGGTCGCCTTTCCCACCGCGGCCAGGTGACTCAGCAAGGATTCCACCTGCACGTTTTGCTTTTCATCGAAGCTCGTGTAGAGCAACAAGGCTCCCGTTACAAAGCTCGCAAACGCGGTTCCCATTTTGATAAACCACCAAAACACCGAGTAGTAGGTTCCCTCGCGCCGACTGCCGGTGTGTAGTTCGTCCTGATCGCAAACGTCGCCAACCATTGATGAACCAAGCGTAAAAAACATCAACATGCCTGCCGAAAGCAGCATGGTGGGGATCAGCACCAGATAGGGATGCGCAGGATCGTAGCACACAATCTTGGAAATCTGTGCCGTACACATGATGGCAATTGCCATCAGCAACGTCGATCTTTTGCCGATCCGCTTGCTGATCCAGTTCAGCGGGAAGACCGCGAGAAGACCCGTGACGGCCCATGTGGTGCCAGCGATGCCCAGCAGTTTGCTCGCCGCCGTGGTGTCGCCGCCATACAGATAAAAGATCGTAATATAGTTGTTAAAGTTGCCGACAAAATTGAACCCCATCGCAAGCGTAAAAACACACGTCACGAGCAACAGAAAGGGTTTATTCACAACCGCGGTGCCCATGTCCGCCCAAAAGGCAGTGCGAGGCTTATCTTTGGAGCCTTCGAAACCCGGTTCTTTGAGCGTCAGAAACCACCAATAGCTCATGGGGATCAGAACGGCCGCGATCGCAATCGAGACGTAGCGCATGCCGTCGATGAGATCTCCCGAGGGGCCCCGGAAGAATTCCATCGTCGCGAAAAAGATGAGCCAAGGTGTTCCAAGCGCAAACGTGTTTCCTAAGAAACTCTTGGCACTGAAGAGCCTCGTGCGCTCGTGGTAGTCCTTCGACATTTCCATGCCCAGCGCGCCGTGCGGGATTTCAAACACGTTGCACGCGGTGAAGAACACCAGCAGGCCCACGAGAATGTAAACCAATTGAAACCAATTGTACGCCGCTTCGCTCGGGAAGATCTCGCGAATCCATTCCCCCCGCGGCACCCACCACATGGCGACAAAACTCAACTCGACCGCGATCCCTCCGACCAGAATAAAAGGCCGACGTCGTCCCCAGGGGGTCTGCACGTTGTCGGAAAAGTGACCGATGATTGGATCGGAGACCGCATCCCACAGGCGGGGAATGATCAAGATCGTCCCTAACAAAAACGCGCTCAAACCCAACGAGATATTACCCAGCAAACCTATGAGTTGCCCCGCGATGTTAAAGAGGGCAATCGGAATCAAACCGCCCAAGCCGTAGGCGATCAGTTGATGCCAAGGCACACGGTCCGCCGGGTTAGGGACTGTCTCGGGGTTTGCCATGTGATTCCTAAGGAAACGACGGTCGAGTTAAAGAAAAGATTTAGAGAAAAGACAACAAGACAAGAATCGAGCCATCGGCTCGAACAACACACTACAGCGATTCCGCCGTGGCCGAGCCGCACGATTCGCGCACAACCAGGTCCGATTGCAGCGTCATCTTCGTGGGTGGGCGCTGCGGATCTTTGAGCCGTTGGCACAAAACTTCGACGGCCAACGCCCCCATGCTCGACATCGGCACATGGACCGTCGTCAGTCGCGGCCGGGTCATTTGAGCGATTCGCGTGTCGTCGAAACCGACGACGCGGAGTTGATCGGGAACGGAAATCCCCTTCTCAATCGCGGCGTCGATAATACCGGCGGCCATTTCATCGTTCGCGGCAAACACAAACGCGCTCGTGTCGGCCCAGTCTTCGACTAGCTTGCTGGCCAGTTGGAAGGCTTTTTCGTAGCTGAAGTCCAGATGATAAACATCGTCGTCATTAACCGGCAGCGAGGCCCGCTGCATGACGTCTTTGTAGGCTTCCAAACGATCGATCGTGTCGATGTTGGTTTTCAAGCCGCCGACGAACACAATTCGCTTGGCCCCGCAATCGTTGATCAGATGTTTGACCATCGCCTCGGCGCCGTGGCGTTGATCGATCACAACGCTGTCGTGCTTCACGCCTTCCACTTGGCCATCGAGCACGACAAAGGGGATCATCACCTGCCCCAAGGTCTTTTTGGTTTTGGAATCGATATCCGAAACCATCACGACGATGCCGTCGACCAAACCGTGATTGGAAACCGCCGAGAGCACCGTGTTGCCGTCGTGATTGCCACCGGCGGACGACACCATCAGTTGGTAGCCGAGTTCGTGGGCTTTGAGATTCGCCCCCCGAATGATTTCGGAATAAAACTCGCCGTGCAGGTCGGGCAGCACCAAGCCGAGGATATTGCTTTGCTGGAGCATCAATCCCCGGGCAAAAACATTAGGCCGGTAGTTAAGCTCTTGAATGGCCAATTCGACGCGCTTGCGCGTCTTGTCGTTGACGATATTGCGGCGATTCAGCACGCGCGAAACGGTGCTGATCGAAACATTCGCCCGTTGAGCAACATCTTCGATGGAAACTGGCACAAGACACTCCTTCGACAAACCCTGGCAGGCACCCAAAAAAGCGGCATCGAATATGACAGCGCTTTCACTGCATAATATCTTGGATTTCCAGACTCTGTCAACGATTCGCGCGGTAAAGATTGGCGATTCTTTCAGTTGCGCAGAAGCGCACGTGGCGCTCAAGTGGGATCATTGCTCTTCACGTCCAGCTCCGTACGCAGTCGATGGAGTTCGTCGTTCATCGCCTTTTGCACCGTCGCGTAATCGGGATCGCCGTAGACGGAGTGCAATTCTTGCGGATCTTTTTCCAGGTCGAATAACTCCCATTCATCGATCCTGTAGTAATGAATGAGTTTGTGCCGACCATCGGTCACGCCGTAGTGTTCACACACGGCATGCCAACCGTCGATGCCTTCGTAGTAATGATAGTAGAACGTCTTCCGCCAATCCTCGGGCGTCTTCCCCGCGAGCATTGGTCGAAAACTTTTCCCCTGCATGTCCTTGGGGATCTCCACACTCGCGGCATCAAGAAACGTTTCCGCAAAGTCGACATTCGACACGATCTCGTTATTCACTGAACCAGCCTTGGTAACCCCCGGCCAGCGAATGAATAACGGTGTGCGCAGCGATTCTTCGTACATGAAACGTTTATCAAACCAACCATGCTCGCCCAGGTACATGCCTTGGTCCGAGCAATACACCACGATCGTGTTATCCGCGAGTCCGCTTTCCTCCAAATAATCAAGCAGCGCGCCGACGCTTTCATCGACCGACGCCACGCAAGCGAGATAATCCTGCATGTAGCGCTGATACTTCCACCGCGTGAGTGCCTCGCCCTTTGGATCGTCTTGATAGAACGCTTCGTTCTTTTTGAGGTAAGCGTCCTTCCAGGCTTTGTTTTGCTTGACCGTCATCCGGTTGTAAAAGAAGTTGCGGTCCTGCGTGTCTTTTTTGGAATTGAATCGCGGCATGTCCCACGCTTTCAGATCGGGACCCGTGGTGACCATGTCTTTACTGATCCGCATGTCGGCCCGCGCGGCTGCGGAGGCCCGATTCTTGTAGTCATCGAACAATGTTTCCGGTTCTGGGAATTCCTTGTCGGCGAAATCTTTGAGATGCCCCTGCGCGGGAGCCCAAGGTCGATGCGGCGCTTTGTGGTGCATCATCAGTAAGAAAGGCTTCTGCGGATCGCGGCCCTGCTTGAGCCAGGCGAGCGACTGGTCGGTCACCAATTCCGTCGCGTAGCCAACATATTCGACTGGCCCCAGCGGGGTGATCATCCGCGGCTGGTAGTATTGGCCCTGCCCTTGAAAGATCTGCCAATGATCGAAGCCGGTCGGGTTGCGCTCGGTTCCCAGATGCCACTTGCCGATGAGCGCGGTTTGATAGCCGGCCTTTTGCAAGAGCTTGGGGAAAGTTTGTTGGTCGACGTTGAACTGTTTTTCGTTGGCGTAATAGCCATTTTTGTGGCTGTATTTGCCCGTGAGAATGCACGCGCGGCTCGGCCCACAGATCGAGTTGGTCACATAGCAACGATCAAAGCGCAGGCCGTCTTTCGCGATGCGATCAATGTTCGGCGTTTCGTTAAGCTTCGAGCCGTAGGCCGAAATCGCTTGATAAGCGTGATCGTCGGACATGATGAACACGATATTCGGGCGATCGTCGGCAACGCAGATGTTGGACGCGAATAGTTTCAGCCCAAGTAGAACGATCAAGGCAATGCGCAGCATGGTGTTTTTTCGTGAAGGGTCTTAAAGAAAAGCTCCCCCCGCTCACGCGGGAGGCTCGTCAGGAAGACAGGATACCACATCGCGCGGTCAAATTCGCTGGTTAAATGTGTGATGTTAAGTTGTCAGAGAAACCACGAATTATTCGAATAGCACGAATAAATCGCGAGATTAAGCCGAGGCAATCAATTCCGCGGGCGTGATGATTTTGATGCCTTCCGGCTCGTACCGTTCGAAGTCGCGGCTGTTGAGCGTAAGAATGCTTTCAATCTGCCAGGCAAGCATCATCGCGACGAGCCGCGCATCGTGGACTTGTTTGCCTATGACGGAGTATGTGGCGATCAGGCGTTTGAGTTCATCGTAAGCAGTCTTGTGATCAATGACGACACGACAAATGGGGTCGATATCCTGCTGAATAAAATCAATGGCTTCGGCCGGAGAAAGTCCTAATCCGTTAGCTGCGACAGGACGAGTAAACACGTTACAGAATTCCGCTACGTTCTGAGTAGCTATCACCAGTTCATCTTGGCGGTTGATAAGCAGCCGAACGGCGCTGGAAACTGTCTAATGCTGCACGTCCTGTGGATTAGCGAGTCGAAGTAAAATCCCGGTATCTAACAGATAAGACATTAATCGTGATCGCTATAGATGTCTTCTCTAGAAAAGTCGACCGGCAAGGACGGCGCCGAGAGTTTATTTCTCTTCATAATCGCATCAAACTCTTCGACGGTAATCTTCGGCGCCTTCGGCCGCAGGGCGATGATCTCTTCGCGAGAAAGTTGCGCGGGAACGCTCACCTCGACCCGGGTATTCTCGGGGAGGCTAATCGGATGAACGGGATGAAAAGCCCCGTCGCGATAGGTGGCTTCGATGGTCATGATTTAATTCCACTTTGTAGTTCCGAACCGTGCCACAGAAGGGGCGTACGACGGCATTGCATATCATTCTTGTAGTCGCTCCGCTTCCTTTCCGGCTGCAAGCGAAATAAAGCCATCGCGCTGTCGGTTGTGGTAGTTATTCCAAAAAGTCGAAGTAAGAAGCTCATCATCTGTCTGAAGTCTGACAACGGAATCGGTCAGTTTTTCAATAAGTTTCAAATATCCCGGTCTTTTTGCATGATGCTCGATCTTGTATTCCATGGTATTTTCGAATATCCGCTTCAATAGTTCAGCTACTTGATCTACTTGATCCGTCACAATTGCGCCAACAGCGACTCCAGTTCTAAAATCAATCAATCGGGACAGAGGGTGGACATCACGATAGAAGTTTGTTTTCTTTCCATGATCGCAGAAGAAAATTACAGGTTTACCCAGGCTCAGCGCCATAGCTGCTTCTGCATCCTTTCCATAGCTCTCCTTTTCACCTTCGCAGTAGACAAGAACCTTTGCGCACTTCACCATCAAGCATTCTATTAGTCCTTTGTCTTCGTGACCGCGCGCAGCACTTAAAGTCGGATCAAAATATCTAAGATGAAGATGCTCTACCTTTTTGTCCCCGAAGATCGTTTCGCAAGCTGTTGCCATATCGCGGAAGTTCTTGCGAGTTCGCATGCTGGTCGCAACATAGACATCAAGGTCGTTAACCATCGACAGGTACAGATCGGTATTTTCAGAGGCCTTTTTCCGTGCCTCGTAGAATTTTTCAAGCAGACCATCAAACTTTCCAGCGAGATCAGCATTAGTTTCTAATTCGTCTTCCAAAACATCGTCAAATGCGAGCGTGTATTGCATATGCTGTTCGGGATTAGTTTTTTCAATTATGGCGTTGTTCAGTAGTTCTTTAAACGTAATTTCTTTACCTCCGGCTTCGTAGTGCTTTGTCAACGCATTTTGCAACAGCTCGCGTGCTACTTCAGAATCTTCCGGGACGTCTCCGAAAGTCTTGCATGCCATTTCAGATATTAAATAGCGATCATCTTTTGTAATTTGTCTGAGAGGTAAGGCTGGGCCACGGGCAGAGATTGCATCTGAGTCGAATCTTTTTTGTTCAAAAAAACGCGATAGATTATCGTAAGACATTGATCTCAAAGAATTAAAGCCCGCTGTCACGTTGCCAAAATATAATAAACCATCTATGGCAACTCGATATAAACCCCATTTAAGATGGTTGTGGGCCACTATTTGCTGGCTGTCGGAAGTCGTCCATTTGCTGTTATAGAACTCGACCTTCGTAACATCATATGGATGCTTCGGGATTTTTTTCCAATAGTATTGAAAATAGCCGTCCGATATACTCCCGCACTTTGAAATCACAAGAAGTTGATTGAGTTGAACCTTTGTGATTGGATCACTGTTAAGCTTTGACAGGCATTCGTAGACCTCGTCGTGCATCTCTTCGGTGACTAACCTGCCGATACCAGCCTTTTTACCAAAGCTGAGTTTCTCATAATTTTTGACTAGTTCTTCGCGAGTCATCTGCTTTTTCCTTTTCTAGCGAGAGTCACGGTAAAAAAACCCCGATGGAGATCGCTCTCCACCGGGGTCGTTAAGTTGTCAAAATAGCTGCGAGTTTTGAGATTCGAGTTGCGAGTCATTTCTCACAACTCGCCACCCTTAACTCGCGACTCATCAATACATGTCGTCCATGCCGGGGGCTGCGGCGGCTTTCTTGTCCTTCTTGGGGGCCTCGGCGATCAACGCGTCCGAAGTTAACAACAAGGTTGCCACGCTCGCGGCGTTTTGCAGTGCCGTGCGAGTCACCTTCGTTGGGTCGATCACGCCCGCTTTGACCATGTCTTCGTAGACGTCGGTCGCGGCGTTGTACCCGTTGTTGCCCTTGGCTTCGCCGACCTTTTCGCACACGATGCCGCCGTCTTGGCCAGCGTTCGCAGCGATTGCGGTCAGAGGGGCGCGGCAAGCACGCACGACGATCTTGTAGCCGACTTCCTGATCGTGGCTGAGGCCATCAGGCTTGGCAGCCTTGCTCGCCCGCAACAGGGCGACGCCACCACCGGGGAGAATGCCTTCTTCGACGGCCGCACGTGTGGCATGCAGGGCGTCTTCGACGCGGGCTTTCTTTTCCTTCATTTCGCTTTCGGTCGCGGCACCGACGTTGACCTTGGCCACGCCGCCGGCGAGCTTCGCCAAACGCTCTTCCAACTTTTCCTTGTCGTAGTCGCTGGAGGTGTTTTCAATCTCGCGGCGAATCTGCTCGATGCGACCCTTGATGGCATCGCTCTTGCCGGCGCCTTCGATGATCGTGGTGTTGTCCTTCTCGACGATCACCTTCTTTGCGCGGCCGAGTTCCTTGAGTCCGACGCTTTCGAGCTTGATGCCGAGATCTTCGAAGATCGCTTGACCACCGGTGAGGGTCGCGATGTCTTCGAGTTGAGCCTTACGACGATCGCCAAAGCCGGGGGCCTTCACGGCACAGACTTGGAACGTGCCACGCAGGCGATTGATCACGAGCGTTGCCAAAGCTTCGCCTTCGATGTCTTCAGCGACGATCAACAACGGCTTGCCGCTGTTAACGACGGCTTCCAAGCAAGGAACCAAATCCTTGATGTTGCTGATCTTCTTTTCGTGAACCAGGACGTAGCAATCTTCGAGCACACATTCCATGCTGGTGCTGTCGGTCACGAAGTAAGGCGACAGATAGCCGCGGTCGAACTGCATACCTTCGACCCATTCGACTTCAGTGGCCAGGCTCTTGCCTTCGTCGACGGTGATCACGCCGTCTTTGCCGACCTTTTCCATGGCCTTGGCGAGCATGTCGCCAATTTCGCGGTCGCCGTTCGAGGCCACCGTACCGACTTGGGCCATCTCTTCGGAGGTCTTAATCTTCACGGCCATCTTCTTGAGTTCGGCGGTGATGTCTTCGACGGCCTTCTCGATGCCCTGCTTCATTTGCACGGGATTCACGCCCGCAACGACGGCCTTGAGACCTTCGTTGAAGATCGCTTCGGCAAGGACGGTGGCGGTGGTAGTGCCGTCGCCAGCGACGTCGCTCGTGCGGCTGGCAACTTCTTTGACCATTTGAGCACCCATGTTTTCATAGGTGTCTTCAAGTTCGATTTCCTTGGCGACCGAGACGCCGTCTTTGGTGACGGTCGGCGAGCCAAAGGATTTTTGCAGGATGACGTTGCGGCCCTTGGGACCGAGCGTGATTTTGACCGCGCGGGCCAGTTTGCCGACGCCGCGACGCATGGCATCGCGAGCTTCTTGATCGAAAGCGATCATTTTGGCCATTGATTAATTTCCTTAGTTACGAGTTATGAGTTGCGTGTTATGTGTTGAAGAGGTCGGAGGCCAGTGGTGAGAGGTCAGAAAAAACACTGACCTCTGGCCTCCGACCCCCTGATCTCTATTGGATTATTCAATCACCGCGAGGATGTCGCTCTCGCTCATGAGCAGATATTCTTCGTCGTCGATGCTGATTGCTTCGGGGGCGTAGCTGGTGAAGAGGACACGGTCGCCCTTTTTGACTTGCATCGCGCCGCGGGTGCCGTCGTCGAGCAACTTGCCGTTGCCAATGGCGATGATCGTGCCGCGAGATGGCTTATCCTTGGCCGAGTCAGGCAGAAAGATACCGCCGGCGGTCTTGTCGAGGGATTCTTCACGCTCGACGACGACTTTGTCGCCCAGGGGTTGCAGCGTGACCTTGCTCTTCTTCTTGGTGGCGGTTGCCATGTGTGTTGTCCTCCGAATTGTAAAAGATCTGAATACGGTGTGTCGGCGTTGCGACACGGCCTAGCCGCGATTCAACGAATCGCAGGGCCCTGTTTTCTGTTTTGAAGCACGGGGAAACATGTTATTAGGGCGCAGAACGTCCCCGCTGGCAATGGGCCTAAAGCAAGGTTCGCGCCAATTGTTAGACAATTCGCAAGTTGCGGCGTGGTAACGGATTAAGAAAAACGAGCGAATTGGCCGTTTCTGCCATTTCCGCTGTCCAAGTGAAGAAAGCCGGAAGATCGCTGCCATTTTGGCAGAGGGTCTCCTTGCCGGATCGCAACGCGATCCAAGGAAGTGTGCGGAGAACAGGAGGGGGCGTTGCCCTGAATGGTCATCCCGAGAGAGGCTCGCCGACCGAGGGATCTGGTGTGTAGCACATTCACGCATGTTAAGCGTGTGATGATAGAAGCCAGATTCCTCGGGTCGCAGAACTCCCCTCGGAATGACACGTTACTTCGTCATCTGCCAGATAATCACCGCGATCCCCAGCGGCACGAGATAATACACGAAGACCATCAATTTGCCGCTCTTCACAAATCGCATTAATACGGCGATCGCCGCGAGGCCCACGATCATCGACACGACGAAGCCCACCGCGAGATTGGGGATCGGCGTAGTCGTTGAGCCTTGCTTGTAGAGATCGAGCATCTTCAATAGCCCTGCCCCGGCAATCACGGGGACGGCCATTAAGAATGAAAATGTCGCGGCGGCTCCGCGTTCGAGTCCCGCGCCGAGCCCGCCGGAGATCGTCATGCCGCTGCGCGAGACGCCGGGGAGGATTGCGATCGATTGCAAGATACCGATGAGCGTGGCTTTGCCGGGCGGAAGCTCGGTGTAGTGCATGTTGCCAGTCGTGCTGCGCGACCCCCACCACAAGGCGGCCGCTGAAATCAAAAAACCAAAGCCGGCAAGCAGCGGGCTTTCTAAAAGGGGTTTGCTAATGCTGTCGGGGAGGCCCTTTTCGATACCGAGGCCAATGATCACCGCGGGGATCGTGGCGAAAATGATCGGCACGATCGCGCGGCGATCTTGGAACAGCAGCCGCACAAGTTCCTTGCGATAGTAGACGAGGACCGAGGCCAACGTCCCCAAATGCAACACGAGTGTCACTTCCAACAGATCAGGCGCCGGTTTGCCACCGAACGATTCCATGAGCGCGTTAACCACGGCGAGGTGACCGTCGCTGCTGATCGGCAGGAACTCAGTGATTCCCTGCACAATGGCCATGATGATGACGGCGAGTAAGGACATAGATGGGCAGAGGTGAGGGGCCAGAGGTCGGAGCTCAGGAAACAAATGACCAATAAAAGTCGATTGGTCATTCAGGGCTTGGTCATTGGTCATTTTATCGGAGTTCGCACTATAGCGGGGAATTTCACGCGCGTCTGTGGCGCTTCTCCCCAATTGTCACGCTGGTTAAACTGAAGTTATGGGTATTCGTTTTTATTGTCCGAACGGCCACAAACTCAACGTGAAAGCGTTCCTCGCGGGGAAGCGCGGGATCTGCCCCGACTGCGATGCCAAATTCTTGGTGCCGATGGAAAGTGGCGGCACGGTCGCAGCCATAGATGATGCGGTGCCCACGATCATGCCGTTGGAAGAAGATCTTGAGCTAGACCTCGAACCGGCCTCTCCCGTGGGGTTGACCACGGAACTTTGGCACGTGCGGACTAGCAGTGGCGAGCAGAAGGGTCCCGCTACGATGTCGCTGGTGAAGACATGTATTGCGGACGGCACGATTGGCCGCGATACGTGGGTGTGGAAGACGGGTTGGCTCGATTGGCAACGCGCGAGCGATGTGTTTCCCGAATTGGGGGCGGTGCTAGAGGCCGTGCCCATCGTGCGGCCCAAGTCGTTCGTGGAAGAGTCGGTCAGCATCAAGACGGAACCAAAGTTGCCCAACGATCCGCAAGTGACGAGCATGTATCGTCGTCGGCAGCGGCAGAAGAAGGATCAAATCAAAACGCTGACCCTGTTTCTGGGGGGCATGATTATCTTGTTGCTTATCGTGATGCTGGTGGTGTTGCTGCGTTGATATTTCGCCCGTCGCTTTGCCACGGAATATGGCGCTAAGCCGCGAGCGGCGCGCAATAAAAAAGCCGGAACTCGACGAGCGAGATCCGGCTTTTCGTTTAACACTTCAAACAATTCAAACCAACTCAGGTGGTTGAATCGCTGCTAGGAGCTTCGGGAGCGGCTTCGGGAGCAGCACCTTCCATAGCAGGAGCGGCTTCGCCACAACCGCAAGGAGCGGCAGCAGCTTCACATCCGCAAGGAGCAGCGGCAGCTTCGCAACCACAGGTCTGCGCGCAGCAGCCGTGACGACGAGCCTTACGAGCTTCGCGACGGGTTGGGCAGCTGCACAGCGAGGCTTCGCAACCGCAAGGAGCGGCAGCAGCTTCGCAACCGCAAGGAGCGGGAGCAGGAGCTTCACAAGCACAAGGGGCTGGTTCGCAGCAAGGAGCTGGTTCACAGCAAACTGGCTCGCAGCAAGTTTCCTTGCAGCACTTGTTCTTACGATTACGGAACAAACCAGCTTCGGCATCCGTAACGGCGAAGCTTGTCACAACCATGACCAAGGCGGTCAAAGCAACCAATACATTTTTCATAAAAATTCCTCCTCTTGGGAAATCTGGGGCATCGCGGGGGATCACATGTCCCTCCTGCAACGCGACTATTCTCTGTGTCACCGTCAAAATTGTTTTGTCCCCAGGGCCACGACGGTTGGTAGCGGCGGGGAAGACGAAAGTTTTTGCTCAGCAAGCAACTACGGGCCAATTGGTCTCAGCACTCGCAATCGCTCGACTGCTCTAGTTAGCTAGTCACAACTTGCGCGAAATCAGAATCCCTGCGGATTGAGCTGACCTTGCTCGTTGGTGAACATAGGTCGACAAAATAACATGGTCATTTTGAGTGTCAATGGCCGCTGGTTGTTAAAAGACCTGCATTGCACCGGGCTTTTTCACCATTGCGCTACGAAACGCCGTAGGAAATACGATTGATTCGCAATTGAGCCTGTAAACACCGGCAAAAATTACTTTTCAGTCATACGCCCCGATAATGTGAGAAAGGGCAAAATGAGAAGAATAGCGAGACACGATGTCGCGATTTTTCTATGAAAAAGTTTTTGCTACTCACCGCACAGTTAGCGGGGGACCGTACGAAACGGGTCTTGCGGAGGCTGAGTCGCTTGGAGTGGTGTCTCGCCTGGGGTTTGCTGCGCTGACCTGTTCTTTTGCAGACGCAAGATCTCGGTCGGATCTTCAAAGTCGAGCACAATCGGTTCTTGATCGGGACCAATCTCGGCGGCCATGCCGCAGATCCGCCACTCGTTGTCGATCATCTTCAGCGCCCACGTCATATTATCTTCAAACGGTTTGCCATCGGGATCAACGTCGCGCCACACGGTCTCGGCCACGGCGCGATCAGGCTTCACGATTTCAATGGCGCCAATTTCAAACTTGGCCGTGGGACTTCCCGGCGGAGCGATTTCCATGTCGTAGGCCGTGGTTTGTTCCAAGGCCTTGGGGGTGAGCAGTCGATTGGTTGTTTCGGCATCAGCGGTACGCACGCCGTCGAGGAATTGCTGCACGACTTGAGCGATCGCTTCTTCACCCGTCGACGCTGGCGATCCACAGCCGGCTGAAATTGCCAACATGCCAATCGCGAACAGTAGGGAAATTTGTTGACGCATCGCGGCACCTCTTCGCTCGGGGAACAGTAACTCCATTCAAGGGGGCGGAGTGTGTCAAAAGGGCCGATGACGGTCAAGGTTAGCCGGTCGTGTCCCACGACCGAGAATTCACGGCATGAAAAGGCGCTAAGCCGCGAGCGGTTAAATGGGCGACGCGACCGATAAACCGCGGTCGACCGCTTCTTTATCGCGGCGATAGAGTGCTAGCTGCGCTTCAAACGTCGCGGGGCTGATCTGCCAGGAAGGATCGCTATCGACAAAGCTTTGACAGTGGGCCACGAGCAACCGGTACAAGAATTTGAACAAATGCCGAGGAACGCGCAGCATCGCGAAGGCATCGATCAACCGTTGGCTGCTGATGCTGGGGTCGAACATCTCTTGCAATATCGGCGAGGCCCCTTCCTTGGCACAGGCCGCCACGCGGGCATTGGCCAAATCGTAGAGCGAGGCTCCCGTCCATTCGAGCGACGGAATCATGTTTTGCTTATCAAGCCGAGCGCGCTGAAAGAAATCGTGCCCCTCGTTTTGCACATACTGCGATAGCTCAATCGGCAGCAGCAGTTTGAGTCCCAAACCAGGTTGCTTGAGGAACTTGTTGTCGAGCATCGACCAGACCAGCCCCTTCATATTTTCAAGCGAGCCATTGATCAGATGCGGTTCGTCGACGCGGTCGACCAGCACGACAATCCCCGAGAATCCCAGGGCCTTGAGCACTCCCTGGAACTTGTAGAGCAGTTCGTAGCGGTCATCCGTGCGGCGCTTGCTGGGAAGCGGCTGGCCATTGATGTCGCGGCCGGAGAACTGCATCAACACACGGCGGAGTGGATTAATGTTGCGGGTCACGGTGCGCAAGTTGCGCGATATGCTGAATGATTGCATCCACCACCGCCAAACTTGGGCCAAGAGCGGTGCCCAACCCAACGCAATGATTAACCAGGGCCAAACCGTTTTGAACCAATCGAAGCGCTGTTGATAGTACGCCGTGCCGATGACGCCAATAGTCGTGAGGAGGCCGATCAGCTTGATGCCCCAATTCTGCCAAGGGATGTAACGCAGTTTGCGGCGCAAGCGAAACCAACGCGCATCAAATGATTCGGTAAGTGAATTGTCGTAACACGCGGCAAGCAACAGCAAGTCCCGGCGTTGAAAACGATCGAGCCGCCGGACGGAATCGTCGGGCAGTGTGTTCCCCGCCGGGCCGCTGGGTTGCGACACACCGAGTAAACGGTCGACCACGCTGGTCACCCCGAGCGAGAGAATCGCATCGACATGGTCCCAAAGTTTCCATTCGTCGAGCACCTTGGTTGGCTTGCGGCGGGTCCGCGCGCTCAACCGTTCGGCAAAGCGATCCAAAAACGGATTGAAGTCGTCGTATTCAATCACGAACGAGCTATTGTTTTCGTGCTGGCGGTTGAACTCTTCGATCTGGGCCACGACCTGCATCCGCATCGCCGTTTTGCCCGCTCCCTTTTCGCCAAACACGATCGACGTGCCGGGGTTCGCGGGATCGCCGTACACCTTGTCCCAATTGGGATGAAACGTGCTCGTGCGGCAACGGCCTTGAAAAACAGGATCGGTTTGCGCGTCTTCATCCGCGAACGGATTGTTCGCCATGCCGTGGTGATCGAAGAATTCGTGAAGGTTCATAGCCGTAACTTGAGGGTGCGGTTTGTTGTCCCTCAAGTATAGTTTGCTCACCGTGCAAATGTGACCCACGAGCTTAACTCGAAATTGTCGTGGAATTCCTACTAGCCGCAGGCGGAAGCCAGCGGTGATCGTGGCTTAACCGTCGGCTGCCGCCTGCGGCTAACACGGATTTGCAAAGGATGACAATTCTCACGACCCAGCATAAACTGACAAATGAGAAGGGGTTCGGCTGGCAGCCTGGGGGGCAGCCTGTTCTTCGGCCGAGCATGAGGCGCGATGAAAGTTGATCCGAAATATGGCTGCTATCCTTGGTGGCCGGAAGATGGCAACGATTGGGTCCATCCCGAGGACGTGGAGCTTGCTCGGCAAATGATTCCGAGCCAGCGCATCTTTCGCCGCGATGGCGAAGAGAATCCTTATGTGATCCTCTACTACGGCGACGTTCGCTTGCGCGTGATGCGCACGCTGTGGCAAGAGGTTGTGCCCGAAGGTTTTGAAATCGGCGACTGGGTCGAAGTCCTGTCGCGCGGTTATCGCAACACGCCTCGCACGGCGGTGATCAAAGAAATCACGTGGGACGGCAACGCCCGGGCGATTCGCTATCAAGTCGCCGAGAACGAACAACTCGTTCCGAATCAATATAGTGCCGACGATCTGCGGCACGTCGAGCCGACGCGTTATTGAATTGGCACATCAATAAGACGCTAAGCCGCAAGTAGTCGCTTGCGGCTTAGCGTCTGTACTCAAGGTGCCAATCATGGTGTGCTAATAATCGCATGAAGGGGGTGCGGCCGCGGATTCACGACTAGAGGTTTCCCTGAAATCGATGATGAATCAATCGCCGCGTTTCACACGGCCGCACTTACGGAATCGAGCTGCGGAATATACTCCCCTCCGCTGCCCGAGAATTGAATCTACCCAGAATGTAATGAGGGGTTACAAGCGAAGCAACTAAATTGTGGGATTGTTTTCGCAAATGATTCAGTGGTAGCACCAGCAAGAATTAATTACTCAAAAAAACGCCCAGGAATTGCAATCCCTGGGCGTTATCAATGTTCAAAATCTGCACATTATCTTTCAGCGTATTTCCCGTCTTCCAGGCCAAGTTTTTTCATCTTTTTATAGAGCGTCGTGCGGTTCACGCCCAATGAGTCAGCCGTGGCATTGCGGTTCCAATTGTTCGACTCGAGCACATCGAGAATGATCTGCCGCTCGGGTTCTTCAAGAGCCTCTTTGAGCGTTCGGCTGCCCACTCGCGACATGGTCATCGTAGGACCACCAGCAATTTCGCGTGGCAAATCCGCGGGGACGATGACTTCCCCCTTGCCCAGCAACACGGCCCGCTCGACGACGTTTTGCAACTCACGGATATTGCCCGGCCAAGGATACGATTCAAGGGCGAGCAAGGCTTCATCGCTGAACCCCGTCACGGGCCGATTCGTATCTTCGCGAAGTTCCGCGAGGAAAGTTTGAGCCAACAGCGGAATATCGCTGCGACGTTCACGCAATGCGGGCAGCTCAACGTTGATCACGTTGATGCGGTAGTACAAGTCCTGACGGAATCTGCCGGCAGCAACCGCTTGGGCCAAATCTTCGTTCGTGGCCAAGATCACGCGCACGTCGACTTTGAATGTCTTCGAGCCGCCGACTTGTTCGAACTCAAGTTCTTGCAACACGCGGAGCAACTTCACTTGCATCGCGGGGCTGGCCGTGCCGATTTCGTCGAGGAAGATCGTGCCGCCGTTGGCTTGCATGAACTTGCCGATCTTATCGCCCGTGGCTCCCGTGAAGGCACCGGCGACGTGGCCGAACAATTCGCTTTCAAGCAAATTTTCGGGCAGCGCGCCACACGCGACTTCAATAAACGGCTTGCCGCTGCGTCCGCTTTGGCGGTGAATCGCGCGGGCAATCATCGATTTGCCCGTGCCGCTTTCACCTGTGATCAAAACCGTGGCTTTGGTATCGGCCACGCTGGTGACCATATCAAACACGCGTAGCATCCGCGGATCTTGTCCGACGACGCTGTCCATGGCGTGATGTTTGTCGAGTTGCTTGCGCAGCTGCTTGTTTTCTTCAATCACTTCGCGTTGAGCAAAGGCGCGCTCAATCGTCATCAACAATTCTTCGTCGATGAGCGGCTTGGTGAGATAATCAAATGCCCCAGAACGGAGCGCTTCGACCGCGGAATCGCCGTCGCCGTAGCCAGTCATCAGCACGACGTTGGTTTGAGGAAAGCCGCGGCGAATCTGTTCGAGCAGATCAAAGCCATCGCCGTCTTGCAGACGAACGTCGACGAGCGCCAATTCATAAGACTTGCGGCGCAGCTTGTCGAGGGCGTCCGAATAACCTGTGGATGTTTCGACTTGGAGATTCTGGCTACGAAGCCAATCGGCCATCGATTCGAGGACGTGACGGTCGTCGTCAACCAACAACATGGAACCTTGAGACATGGTGCGAGATACTCCCCGGCGTGAAGCGGCAGAAATTTCGCGAGAAATTTCCAGCGCAAATGCAAATGTGGTCTGGTGCAACCAATGCGTTTCGCGGGTGCGAAACATGTGAAACGGCGACCTGCCGCTGGGGAGTGGCGGAAACAGGCGATTACCGGTGGGGAGATTTCACAATGGGTTGTCGCTAAATATCTACGTTACGAAGAGGCAGCGGTCAAAAAATCGACGCCCAAGTTGCGCCAGGGAGTTCCGATTTTAACGATCGTGCATGAAGCAGCCGCGATCAGACCTGATCGCCGGTGCCCCGGCGATGCATCGCATCGCGGCTATAAAAACGATCGCCGGCGGCACGTGGCCGACACAACGAGTGCCGGGTAGTTGCCTGCTCACCCAAAACCACGGCCGCCGACGAAAAAGGTTGCTGTAGTTACGGTGCTAAGCGAGAAGTCGCGCGAAGTGTTACAAGAAAAAGTTAGCCGCGAGGCAAGCGAGTCGGAGACGAGCGCGGCTTGCCGCCTTCTGAGCTAAGCCGCAAGCGGCTATTTCGCTCGCGGATGGGCCTTTTCGTAGGCCAGACGCAGATTGTTGGTGCTCACGTGCGTGTAGATTTGGGTGGTCACCAAACTCTTGTGGCCCAAAAGTTCTTGCACGCTGCGAATGTCGGCTCCGCGATCCAAGAGATGAGTCGCAAAACTATGCCGCAGGGTGTGCGGGCTCGTGCGGCCATCGAGGCCTGCTTGCGCGAGATACTTTTCTAACATGCGGCCCACACTTCGCGTGGTGAGCCGCGTTCCCAGGCGATTCACAAACACGGGCGCTTCGCGGCCCTGCTTTTCCGTCTTGGCTAAGGTGCGTTCCGCGAGCCAATCTTTGAGCGCTTTCGCCGCGAACGAACCCAGTGGGGCGAGCCGCTCTTTGCGGCCTTTGCCGCGGACTTTCACGATCCCTTGCGCGAAGTCGAGATCGCCGTCGTTGAGATCCACGAGCTCGCTCACACGCAGCCCACCTGAGTACAGCGTTTCGAGGATCGCGCGATCGCGGAGCGCCATCGCGGTCTTTCCTTGAGGTGCGCTCAGCAACTTGCCCACTTCGTCGGTCGAAAGAAAATGCGGCAGCTTGTGCGACTTGCGGGGATTGCGCAGCGCCGTGGCGGGATTGGTCTTCGCCCAGCCGTCGCGCTGGCCGAAGCGATAAAAGCTTCGCAGCGCCGCGAGCTTGCGCGCGATGGAAGTTTTCGCGTAGCCGGCTTCGTGCATCGCCGAAAGGAAACCGCGAAGTTCCATCGGCGTGATCGCGGCCGGTTCGGGGCAGCTGCCATCCTCTTCGCTGTAATAATCAGCGAACGCGGTGAGATCCTCGCGGTAGCTCTTGAGCGTGTAATGCGATGCGCCCCGTTCAATCTGCAAGTGACGCAAGAATTGAGCGATTTGGCGTTGCATCTTTGTAGAGGCCAGAGGCGAGAGGTCGGTGGTCAGGATAAGAAGTCGGAGTCATGAAATCTGATCTCAGACGTCTGGCCGCTGACCTCTTTCTGCTACTCTTCAAAATCAAGCGGCTGCGTCAGCGAGATCCGATTCTTGGGTTTGGCTTCGCTCTTGGCTTCGTGCGTCATCTGACGAATCTTTTGGCTCAGCACGGCGGCGTCGTACCAACTGAAACTCAGTTCAGGATTCGAAGCGTACCGACCAAGCACACGCAGAGCCTCGGCCCGTTGCGAGTCGTCGTACAAAAAAATGTAGCGCTCTTGGCCTTTGACCAGGGCTAACACATTGATGTCGTCATCGTTCACAGTTGCAGCTCTCCGTGCGGCAGCGCGGGGGGAAGCTCTGCATCCATAGTGCCGGTCCATGGCAGCAGGGACATACGCGGGGTTCACTCGAATAGGGGTCACTACTCGGGCAATGGGGTCCGAGCCTCCGGCTCGGTGGAAACTTCATTCCGGCGAGAACAGTTTCCTTACGCCTCTATCGGCTTTCAGGCCATGCCCACAACACCCGTGTTTTTCGCGCCCCACCGCGGGCTGACAGCATTTCGGAGATATGCATGTGACAGCAGAAGCGGATGAAGTCGTCGCTGCGTTGTAAGTAAGCCTCCCAGCCACCGAAGCGTGCATCGTCTCTATGATAAACATAGCCTTTTAATGCTTCGGTGAGGTCGCGATCGGTCCCGCGATAGATTCGCGTGTGCATCAACACGGGCCCATTATTGGGCATGCAAGCGGGCCGTTCTGAGTCTGACAGTGGTGGCGCAAAACCCACTCCGCCTTCCCAAGTGAGTGGGTATGGGGTGATTGTTCCGCCTGGTCCGTTTGTGAGGCATGGTCCTTCCATGCCTGCTGCGGAAGAATTGCCGACGCACATCGCTGCTGGCGCTCCTTGCGCTGGCATGGCTTGGGCTGGCATTGGTTCCGCGGGCGTGGGTGCCGTCAGGGGGAGCTCTTCAATCGCTTGCACGAGTCGCAATTCATTCGAGGTGCTGGTACTGCTATGTTCTTCGAGCAAGCTTTCGCGCGATTCGAGTTCGTACGTTTCGGAATCGCTTTGCGGTGGCGTTGCTGGCGTGGGCGACTTGCCTGGTGCCGGCAACGGTTGAATCACTTGATCGCAAGCGGGGGCTTGCCCTTCCATTTGCGCGCGAGCCAGCGACATCTTCGCTTCATACACGAGCGAATCGGGAATGAACTCTTCCTCGGGCGTGTACCACGGCAAGCCATAGCCAGCAGGAATTTCGTGGAAGCCGGGGTTGGCTGTGTACCATTCGACGCGCAAGCCGAGCCGCGGCGGATAGTAAGGTGTGTAGTCGGTGACCGATCCAATGATGACGGCATCGACGCCCAAGATCTGCGCCAGTCGACGTGCTTCGCCAGGACCAGCCAGATCGATGCGATGCAGGATGATCGCTTCTTCGACGACGTTCACCGGCACGACTTCAAAGCCGGGCGTCTTTTGCAGCTCGGCGAAGTAAGCCATCGCCACCGCGCGACCGTCAAGAGTCGGTTCGTCGCTTTGATTGAAGAACGGTGCTATCGCCACAACGCTCAGTTGTGGGAACGGATTGCGGATCACAGGCTCGTCGCTAATCGTGGGCAGCACCAAGCTGCAACCCGACTGCGCGAGCAGCATTCCGCACATCAGAAGTAAGACAAGCGTGCCACGCATGGTGGTCGACGTTCCAACGTGAAAGGTAGCCCCCCTTTCAAATTGGCCACAGCGCGGCGTAATGCCACACAGTGTTGTCGGTATCTTCGGCAGAGCCGGCAGAGTCGCTGCAAGAAAACGTTGTCAAATCAACGAAAATGCCGGCACTGCTAGCGGACAAACTCAGCCGGAGGGCCACCGCCCTCCGGGAATTCGCCTATTTGATAGCAAACTCAAACCGGACTAAACTTACGTTATGACACTCCACGAACTCGAACACGCTGTTGCAGGACTCTCTGCAGACGAACTGGCCCAGTTTCGCGCGTGGTTTACTGAGTACGATGGCGAAGCTTGGGATCAACAAATCGAGGCCGATGCCCGCGCTGCGCGACTCGACGCCATGGCTGATGATGCGTTGCAAGCCCTTGGCAAGGTTAAGACGCGGGAGCTATGAGGCACTATGCCCGAAAAGAGTTCTGGAAAGCTAGCGATATTTTAGATACAAGAAACGCTTGATCGCAAACATTTGATGCATTAAACGCTGAGCATCAATGTCGTCACGAGAGATAGATTGGCAAAATCTTCGTGATCCTGACGAAGCGAATAAACTATTGTTTCTCTTCGACGGCCACTTAGTTTTGGTCAATATTCTTTTCAATCTCTCGCAATTCTCTCTTTGCAAGGTAGTACTTCCGCCCACACTTAAACTTCACAATCGACTTTTCTAGTTCTTTGTCATATGACCATTGATATTCATCAGGGCGGCGTGTCTTACAATTGCAATGAATAATTCTCGAAAGTTTTCTTTGATGAAGAAAGGATGCAAAGTTAGCAACTAGTTGTAGTGTTGTGGCGGCAAGGATAACACACAAAATGCCAAAAAGTATTCCAATCCAGAATCCCCACATCGTATTGCCGCAAATGCCGCACGCTATTCCAAAGCATAACAGCATTAGAACGGCGACAAGCTCAATAAGAGTCATTCTTGTTTTCAGAGTCGTCTGAGAACCATGACGATTATCCAAGTCGCCGGATACCTAACAGCACAATCGAGCCGATGCAAAGACAAATTGAACTTGGCTCGGGTGTGACAATAGCGGTGAAAGTGAGAGGAAAGCTACCGTACACAAAGCTGCCCATCCAATCCACCCAACCGTCCGTCATGCCGGTTAAGCTGATCGGCCCGACAGAAGAATTCCAATCCCAATTTTGCAACGGGGCAATAGCCAACATATGGCTGCCCGGGGCAAACGCTATGAGATATGGGCCCGATTGTGCGATGCCTGCGCCGTAAACTTGAAGCTTGTCGGGCCAAAACGGATTGTCAAGTATAACAGTGCCAAGCCCCGTAAGTTCAACTGACGCGGTCTTCGCAATCAAGGACGAATACAGTTTTTGACCGGAGTTATTCACAATCCGATCTAAAGTATCACCTTTAGCCGTCACCACAAACGATGAAAAATCTGCCTCGAAAATATCGGAATATCCGGATGTTTGCCCCTCAAAAATGAATGTGATCGGCTTCGCATCGCTAACAGCCGCTAAGACAAGAACCAACAGTAACGAATAAACCAGTCTCATTAGTAACGCTCCGTGTCGCAAAGTATGTCGGAATTCTAAACCGGCATTAAAATCTGGAGCAATACCATTAGCCTTTGGATTGCCCGCTAGATGACGGCCTGACTATTTCACGAACAGATACTAGGGCTTGGGATAAGGTGTTGAGCGGTATTGGGAATGATTCCCAGCCCCGTTTGCATGGCAGTTGAACAAAGTCCTCATTCCGAATTCCGTTGCCCGCTCCCTTATGCCATAATCATCACCAGGGCTTTGCGGAAAAGCCCAGAATGACTTTCGCTAATTCCTTTAGGCACGACTATGGCGCGGATCGCACGACTGACGTTCACCGAGGTGGTCGTTCCCGCGCGCGGAGGCGATCAATAGCCAGGGCATCAAAGAATTGAAACGTAGAGAATTTCATGAATAAAAAAGTTCCCGCTGGTGCCGTGCAGGATGCCACCGCTGGCCCGTATTCGCCCGTCCTCGAAGTGCGTGCCAATACGCTGGTCGTCATCTCCGGTCAGGTCGCCGTGGATTTAGAGGGCAACGTTGTTGGTGAGACCATCGAGGAACAAACGCGCGCGACGTTGGAAAATTGCCGCCTTCAGTTGGCCACGGCGGGTTGCGATTTCAACGACGTGTTCAAAGTGAGCGTGTTTCTGGCCGACATGCAAGATTGGTCGCGATTCAACGACGTGTACGTTGCGCTCATGCCGGATCCCAAACCGGTGCGCACGACGATCGGCTGCGTGTTGTATCCAGGTTTTCTGGTGGAAATCGAGATGTGGGCCGCCAAGCCAGCATGAAGTGGCGTTCTTCGTCGCCCCTGGAACAGATTCCGCTATAATATCGCACATGTTTCACTGGGATCAGGGTCTGTTTCTCACTCAAGCGGGGCTCGCGCTCGACGTTACGCGACGGCAGAAGGTCGGCTTCGTTTCGCATGCCCATGCCGACCACATCGCGCGGCATGAGGTGGCCCTCTGCACGTCGGCCACCTCGAAGCTCTATCAGCACCGCTTGGGATTGCGCCGTACAACCGACCTGCCCCATCGCCAACCTGTGCCCTTCGGTCCGTTCACGCTGACGACCTATCCCGCGGGGCATTGCTTGGGTTCAGCCATGTTGCTCGCCGACGACGGCGACAAGCGCTTGCTCTTCACCGGCGATTTCAAACTGGGTCCGTCGGCGACTTGCGAAGAAGCGGAACTCCCCCCAGCCGACATCCTGGTGATGGAATGCACGTTTGGCAAACCGAAGTATCGCATCCCGCCGCGCGAAGATGTCGTTGCCGAATTGATCGAGCTTGTTCGTAAGGTCCTCGGCGAAGGCCGCACGCCGGTGATTCACGCCTATGCCTTGGGCAAGTCGCAGGAAGTGACCAAGATCCTCACGCTTGCGGGGATTCCCGTGCAGCAGCATCCCGATATCTTCGCGGTGAGTCAGGTTTACAAGAAATGCGGTATGGATCTGGGCGAGGTGTCGGTCTTCAACGGCAAACTGAAACCCGATCACGCCGTGGTGACGCTTCCGCGCGGCATGAAAAATTTTCGCCTGACAGGGATTCAGCATCCCGTCAGTTTTTTGGTCAGCGGTTGGGCCATGGATGCGGGGGCGAAGTACCGCTACGGCGTGGACTATGCGCTCCCCTTGTCGGATCACGCCGACTTTGACCAACTGCTGGAAACGGCGGAACGCGTCGGGGCGAGTGAAATCTATTGCACGCATGGCCCCGCCGAATTCGTGGGGCATCTCCAAGCGGCGGGTTTCAACGCCCATCCGGTCACGGGGCGGTTTCAGTTGCGGATGTTCTAAAGCCGCTTGCGGCAGATAAACTCTGCCGATTATTCCGCTGCTAGCAATTAGAACGGTCAGTCTGTACCGTTTGTAGCGGGTACGCCGAACGACTCAAGTCCGATGGTAGGGGTTTTGCTGATTCGACCCGTCCGCGGTGGTCGAATCAAAATCACGAAGTACGACCCGCCGGGGAAGTACTGCCCACCGCAATCGTTCATCCAGGGAAGGTTGAACTGATGCCCCGTCATCGTTCGCTGCGCCGCCGTCGCCATCGACTGCAACGTTTCACGTGTGCTCTGCACCTGTGGGTCGGTTGCGCGCTGCTTTTGTCCGGCTGCAACAAGACCGATCCCGTGGAAATGGAGCGGCTGTATTTGGAATGGTCGGGGGATGTCTCGCAGACGAACCAAGTCTGGTCAGTCGCTGTCGAAGCCGATTCTTTGCCCGCGCCGCATGTCGAACAAGTCGCCAACACAACCGAACCCGCAACTGCTGAGAAGTCCCCCTATTGGCAATTCTCGGACGATACCCGGCTCATTTGCCTGCCGAGTGTTGCGGAAACAGAACGAGAATTTGAGTCTTCGCCGACCGTGCAAACCCTGGGCGAGGTCAATCGAGCCGAGGAAGATTTGCCGGAAGCAGAATCGACCACCGAAGGCTTCAGCTCGCCCGATGAGTTTGCCGGCTTGGATGTTCCCATGCCCGAGCCCGAAGTTGCTCCCGAAACCAAGCCGCGCGTTCGTGCGATTGAAGTCCCTGCTTACAACGAACTCTCGCGCGAAGAACGGCATCTGCTCAACGTGATCGAGCACGAAACCTTGACCGCGACCACCGGCGTGCTGACCGATGCCAAGCTTGATCAAGAATGCCGCGAGAAAATTGCCGCGGCTTACAAATTGAATCAACGTGGTGCCGCTTACGCTGCCCGCAAGCAGTTGATCGAAGTGCTACGGTTGATTTCGCAAGCCAAGGATGCCCGCGAATCGACCCGTTCGCGCTCCGAAAGTTTGGCGGCAGGACTGCGAGCTTTGGATGAAGCGGAAGACTTTGCTCCCAGTGGTTCGCAACTTGAAGCCGAGATGAGGCTCGACATCGTTTGTGCCGCGCATCGGACGCCCCTCGCACGGGAACTCGACCTCGCGAAAATTCTGCCCACTCAAATGATGAAACGCTATAACCGTTATGCCCAAATCAAATTAGCGGTTGCCGTTGCTGGCGAACCCGCGGGTTCGATGGCGTTGTACTCGCTGGGGAAACTCAACAGCCAACTTGGTGCCACCGAAGCCGAGCATCACCCACACGCCACGCGGCGGGCTGTCGCCTTCCAACAGGCGGCATTACTCGCACACAACGAAAATTATCTGGCCGCCCACGAACTCGGCGTGCTGCTCGCCGAGACAGGTCACTTCCCGGAAGCACAGCATTTGCTTTCGCAGGTCGCCGCCGAGCAACCCAACGCGGTGGTCTATCGCAATCTGGCCCGCGTGCAGGAGGAGATGGGACGGCCTCAGGACGCTCAGTCGAGCCGCACGAAGTCGCAATTGCTGGCCCAGCAAGGACGCGGCCCACGGCAGAATGTGAATTGGGTTTCGCAACAAGAATTTTCCCGCGATCAGATGAATACGTTTACGACACCCGCTCCGCAAGTGGCCAACCGGGCTGCTGCTCCCGCGCAGGCCGCCCCCACGACCGTTTGGCGTTAAGACACACACCATGAATTTTCCACGAATGATTCGTTGCGAAGTTTGGCTGACGCTTGTCGTGCTACTGAGCGCGACGTTTGTGCATGCGCAGGAATGCGTGAACCCCGCGGCACCCTTTCCGATTTGGTCGGTCGACAGCACAGCGGGAGTCGGACAGGGCGAAGTCGGTTGGAAAGCCCGCACGCACAGCGTCGATTGGCAATCCTACGCCCAGGGGGAATACGTCGGACATGCCCGCACACCCCATGTGCCCGAGTATAGGCTGCGGGTGGACGATCAGATCGCGTTTGTGTTTCGTCTGACTCGTGAAGAAACATCGACGCCCTACGAACTGCAAGTCGGCGACGTCGTCCGCGTGGAATCGCTCACTGGCGATACTGCCCCCTCGGCGAGCGCGAGCGACAACTCCGGTTCCGGGGATCGCATTTTCCGTGAACTTGAAGTTCAACCCGACGGCACGATTACGCTCCCGTTGTTGGGGCAAGTCCGCGCGGCACGGATGACTGTTGATGGTCTTCGCGAGCATCTGGAAGAGCTTTACAAAAAGTATTACAAGGTCCCCGCGATCACGGTCACTCCGATCAAAGTCAACACGCGATTGCAAGATTTGATTGCTTCGGTCGACGCGCGGCAAGGCGTGGGTGGTATCAATCTCAAGTTGACGGTCACCCCCGCGGGCAAGGTTTATATGCCCGGCATTGGTGCCTTGTGTGCCCAAGGGCTGACGCTCGAAGAATTGAGCGACGAAATCGATGCCCGATATAATGCGACGATTCCCGGCGTCGACGTCACGCCGGTGCTCGATCAGCGGGCCCCGCGCTATGTGTATGTTCTGGGTGAAGTCGTCAAACCGGGGCAATACACGCTCACCGGTCCCACGACTTTGATGGGAGCCCTCGCGATGGCTGGTGGTTGGCATCCCGGCGCCAACTTGCGTCAGGTGGTCGTGTTTCGCCGAGGTGACGATTGGCGGCTCATGGCGACGATGCTCGACATCAAGGGCGCACTCTACGGACGCCGCCCTGCCCCAGCGGACGAAATCTGGCTGAATGATTCCGATATCGTGGTCGTGCCTAAGACACAAATTCAGGCGACCGACGAGTTCATACACCAATATTTCACGCGCGGTTTATACAGCTTGTTCCCGCAGTTCGCGTTTGGGCAGTTTAACTTCGATAACTTCCGCACGATCGCGATTGAATAGCTTTGAACGCGCATAAAAAAGCCACCGTGCTTTAAAGAACACGGTGGCTCTATCGAGAATTCGTCAACAATTAGCGATTGCTCGCTTGTTGCGATTCGAGTTCCTGGCACAACTGCTTGGCATGATCCAAGTGTTGCTGCACCGATTGCTCGGATTCTTTGATGATCGAAGCAAGCTCCGGCGAAGCATGTTGCTGGCTGGCTTTCAGCTTGGCAAGCATTCCCACATGAGCACCGATTTGGCTGCCGGCAAACGCCTTGTCAAATTCCGCGCCTTGCTTTTCTTGCATCATCGACTTGGTCATCGACAAGCATTCTTGAGCCGCCTGGCGATTCATTTGCAGAACTTGATTGAGCGCACCACTGCCGGCCATGTTGCTACTGTTGATGTCAACTTTGTTCGCAGTATAACGCTGAGCTGTTGCCGAATCAGTTGAGACATACTTATCTCCCTCTGATGAACGATCTGCGGTCGCATCGCCGTTCACGTTTAAGCCCATGCTTTGATTGGCATGTTGCTGCAGCTTTTGAATCGCCTTTTGATGATCATCGACTAACTTTTGAGCGAATTCCTTGACCTGCTTGTTCTCGGCCCGATCAACGGCTTCTTGAGCCATCGCGACTTCTTCTTGATTGCCAATCAACAGGCAAGTCGCGATGAATTGATCGAGATTGGCATTGTTGCTCGCTGTATTGTTTTCAATCGCATCACCAACGCGATCCACCACGCCTTCGCGGTTCGCACGGCGATCTTGGCGATTGTCTTGCCGTTGGTCGCGATTTTCGCCGAGTTGACCTCGGCGGTCTTCAACTCGCTCACCGCGATTGACATCGGCATCGATGTCGACTTGGGTTTGGGCCATCGCCAAATTGCAACAAACGAGCCCCAACACCAAGGCTGAATACCTAACTACTCTCATGATCGTTCTCCCTCTGAAACACGGGTCTGGGAAACACCACGCAGCTTGGACAGATTCTCTTGTTTTTCGAGCATTCGCTCAGCCGCGACAATGAATGAGCAAAACTTAAGAAGCATCTCTCGTGCCGACGAGAGAAATTGGCGGATCTTTGATCGCTCTGAAAATGACCGACGAATACTGCGAAGAATGGCCTGCGGTGATTCGCGTGGTTGGTAGTGATTCAGCTCATGGCGAACCGCGAGCAGACAAGGTGATTGCCCACAAGACATGTATGGTGGCTTATTGTTCGCCGAACAACCGTGTTCAGCCGGTGGCTTCTATATAACAGCAGTAACATTAAGGCCGTCTTTGTATTTCAAAACGTACAGTTAAATTTTGAAACTTGGCTGATCCCCCCTCCCTTGCGGGAGGGGCTAGGGGGAGTTGTAAAAGGCATTTGCTATCACAACTCCTGCTGGCACCTCTTCTTAGTGACGCTTCAACCACAATTTCTGGTGTTGGTGGAAAGCCTTGCCGATTAAGTAGAGTGTTCCGTCGTCTTTCGCGGCGAACTCTTTTCGTTGTGGCGGTTTCTCCGATGGCTTTTAGTGGCGTACACGGCTGGTTAGCGTCTCTCACGACGATGTTGTTCGTCGTTATGTACGCGCCATTGGCGGTCGCGCAACTGGAACTGCCACCTGTTGAAGAAGAGCCAATCGACAATCTGGAAGAAGCACCGCTGCAAGTGGCGATGCAACAACCGCTGGAATACGCGCTCGAGGACGACCCCGGCCTGATTCAGAACGCGCCGGATGCGTATCGCGATTACGATACTTATCGCCGCACGGCTCCGCAATTTCCGAGCTACTATTTCAATCCCGCGTATTACAACACGCCCGACATCGGCGCGCGGGCCCTGCCCGACTACGCTCCTGGGGGTTACGAACCTCGCGATTATCAAGACGCGCCGGGAGTGCCGGAATTTTCACGGATCACCACGCCGGTTCGCGTCAGCACAGGATCTGGCAACTATGTGACGCAAGGGATGTTCCCCGGTTCGTTCCTCGTGCCGGGATCAACCACCTCATTCCGCTTCCGTGGCTTCGCGCGGTTGATGGCCTTGGGCGACTTCAATCCCATGGGCAGCACCGACGCCTTTGTGCCGAACACGATTCCCGTGCCGCAGGAAGAAGGCCGCAATTTCAACGTGAGTGCGCGGATGAGCCGCTTTGGGATCGAATCGTGGACGCCGACAACCTTCCGCGATTGGAACGTCCACACGCTTATCGAAGGGGACTTCTTCAACGGCCCCGCTCAAGCGGCAGGTGGCGGCGGCAATCCGTTTCGTTTGCGTCATGCCTTTGTCGACTTCGGTATCTTTCGCTTCGGGCAACAAAACTCCGCGTTCATGGACGCCCAGAACTGGCCGAGCCTGGTTGATTTCAATGGCCCCAACGGGTGGATCAACCAACGGCAGCCATCGCTGCGGATGACGTTGCCGCTTGCCGACCGTTTGTATTGGGCCACCGCGATGGAACGCCCCTTCTCGGATATTACGACCAACGGTTTGGGGACGGCGGTGCAAGAAGTCCCTGACTTCAGCACGCACTTGAGATTTGAAGCCACGCGGGGGCATTTGCAAGTCTCTTCGTTGTTGCGTTCGATCGGTTATCGACCCACCGGCGGAGAAACGGAAACCGAAACCGGGGTGGGCGTCAGCGGCAGCGCGGTCATTCATCCGTGGGCCATGTTGATGTGTACCGATCCCGTCCACGATCCCGATCCTTCGGGACTTACGCGGAGCCGGATGTTGATGCAATGCACATGGGGCCCGGGCATCGGCCGTTATGTGCAAGACCTCGTCGGCCAAGGGCTCGACGGGCAAGTGAACCCGATCACCGGAGAATTTGAATTGGTTGATGCACTGGGTTGGAACGCGAGTTACGAACATTGGTTCAACGCAAGTTGGCTGTGCAACACGACCTACTCGCAAGCCCACGCCGACGACAACATCGGCCAGCCGGGTACGACTTATGAATCGGGCACCTATCTGGCCACCAGTTTGTGGTGGCTCCCCATTCCACGGTTGTCGTGTGGCATCGAATATCTGTGGGGCGAGCGCGTGAATTTCAACGGCCAATCCGCCGACGCCAACCGCATCGACGCACTGCTGCAATACAACTTCTAAGTGTGTGAAAATCACAGCTTTTCACGGGGAATCAATCACCTTTCCACTGGTGGTCACCAAACAGCCAGATTATAAATGATCGTGTGTTTGGCGACGGAACGGCCAACACTGCACTATTTCGCCACGAACTCTTCAATTGTTTGGAACACATGAGTTTTGAGCTCGTCGTTGTGTTGTTGTTGCTCGTGACCGCGATCATCATGTTCGCGATCAACAAGCCCCGCATGGATGCCGTCGCGTTGATTATGTTGACGGCATTGCCTTTCACGGGTGTGCTCAGCATGGGCGAAGCGCTCACAGGATTTAGTGATCCGAACATCGTGCTGATTGCCGCGCTGTTTGTGATTGGTGATGGCTTGGTCCGCACGGGCGTCGCGCGTTATCTGGGCGATTGGCTGACCGCCAAAGCGGGTAGCAGCGAAACAAAGTTACTCGTGCTGTTGATGCTCGTGGTCTGCGGCTTGGGCTCGATGATGAGCTCCACGGCCGTGACGGCGATCTTTATTCCCGTGGCGTTACGAATCGCTCAAAGCACCGGCACGGCGCCGAGCCAATTGATGATGCCGCTGAGTTCCGCCGCATTGATCAGTGGCATGATGACGCTCGTGGCGACTGCCCCCAACTTGGTGGTCAACAGCGAACTTACGCGGCATGGGGCCGAGGGTTTTCAATTTTTTAGCTTCACTCCGTTCGGCATGCCGATTCTGGCTTTAGGGATTGGCTACATGCTGTTCGCGCGGCGTTGGCTGAGCACGGGCCAGGTGGGTGATGAGAGTCTCTCGCGGCGGACAACGCTGCTTGATTGGGTGCAAGAATACAAACTTGCCAACCGCGAGCATCGGGTCCGCGTGCTCGAAAGCTCACCCTTGGTGGGAAAATCGGTGGCCGACGCCCGGATGCGCGACAACTCGGGGGCGAATTTGGTTGCCATCGAGCGGCACGGCTCTTTGATTCAACCCAGCCCCAGCACCGAAATTCGCGTCGGCGATATTTTGTTCGTCGATCTGTTTGCAGAAAACGCGCGGCTCGAAGAACTCCGGCAGCGCTACGGCCTCACCGAACTCCCCATGACGGGCGGTTACTTCACCGATCGTTCGCAAGAAATCGGCATGGCCGAAGTGATCCTGCCGGCGAACTCGGAGTTGATCGACAAAACGTTGATCGAGATCGACTTTCGCCGCAAGTATCGCCTGACCGTGATCGGTCTGCGCCGTGGGCAGGATACCTATGAAGTGGGTTTGCGCGAAGAAAAACTGAAAATCGGTGATACGCTCTTGGTGATAGGTCCCTGGACAGCGATTCGCAATCTCTCGGGAGTGGGCCGCGACGTGGTGGTCTACAACACGCCCGTGGAACTTGATGAAGTTTTGCCGGTCCCCGGCAGGATGGCGCAGGCTGTATTTTGTCTGTTGTTGGTGATCGTGCTGATGGTCAGTGGTGTGGTCCCCAACGTGCAAGCCGCGTTGATTGGCTGCTTGTTGATGGGGGCCCTCGGCTGCATCGATCTCAACAGTGCCTACCGCGCGATCGATTGGAAGACGTTGGTGCTGATCGTCGGCATGTTGCCCTTTTCGCTCGCACTCGAACGGACCGGCGGTGTCGAAATGGCCGCGGATGGATTGATGAATGTGATTGGCAATGCCGGTCCACGAGTTGTGCTCGCCACCTTGTTTGCGATCACGGCGATTTTGGGGATGTTCATTTCCAATACGGCGACTGCCGTGTTGATGGCCCCCGTGGCACTGGCGATTGCTGGGGACTTCAATGCCTCGCCCTACCCGTTTGCGATGATCGTGGCCCTGGCCGCGTCGACCGCGTTCATGACTCCGGTTTCGTCACCCGTGAACACGTTGGTGGTCACGCCGGGCAACTACACGTTTGGCGATTTCGTCAAAGTAGGTGTCCCCTTTAGCTTGGTTGTGTTGGTGGTGAGTGTCGCGATGGTACCATGGCTACTACCGTTTTAATTCCCGGCTGGTTGTTTATTCCCGAAAGGACCACAAATGGCCACGAAAGAAGCTTCCAAGTCCACTGTTCAGAAACTGCTGGATGTTGTCGAGCGCGTCGGGAATAAAGTCCCTCACCCGGCGATCATCTTTTTGATTTTGATCGCGCTGGTGATCGTGCTCTCACACGTGTTGTATCTCGCGGGGGCCGGGGAGACCCACGAAGTGATCGTCCCCACGGAATACGAAACGATCAAACAAGCCAATCCCTACGACACGTACCAACTCGGCACCGACGTGGCCTACGGTGTGGAACTTCCCACGTCGTATGAAGTCGAAACCACCACGACGAGTGTGCGGAGCTTGTTGACCTTCGACGGCATGCGCTTCATCTATACGACGCTCATTCCCAGCTTCATGAGTTTCACGGCCGTCGGTTTGATCATCGTGGCGATGGTCGGCGTCGGTGTGGCTGAAGAGTCGGGCCTTGTGAACGCGTTGATTCGCAAGCTCGTGATCGTGTCGCCCAAGGGAGCCCTCACTTATTTTTTGGTGCTTGTGGGCATTCTTTCCAGCATTGCCGCCGACGCGGGTTATTTGGTGTTGATTCCCCTTGCGGGAACGGCGTTTTTGAGCGTCGGTCGCCACCCGCTCGCCGGACTTGCCGCGGGCTTTGCCGCCGTCGCGGGGGCCTTTACGGTCAACATGCTCATCAAACCGCTCGACGCGATTCTCACCGAGTTCACTAACGATGCGATTCAATTGGTGAACCCCGACCTCACGATCGGCCTCACGGCCAATCTCTGGTTTTCCATCGTGTCGGTGTTGTTTCTCACCGTGCTGATTGCGCTGATTACCGAAAAAGTAATCGAACCTCGCTTGGGTAAGTACCAGTCCGCGAAGAAGGATGAAAAAAGCGAAGGCCTCTCGGCCGACGAATCCCGTGGCCTGCGTTACGCCGGCTGGGCCTTGGTCGGTGTGTTGGTCTTCTTTGGCTTACTGACCTTGCCACCCGGCGCACCGCTGCGTGACCCGGAAACCGGTTCGATCATTGGCAACTCGCCCTTCATGAACGGACTGATCGCCGTGATCATGGTGCTTTTTATGGTGACCGGCATCGCCTACGGCTGGGGGGCCAAAACCATGAATAGCTCCACCGCCGTGATCAAAGCGATGGAGAAAGCGATTTCGAATCTTGGCGGATTGATTTTCTTGTTGCTCATCATCAGCCAGTTCATCGCGTACTTTAATTACACCAACATGGGGACAATCCTCGCCGTGAAGATGGCCAGCGTTCTGCAAGACGCTAACATCGGCCCGCTGTGGCTGCTGATCGGCTTTATCGTGGTCGTGGCGATTCTCGATTTGCTCATCACGGGGGCCATCGCCAAGTGGGCCATCTTCGCGCCGATTTTCGTGCCGCTGCTGGTGAAGCTCGACGTCGATCCCGAAGCGGTGCTGGCCGCGTATCGCATCGGCGATTCGCCAATCAATACGATCACGCCCCTCAATGCGTATTTTGCGCTCGTGGTGACATTCTGCCAAAAATATGACAAGAATGCTGGCGTCGGCACGTTGGTCGCGCTGATGTTGCCGTACGTCGTGTGGATGTTCCTGCTCTGGACCGCACTGTTTGTCGCCTGGCAAGTCATGGGACTTCCTTGGGGTCTGTAAAAATTTTCCATTCATTTGAGGTAAACAATCATGGCGAACTCAATTCCCCTCGACGTGAAGGCGGCGGAAGATCATCTCATGCGATTCTTGCGGGTCGAAGGTGTCACCGGCCAAGAGAAGGCGATTGCCGAAGCGGTGTCCGACGCTTTGAAAAAAGTGGGTGTTCCCGCGTCGGCGATTCGCTTCGATACCGTGAACGAACGCATTCCCTTGCCGACCGAAACGGGGAATCTCATCGTCAGCTTGCCGGGCACGCGCCCGGGGCCGCGACTATTGTTCTCGACGCATTTGGATACCGTGCCCTTGTGTGCCGGCGCGAAACCTAAACGCGAAGGGGACCGTATCGTCACCGACGGAACGACCGCACTGGGGGGCGACAATCGCACCGGCTGTGCCGTGCTCGTGAGTTTGGTCGAGACGCTTTACAAGAATAAACTGCCGCATCCACCGATTACGCTACTATTCACCGTCCGTGAAGAAAGTGGCCTGCATGGTGCCCGCGAACTGGACCCCAAAGATCTCGAAGGGGCCGTCATGTGTTTCAATGTCGATAGCAAACTCGCATCGGACTTGATCACCGGCGCGGTGGGCCAACAGAATTGGGACGTCGAGATCAAAGGCAAAGCCTCGCACGCTGGTGTTGCCCCCGAAAAAGGCATTTCGGCAACGCTGGTCGCTTCGATCGCGCTCACCGAAGCCCATCGCTCGGGTTGGTTCGGCAAAGTGGTCAAGCCCGAGGGCAAAGGAACAAGCAATCCCGGGGTATTCGGCGGCAAGAACAACAAGCCTGCCGGGGATGCCACGAACGTCGTGACCGACTACGTGCATATCAAAGGCGAAGCCCGCAGCTCCGATGCGGCGTTCGCGGCGACGATTGCCGACGCCTATCGCCAGGTCTTCGAAAAGGCGCAGGCCGAAGTGAAAGACGTCGACGGCGAAACGGCGGAGGTGAAATTCACGGCCGTGAAATCCTATCCGCCGTTCAACTTGGCCGATGATTCCCCCGCCGTGAAACATGCCAAGCGGGCCGTCGAAGCGATTGGCCTCAAGCCGACAACCGTTTTTTCCAACGGCGGTTTGGACGCGAATTGGCTCGATAAGCACGGCGTGCCGACCGTCACGATCGGCGCGGGCCAGTACGAGATCCACACGATCAAAGAATACGTCGACTTGCCGGAATTCGCGCAAGGCTGCCGTTTGGCCGTGGCGCTAGCGACCCTGGAAGCTTAATGAGCATCTGTTAAGATGCGGCAAGCGAAATCGAAGAACCCTACCTATTGCAGATGAGGAGCATCAACATGGCAACATTAATTGTGATTGGCTACGAAAGCGAAATTAAGGCGGAAGAGGTTCGCATCGCGTTGCTGAAAATGCAAAAAGATTATCTCATTGATTTGGCCGATGCCGTGGTCGCAGTTCGCGAGGAGAACGGCAAAGTCAAGCTGCGGCAGATGTACAACCTCACGGCAGCAGGTGCGGCTGGGGGAGGTTTCTGGGGCACGCTCGTTGGGATGTTGTTCTTGAATCCGCTGTTCGGATTGGCCGTGGGCGCCAGCGCGGGGGCGATCTCCGGCGCGCTCAGCGACGTCGGCATCGACGACAAGGTGATGAAAAGCATGGCCGAGACGCTCAAGCCGGGCACGGCCGCGCTGTGCGTGTTGATCCGTCAAATGACCGCCGACAAGGTGCTGGACGAGCTCAAGCAATTCGGCGGCACGGTGATTCAATCCAATTTGTCGCACGAAGACGAAGGCAAGCTCCGCGAGGCTTTGGCCGCCGCTCAAGGCACCGTGTAAGGACAACGTGTTCCATCATCATTTGCAATAGCCACTGGCGCAAGCCAGTGGTTGAGCAAAATCAAATTTCGAACGCATCCCGAAGCGTTCATTGGGGAGAATCTCAACTTTGCGAAGCGAAACGAAGAAATTTGCGCTCACCATGGCCCTCGTGGCGATGTTTTCCTTTATGGCTTGGCCGTTGTGGCAAGCGATCATCACCAAGGAAGCCAATCGCGAGTTGCAAGAGCGCGTGCAGGCGCTCGCCCAGAGCGACCCGCAACTCAAAGCCGCGCTCGATGTGGCGCTGCTCGATGGGGTGCTGACCGAACCCGAGGCCGAGATCATCGTCCAAGGGGCTGGTGAACCCACCGCGACGGAAAACTGATCGGCGCTTGTGCGAACTTATTTTTTGCCGGGGCGAAAGAATCGTCCCACGCGGCCGATCTGCATCTGCCAGGTTCCAAACCGCTCGGAAAGGGACTTGTAAAGCGATGCGCCCATCAGCGTGCCCAGCGCGATCGAGGCAAAGACAAATACCGTAGTGATCATGCCATCGATTCCCGCTTCGCGGTCGCTCAGCATGTGCTTGATGCTCATCAGCCCCAGCGCACCGGGCACGAGCATCCAGAACGTGGGGAGAAACGTGACCATCGCGGGGGGGCCGTTGAATCGGAGTTGAATCAGATAGCCCAGCGGCGTGGCAATCAACATCCCAAAAAAACCGCTCACGGCTTTGCTAAAATGGAGCGCCGCGAGTTGTTGCGCTCCATAGGCGATCACCAGCACAAACAGCATCCAACCGAGTGAGTTCGCAGGGGCCGAGAAGTGCAGATACACTCCCACGCCGAACACGAGCACACCTGCCCACGGGGCGAGATTCGCAAGCGGACCAAAGCGGATCTCGCTGTGCATATCCACAAGATTCTCGGGCGTGTAACCCACCAGCATCGCCCCGGCGACGAGTCCGAAGCAGAGCAATACGAGCTCGATCAAACCGGTGATCAGTCGGCTCGAGCCGCTGACCATATCACCGTACGCCAACTCGACCATCCCCAGGGTGAGCATTGCGCCTGGTAAAAAAGTCACTAACGGCGGAACGAGCGCGTGCAGCGGATCGACCGCGATCCCTTGTTTGACGCCAAGAAACACCAGCGACGAAACGATCGTCGCCGCCACCACGGGAAGCGGCACTTCCAACACGGGTTGATCGCGGTTCAGAACTTTCAGCACGCCGATGATCGTGCCGAGAACAGCCGCGGCAAGCAGGTTCGCGAAATAGGGGGCCAGCACCATCGCCAGCCCCACGGCCAGAATCGTATGCCCCAGCACGATCGTGGCTTTTGCATGGGGCGAGCTCTTGCGCAAAATGGCGGAGAGTTGTTCTTGGCCCAGCTGGGGTGCTATTTTCCCTTGCTCGGCAAGACCACCCAGTTGATAAATGTCGCCGATTTGATCGAGTCGCAAGTTTTGCGTTGGACCTTCGGCCAATGTGACGCGCTCTTGGTTGCCATCGTGCAAACTGATGAAGATCGCCGTGGGAAACACAACAACCCGCGACTTGCGCATGCCGTAGGCCGAAGCCATGCGGCGCAAACTGAGCTCGACCTTGGCCGTTTGTTCGCCGCAGGCCAAATAGGCTTGCCCCAAGCGGAACATAAATTCCAGGACGCTATTGGCATCGGCGTTTGGCGCGGGTTCGGTCATGGATGACTCACAGCGCAGTTATTGAGGACCAAACGGAATTCCCAGCATATACCAGATGAAGAACAGAACCGTCCAAGCGACAAACGTCGCGGCGGCGTAGGGCAACATCATGGCCACGACCGTGCCGATGCCTGCGTCTTTTTGCCATCGCTGCGCGAATCCCACGACCAGCGCGAAGTGCGGCAGCAATGGGTTGATCACATTCGGCGGCGAATCGCTCACGCGGTAGGCCGCCAGCACAACGTCGGGATCCACTCCCAGCTTCAAAAACAACGGCACGAACACCGGCGCCAGGATCGCCCACTTCGGCAAGATGTTGGGCACAGGAATGCTCATCAACAATCCGATCACTAGAAACGCCAGCAGCAGCGTGTAGCTACTCAGGTCCGCTTCCTTGAGGGAATCGGCAAGCCTCACCGCCAGAATCGTTCCCATGTTGCTGAAGTTGAAATAGGCCACGAACTGACTGATCACAAAGAATAGAAACAGCAAGCCCCCCAAGTCGGCGAGCGTTTTGGTGATCGCGTCAATTGCATCATCGGCGGAGCGAATCGTTTTCGCGCCATAACCATAGGCGAGCCCCATCACCAAAAACGTGAGCATCAACAAAAAAACAAGGCTGCTCATAAACGGCGAGTCGCCGATGATTTCGTCCGTCTCAGGATTCCGCAGCGGCGCGCCTGCCGGCAATGTCAGGAAACCAAAGAACACCGCCAAGCCCATGAACGCCACGAACGAAAAAAGTAACCCACGCGATTCTGCCGCAGAGAGACCGCCCGTTCCCTCTTCCGGTTGCTCCCCTTCGTAGGTCCCCAGTCTGGGCTCAACAATTTTGCTGGTGATCCATGTGCAGACGACGATCAGCAACACGCTCGACGCTACGCCGAAATAAAAATTCGCCATGATGTCGATCGATTTTGCCGGGTCGACAATGTGAATGGCGTCGTTGGTCATCTCGGCCAAAATGCCGTCGATTGGCTTCACGAGAAAATTCGCCCCAAAGGCCGCGGCCACCCCCGAGAACGCCGCGGCAAGCCCGGCGAGCGGATGACGCCCCAAGCTATGAAATGCAGCAGCGCCCAGCGGAATCAAAACCAAGTAGCCCGCATCACTGGCGATGCTGGAAATCACACCGAGCGTAATCACAATCGCGGTCAACGTGCTGCGCGGAGCCTTGGCCACGATCAAACGAATTAACGCTTGAATTAATCCCGAGCGTTCGGCCAGCCCGATGCCGATCATCGCGACCACGATGATTCCCACGGGCCCGAAGTTGATGAAGTTGGGGACCACCGAGGTAAAGATAAATCGCACGCCGTCGGCAGAAAGTAAGCTGCGGACCGCCGTGGTGACTTCTTCGGCTTCGTGGGTTTCGATGTTGATCCGTTGATAGGTGGCGCTTACGCCCATGCGCTGCAGAACGAGCGATGCGAGCATCACCGCTACGATCAAAAACAAAAACAGCACGGCCGGGTGCGGCACTTGATTGCCAAGTTTCTCGACAAAGTCGAGCAGCTTTTGCAGCACCGACTTTTTGGAAGCGTCCGCCTGACTCATCGCCACGTCCTGTTTGGCTTATTTTGATCCCTTGCGTTTGCCGGTCGCCGGCGCGGTGACGGGTTCCTGAATGTCGTAGAACATCGCGTACAACACCGGCGTCACGATCAACGACAAGAACGCCGCAAACGACAAACCGAACATGATGCAGACCGCCATCGCTCCAAAGAACGGATCCACAAGCAGCGGAATCATGCCGAGTACGGTCGTGATGATCACCATGCACACGGGCCGCACCTTGCTTGTGCCGCCGTCGAGAATCGCCTGATACGGCGGCTTGCCTTTGTCGATCTCAGTGATGATTTTGCTCAGCACGACGATCTGATTTTTGATCAATTCACCCCCCAAGGCCAACACGCCCAACAGAGCCATAAATCCAAACGGCGCACCGGTGAGCAATAGCCCCGTCGTCACGCCGATGATGGAGAGTGGCATGATGAGCCAAATCAACAACGTCGTCCGCAGTGAATTGAATAGACAGATCACGATGAACACCATCAGCGCGAATACCGCGGGTAACGGTCTGGCCAATGCCGCGCGGGCTTGGCTGGAGTCTTCATGCTCGCCGCCCCATTCCAGCGAATAGCCCGGCGGAAGTTCGATCTGTTCGATGTCCTCCCGCACGCGGCTGAACAGTTGGCTCGGAAGTTCCGTGCGCGGATCGGCATGCACCGTGAGCGTCGGGAACCGATTCCGCCGCATCACGACGGGATCTTCCCACACCATTTCGGTGCCCGAGCTGACTTGATTGAGCGGAATCATCCGTCCCGCGATCGGGCTCCAGATTTGGAGACTGTTCATAATCGCCACGTCGTTGCGTTCGTCGGCGGGAGGCCGGGCCAGGATGGGAAGCAGCCGCGATTCTTGCGGAAACAAACCGGTGCTCGCAGAACCCGGCTCGCGATAGAAGCCGACCACGCGGCCTTCAAAGCTGCTCGCCAGCGCTTGCGCGATTTCCACCCGCGTGATGCCGTTGCGGCGGGCTTGGGAATCGAGCACGTCGGGCCGCAAGGCTTTCACGCGCTCGCGCCAATCGCTACGAATACACACCGCGAGACCGTCGTCTTCCAGGATTTTGATCGCTTCATCGCCCAATTCGCGCAGCACCGCGGGATCTGGTCCCGAGAAGCGCGCCTGGATCCGTCCCCCATCGCCGGGACCAAGCAAGAATTTCTTCGCAATCGCGTTTGCGTTGGGATAATCTTCATCGAGTTTCTTCTGAATTTCATCGATCAAGCCGCTGATTTTGTCGGCATCGCGCACGTCGACCAGAAACTGCACGAAGGCTTGGTTCTCGCGCTCGGGGCTATAAACCAACAGAAACCGCATGCCGCCGCCGCCGATGAACGACGTGACGTGCGTCACCCCCTTCTGCTCCTGCAAATAGCTTTGAATCTCACCGGCGAAAGCTTCCGTTTCGCGAATGTGCGTTCCCGCGGGCAGGTAAACGTCGACCATGAATTGAGGCCGCGTTGCCGGGGGGAAGAAGCTTTGCTTCACATAGCCGAAGCCATAGATCGAAGCGACAAACGCCACGACGCACAGAATCACCACCAGCCAACGATTTCGCAGTGCTGTGGTGAGCAACTGGCGATACAAGCGAAAGGGCAACGCGTCATAAGGATCACGCGGTTCCCCACCATGGTTATCCAGCGGCTTGAAAAACAGATAACTCAACAACGGGGTGGCCGTCACCGAGGACACCCAGCTTAAACTCAGCGCGATTAAGATCACCCAGAACAGCGAATTCGTGTACTCGCCCGTGCTATCCTCCGACAATCCAATCGCGGCAAAGGCGATCACGCCAATCGCGGTCGCTCCGAACAGCGGCCATTGATTTTGCTCCACGACTTCGCGGACCACTTCCAACTTGTTGCGGCCCGCTTCGATGCCGACTTTGATTCCCTCGATGATAATGATCGCGTTATCGGTGAGCATGCAGAGCGCGATAATCAACGCCCCCAGCGAAATCCGCTCCATCAGCAGATCGCCGCGCATATACATGACGAAGAACGTTCCCATGATCGTCAGAAACAGCACGATGCCGATGATAGCGCCCGTCTTGCGACCCATCGCGATCAGCAGCACGATAAAAACAATCGACACCGCCTTGCCGAGGTTGAACATGAACTCGCCCGTCGCCGCGGAGACCGCCTCGGGCTGAAAATTGATTTCGCCGATTTCGATACCGATGGGTTGATTCGCTTTTAGCTCAGCCAGTTTTTTGCGAACCCCCTCCCCCATCGTGACGACGTTGCCACCTTGCACAGTGGAAATGCCGAGCCCAATCGCCGGGTGTCCGTCGTAACGCAACAGCCGCCGCGGAGGATCCTGATCACCGCGGACGATTGTCCCCACGTCGCGCAAAAAGAGTTGCCGCCCCGATTGGTCGGAGCCGATCACCAGATCGAGCATATCTTCGGCGGAACGAAACTCTCCACTGGGATCAATAACGATATGCTCATCGCCGACGCGCACGCGGCCCCCGTCGGCGGCGATGTTGCGCTCTTGGAGTTTGGCGTAAAGCTGCTCTTCATTAATGCCAAGCCGCGCCAGCCGTTGTCGCGAGATTTCCAGAAACACGACTTCCTGCTGCTCGCTAAACAGTTCAACGCTTTTCACGCCAGAAACCAGCAGCAACTCCCGGCGGAGCGATTCTACATAGCGCCGTAATTCAGGAAACGAATAACCTTCGCCGGTCACGGCCAGAAAGATGCCGAATACGTCGCCGAAATCATCAACGACAATCGTCCTGCCACGCACCGCGGGCGGAAGCTGCGGCTGAACGTCGGCAATCTTGCGGCGCAGTTCATCCCACACCTGCGGAATGCGATGCCGGTCGTAGCGATCCTTGATGTTGACGATCACCACCGAACGGCCACGGGTCGATTCCGATTCCACGAAGTCGAGTTGCCCCAATTGCTGGCAAGCCGTCTCGATAGGGTTGGTGACTTCCTGTGCGACTTCCTCGGCGCTCGCGCCCGCATAAGGCGTGACGATCAGTGCCTGCTTGATTGTGAATTCCGGATCTTCGAGCCGGCCGATTTTCAGATAAGCGACGATACCCCCGATCAACACCAGGGCCATCGCGACGAACACGACGCGGCTATAATGAACTGATAGTAGGCCGGGGTTCATGGCGACCCTCCCAGCGCGTCGCCCAGATCGCGAACCTTCATCCCATCACGCAAGAACGAAACCCCCGCCACGGCAATGCGGTCCCCCGGTTCGAGGCCCTTGGTGATTTCAATATCGCCACCTTGAACGGAACCGACTTCGACGGGGCGTGACTTCGCTTCATTATCTTTATTGATGAGCCAGACAACCTGCTTGCCGTTCGAGCGTTCATACACCGCCGAGATGGGGACCAAGATCCGCTGCCCCAAGACATTCGCCCGGCGATAGTCGACCGTCACCGTGGCCGTCATGCCGGGCAGCACACGGACCTCAGTCGGGGCGGGCATTGCCACTCGCACATTGAACGTCTGCACCGTAGGATCGGCCACTTGGGCGATCTCGCGAATTCGCACGGGAAAACTTCTGCCGGGAAGGCCACTGATCTCAGCAACCATTTTCAAAATGTCGGCACGGCGAATGTCGGTCGCCATCACCGCCTCGGGCACGTCGACCGCGATTTCTACTTCATCGGCATCTTGGAATCGCACGATCGGGTCCTTCGCTCGGACGTTCTGACCTTGCTCGACAAATCGCTGAGCGATCACGCCATCGAACGGTGCGGTGAGAGTGCAGTCGTTGACTTGAATGTTGGCTTCCACGACGCGCCCTTCGAGCCCGCGGATTTGTGCTTCCTTGGCGAGGATATCTTCTTCGCGGCCGATCATCCCTTTTTCAACGAGCTGCTGAGCGGCTGCGAGTTCTTCAATCGCAATCTCATATTGCGTTTCGGCCAGCTCAAATTCCGAACGCGAAATCGCACCCCGCGGCACCAGCGGGGCCAGACGATTTCGTTCGGTTCGAGCATTGGCGAGTCGCGCTTGCGCGGCACGCACTTGCGATTCCCGCCGCAAGCGTTCTTCTGGTCGCTCTCCCATTCGCAACGCGACGAGTTCCGCGCGGGCTTGATCGAGTTGTCCTTGCAGCGCCGTCAGACGCGCTTCGAACTCGTCTTTCCGTACTTGGCCGATGAGGTCTCCCTTTTTGACTTCCTGGCCTTCCTTCACGGGGAAGTCCACCAAGAGCCCCGAAACTTGAAATGCCAGTTCCACCCGTCGCGAGGCTTCGACCGTGCCGGGGAACGACCGAATGCGCACGTCCTCCCCCGCCGCGACGAGCATCGTCTTGACGGGCCGAATCAGTTCAGTGCGTGGTGGTGGCGTTGGTTGGCAGCCGCACAGCAGTGCGAACACGACGAACGATGAACTCGAAACATGTTCGAGCCGTTTACGGAAAGAAGTTCTGATGTTCATGCCCTTATCTCTTGAGACTCATGCCTCTGGGAGGCTCGTGCCTATTGAAGGCCAAAAGCCGTTTCACAGCGTGGCCGGAATATTTGCTAGACGTCTGGCGAATCAAACAGGCTGCTTTTGGCGTTTCCCTCGATGTTCAGCCCGCTTTAGCTTACACCGGCGCATGAAAATAGCCGAGTCCAGTTGCCTGATTTTCATATTCACATGGCGACGTCGCAAACGATTGGCAAGGAACGAAAAAGATTTCTCACGGGGGGGGTTTAGCGTGTTTGTGCCGGCAATGGTAAAGTACTGCTGAAACAGTTCATTTCATCGAAAATGAGATAGAGATATGGCTCGCAAACTCGTCCTCTTGTTGTTTTGGATCATACTGACTTCTTGCCCCGGCGGTGGCTCAATCGCCCACGCCGAGTCGCGCGTCTGGAGCGACAAGTCCGGCGAATACACGCTCGAAGCGGAGCTCGTCACCTTCAACGACAAATCGGTCGTCCTCAAACGGGCCGACCACGAGCTCGTGGCGTTCCCGTTGGCGGAGCTTTCTCAGGCCGATCAAGACTTCTTAAAAACGCAGGCAGCGCTCGATGCACAGAAAACGTCCGACGAGAGCAAGCAAACCTTAGAACTCACCGACGGCATGAAGATCACAGGGCAAATCGTCGACTTCGCCGAGCGCGAGATCACCTTACAGCGTAGGCGGGGCAATTTTTATGTGAATGATCGCCGGCTCGACAATCTCCCCGAGTTCTATCAGAAATTGTTGCCACAAGTTGTCGCTCATTTTGAAACGTTGCGCTCTCCCGATTTCGCCGGTTTGGAAAACTGGATGACCCGCCAACGCGGTCGGCCACGCACGTTCCATCTCGAAGGCGTGCTCATCGAGTCGGCCAATGGCGACGTTCATGCCGTGCCGTTCTTTTTGCTGCCCGAAGCGGAACGCCAACTTTGGGAGCGCTATTGGAGAAATTGGCAAGCACGACAAAAAGAAAGCAAAGCCGAAAGCCGTGAGGATCTCGCGTTCTTGTTGAAGTCCTTTGCCGCAGCTCGTGCCGAGGATGCCCAAATCCAACGCGAGATTGCCGAATTGCAACTCAAGATGCAAGCCGTTCAAGCAGGAGTCACCTCGCTGTGGGAAGTCTCACTTTATCCGGACGTGGCGATGAACGGCTGGCCAATGTGGGTTGTCGTGCCAGGGCGCGATAGTCGTCAAGCAACGATGAACGCCTTGGATATGTATCCCGGTTTCGTCGTGGGCCCCGTCCGCCGCGTCAGTCGGCGTTAATTCACACAACAGATGAGTCAATAAACATGGCAAGTCCACAACCTTACGTCTCTACCGGTCATCTTCCCCCTGCGGAGCTGATCCGTGAGCTCGTCGAAGAAGCCCACGCAAAATTCGCCGGCAACACCGACGGACAGAATTCTCAAGTTTATCCCGCGCTTGCGCGAGTGCCGTCGGACCTATTCGGCATTTGTGTCGTCGGCAACGAGGGCAATATCTTCTCCGTCGGTGCGGCCGATCACGAATTTACGATCATGAGCGTCTCCAAACCGTTTGTTTTTGCGCTGGTGTGCGAGGCCTTGGGCCCCGACGAAATGCGCGAGAAGATTGGAGTCAACGCCACGGGCTATGCGTTCAACTCGCTCGCCGCGATCGAACGGGGTGACGAAGGCCGCACCAATCCGATGGTCAACGCCGGTGCGATTGCCACCACAAGTTTGGTCCCCGGCAACACGTTCGAAGAGAAATGGCAATTCATTCACGACGGACTATCGCGATTTGCTGGCAGAGCGCTTTCGATGAACGACGAAGTGTATCAAAGCGCCACCGACACGAATTTTCGCAATCAGGCGATCTCGCGGATGCTGCAAAGTTTCGGCCGCATTTATTTGGATCCCGCCGTGGCGACCGATCTCTACACCAAGCAATGTTCGCTCAACGTGTCGGCCAAGGACCTTGCCGTGATGGGGGCCACGCTTGCTGACGGAGGAGTGAATCCGATCACCAAGCAGCGCGTCGTCGATCCATCCGTCTGCCACTACGCGCTCACGATTATGGCCACCGCCGGGTTGTACGAAACGTCGGGGGATTGGCTCTACGAAATTGGCCTGCCGGGCAAAAGCGGCATCGGCGGCGGCATCGTCACGGTCTCGCCGGGCAAAGGCGGCCTCGGAACGTTCGCCCCACCCCTCGACAAAGCCGGCAACAGTATTAAAGGACAACTCGTTGCGAAGTTCCTCTCGCAGCGCTTAGGAATGGACCTCTTCGTCTCCCAACCCGCCGAATAAAAATGCACGTTAGCCGGCAGCGTCCCGCTGCCGTGTAGACAAACTTTCCCATCAAGAGCACAAATCGCCATGACCAACACCACCAACACGCTCGCCGATGAACCACGCGAATCTTGGCTTCCCATGATCGTGATCGCCATGGGCCAAGCGCTCATGTCGTTCAATGTCGCGGCATTGCCGGTTTCGATGGGGGGCATGGTTGAAAGCTTCGACACCCAACCCACCACCGTCGGCACGGCGATTGTCCTCTATTCCTTGGGCGTTTCCGGCTTCATTCTCTTGGGGGCCAAACTCAGCCAACGCTTCGGCGCGAAGATTTTCTTTCAAGCCGCCGTGGGTATGCTCGGCGTGGCGATGCTGCTGATGGTCGTCAGCCCGACGGCCAAGGTGATGCTCGCCGCGCAAGGTTTAGCGGGACTCGGTGCCGCCGGTTTGGTGCCGACGCTCGTGGTGCTAATCGCCAATCACTATCGCGGACGGCAACAGGCCGAAGCCGTCGGTTGGCTCGGTTCGGCCCGCGCGATCGCGGGGGTGCTCGCGTTTGTGCTCGTCGGTTTCTTGGCGATGATCAACTGGCGGCTCGCTTTTGCCTTGCTCATCCTTCACGCCGGCGCGATTCTGTTTCTCAGTTTCAAACTCAAGAACTCTGAGCCCAATCCCGCGGTGAAGATCGACGTCGTGGGGGTTGTCCTGGCGGCTGTGGCAATTATTCTCATCACGTTTGGCTTTAATAATGTACGGAATTGGGGGCTCTTGCTGGCAGGACCCAACGCACCGCTCGACGTGCTTGGCATGTCTCCCGCGCCGATCATGATCCTCATCGGCTTGGTCATCGGCAGCGGCTTTTTGTATTGGACACACCGCACGGCCAATTCCGGCGGCACACCCCTTTTGGCTTTAGAAGTGGTCGATTCACCCCGCGAATGGGCGGCGGTCGTCACGCTGTTCATGATCGTGAGCATGGAAGCCGCCATTAACTTTTCCGTGCCGCTCTACATTCAAATCGTGCAAGGCCGCACCAGCATGGCGACTTCTATCGCGATGATGCCGTTCATGCTGACGGTTTTCTTCACCGCGATCTTGATCGTGCGGCTTTACGACCGCTACACCCCGCGGCAAATCGCCCGCGCCGCATTTTTGCTGGTGATGGTGGGAACCTGTTGGTTGGCGTTCGTCGCGCGGAACGACTGGAGCGTCTTTCCCGTGATCGTGGGGCTCATTACCGTGGGGCTTGGGCAAGGCGCGCTCGTGACGTTGCTGTTCAACGTGTTGGTAACCAGCGCACGCAAGGAACTCGCCAGCGACGTCGGTTCGCTGCGCGGCGTGACGCAGAATCTGGCCGCCGCCGTGGGGACGGCATTGATGGGCGCGCTGCTCGTGGGTTTGGTGAGCTCGCTCATCAACGACAAACTGATCGACAATCCCGTGATCCCCGCGGAATTCAAAACGACCGAACTCGCCGAGGAGTTTAATCTCGATAGCATCAACTTCATCAGCAATGACCAACTCGAAACGCGGCTGGCCAACACGAACGCCACCGCCGAGAAGGTCGAAGAAGCCGTGCGGATCAACACCGAGTCGCGCTTAACGTCGCTCAAGATCGGCTTTCTCGTGTTGTCGTGCTTGGCGCTGTTGGCCCTCTTCCCCTGCCGCTGGCTCCCCGATTACCGCCCCGGCGAAATCCCCGCATCCAAATAAATGTTAGCCGGCAGCGTCCCGCTGCCGTTCATTTCTCCTCCGCCAAATACTGATCCTTCAAACGCACATAATTCGCCGGCGAATAGGTGAAGAACGTTCGCTCTGATTCGGTGATGGGCCGCAACTGCTTTGCCGGGTTGCCGACATAAACGTAACCGCTCGCGAGCGTCTTCCCCGGCGGCACCAAACAGCCCGCACCGACGATCACTTCGTCTTCGATCACTGCGCCGTCGTTGACGACTGCCCCGATTCCGATGAGCACCTGATTCCCCACACGGCAACCATGCAGCACCGCGCGGTGACCGATCACCACGTCTTCGCCAATCACGAGTGGCCAACCGTCGGGGTTGTACGTGCTCTTGTGAGTTGTGTGCAGCACGGCGTTGTCTTGCACGTTCGAGCGCTTCCCCACCATGATCGGCAGCAAATCGCCACGAATGACCGCCCCCGGCCAGACGCTCACGTCATCCCCCAGCACAACGTCGCCGATGACCGCCGCTGCCGGATCGACGTACACGCGTTCGCCAAGTTGCGGCAACTTGCCTCCAAATGATCGAACTCCCACGGCGTTTTTTCCTTCTACGAAAACGATGAAGCTAGTTTTGAGAGCCACCTAGCGATACGCTGGATAAAGTACCATTTTGCTCAGCTTGTCATCAGGAAGGCAACACCATGCGGCCCACAACATTTTCACCATGGCGGATCGCTTTTCTTTGCTTGGCCATCTGCACGACTTCTGCGATTGCCGCCGAGTTAACCGACGAGCAAACCAAGATTTGCCAGCAACAAGGTCTGGATGCCGCAGTGATCGCCGAACTGCTCGACAAGCCGCTTTACAAATTCAACGAATCGGAAGTCGATGCCTATCTTCGATACATCAGCGTCGCCGAGCCGGATCTCCGCCAGCGGATCGTCCATCTAGCCCGCAAGAACATCGGCCAGCCTTACGAAATCTATCTGCTCGGCGAAATGCCGTTTGAACCTTACGACCCGCAGCCGATCTACTGCTTGGACAAAAGCGATTGCGTCGTCTTCGCCGAACACACCTACGCGATGGCGCTCGCGCAGAATTGGCCCAGCTTTATGAAAATGCTCCAGCGTTTGCGCTACCGCGATGGCCACCTCGGCGTCACGACGCGCAACCACTATACCGAAGCCGACTGGAACACATCCAACCGTTGGCTCGTCGAAGACATCACCGCCGATCTTGCGGGCGACAGCGCGGCGAGATTCTCCAGCACGATCGATCGCGCCCGGTTCTTCAAGAATCGCTACAAGCTCACCGTCGACGTGCCGGTTCAAAAGCACGAAGATATTTACTTGCCGTATGAAGAGATCGACCGCGCTCGGCAGGATTTGCAAGAAGGCGACTTCGTGAACATCGTCCGCGCCAGCGTTCCTGATTCATCTAAAAAGCCGACCAGCGCGTTCGTGGGGCACGTCGGTCTGATTGGCCGCGGCCCAAAAAGCGAAAAGAACGCAGAGGGCGAACTCAATCTCATTCATTCGACCGTGCCCAAGGTTCGCGAAGAACCGATCGACGAATACATCGCCCGCTCGACCAAGGACAACGCCAAGAACGACGCCGAGGGCAAACCCCGCTTGGTCGGCTTCAAGTTTCTGCGCTTGCGCGAACAACCGCTCGACAGCTTACGCGAAATCGACGGCCCCGCCGCCCCCCGCGTCACCCTTCCCTCCGGCGACGAAGCCAAGTTTTGAACGAAAATTTAGCCCCGGGTGATCTGACGGTGCTGCCGTCAGTACACCCGGGGCAAATCCGCACCCAACCACCCCACCTTCCGCAAACCGTATGCGACATTTCGCAATCCGGCTCGACTCGCCACGCGTTTTGCTACGATTGAACGTGCTGCTTATCCCAATCCACGGCTTCTCGTGGCCACTTCTTTTCGTGCAACGTCTCGATCGGTGCCGTTCATGCGCAGGCGAGTCACCAACATAGCGAACCCCCGCGGCTTCACGCTGGTTGAGTTGCTGGTGGTGATCGCCATCATCGGCGTGCTGGTCGCCCTGTTGCTCCCCGCGATTCAAGCCGCGCGCGAATCGGCCCGACTCGCCCAATGCAAAAACAATCTCCGGCAGATCGCCGTCGGCATGTTGAATTACGAAACCGCGCACCGGGCTTTTCCCGCCGGGGGGTGGAGCGCCTCTTGGATGGGAGACCCCAACGTCGGCACGGGTCCGCGCCAGCCTGGGGGCTGGATCTATCAAACGCTCCCTTATTTGGAGCAACACGCGATTGCCAATCTCGGGCTCGGCCTCACCGGCGAACCCCTCAAGACGGCGATCACGCAGGTCGGCCAGTCGGTGATTCCGCTGTTCCACTGCCCCACGCGGCGTGAAGCGCGGCTTTACCCCGCGGTCTATCTGATGACTTGGAATTCCCAAACGCTCGATCAAGCGGCCAAGACCGACTACGCCGCCAACGCCGGCAGCGTCGCTTTCTCCGGTTCAGGACTCGGGCCGATTATCAAGGTGCCGTTCGTGGTCTCCGATTGCCGCGGCGGTTTCCCCGACTGCACGTGGCGCAACGATCAAGCATGGCTCGATGCCAACTGGAACGGCATCGTTGGCGATCATAGCGGCGCGAAGCTCAAACAAATCACCGACGGCACGACCACAACGTTGCTCGTCGCCGAGAAATGGCTCTACGAGTTTTACTATGAAACGGTGAGCGTCGATTCGCCGCTCGATAATCAAACGAACCGCCTCGCCCGCGACAACCCGGCCGACGACGGACCCATGTATGCCGGCTACAGCTATGACACGATTCGCATCACCGGCCGCGCGACCGGCGGCCAGCGCTACGCCCCCATGCGCGACTACGACTACGACCGCAACGATCCGCAGGCCGATAAGAAGGGCTCGCAATATCAAGAACACTTCGGCGGCCCCCACCCCGCCGGCTTCAACGCCGGCCGCTGCGACGGCTCGGTCGACACCGAAAGTTTCGAAGTCGACACCCGCGTCTGGGCCACCCTCGGCACGCGCAACGACGGTGGGCTGTAGAGTGGCACCACACTCCGTGTGGTTTTTATTCCCCTCTTCCGGTACTCCGGGAGGGTCTTTCACGAAGTGTTCCATGCGAAGATTCCCCCAGGCGAGCCCCCTATTTGAATGGGGGGAAGGTCATGGGAGGAAGTTCTTCGCTCCGCCCATCCCAAGCCGTCGGGAATCCAGTCCACGATCCCCCCCCTCAGGGGCTAGATAGAAAATCCCGGCTTAATGCCATTCCTGTCGGTACTCTGACTTGGTGGTGATTCTTGGTCAGCGCTGCTACAATCCCACACATCATTGGACGTATATTACGCTCCCTTCTTTCGTGAGAACTTCAATCGTGGGCTCGCTTAGTATGAAAACATGGCACGAATTGCGCGCAGAATCGTTTGTGATCTTGGTTCTGCTTTTTGCTGTTAGTATTGAGGCTCAGGGGGCCTGGAATTCTGTTACCGGCATCAAAGACGGTTCTGATACCGCGAGCGAGCTTGCCAACCCTTGGGATGGCGAGCGGCTGTTGGCCTTTGGCGGTACGCTGAATTTCGCGGGCAATGTCAGCCTGGACGGTGAGCTATGGATACAGCAGATGAACGGCTGGGGCAATCCGGTGGTGAACATACCCGGCACGCTTACGATGTTCAGCCCTTCGGGACAGTTTACTGTTCAAGGCGGGGCAGATCTGAATATAGGCAACCCAACGGGCAGTTCGGTAGAAGCCGGAATTGTCATCATACGTGACGGAGTCGACATGACTCTCAATGAGATGATCGTCCACGATGACTTCAACGTCGGTAATGTCGCTAGCCTGCATATTCTAACCGACTTCCAGCAGGATGGCGGGGATTTTCTCGTCAATCAGAATTCCGCCTTCTCAGTTGATGGCACCTTCACCAAGACGGGCAACGGGAGTTTTAACGTCGGCTGGCCGGGATCAAGCTTCAACGTCGGCAATCCGGTCGGAAGTTCGGTAGAAGCAGGGTTGGTAAGTATTCGAGATGGCGTGAACGTTGTTCTCAACGAGATGACAGTCCATGACAATTTTGAACTGCGTGATACAGCATTACTACAAGTACTGGGTAATTATGTGCAGGACGGGGGAGATTTTGTCGTAAGTCATACTAGCACGTTTGATGTCGATGGCACCTTCACCAAGACGGGCAATGGAAGTTTTAACGTCGGCTGGCCGGGATCAAGCTTTAACGTCGGCAATCCGGCCGGGAGTTCTGTAGAAGCAGGGGTGGTAAGTATTAGAGATGGCGTGGACGTGGTTCTCAATGAGATGACCGTCCATGACAACTTTGAGGTGAGGGATGGTGCTGCCTTACAAATCCTCACCAACTACACTCAAGACGGTGGGGACTTTGTTGTCGATAGGAATTCCTCGTTTGACGTTGATGGCACGTTCACGAAGACGGGTAATGGGAGCTTCGTCGTTGCGTGGTCGGAAACCAACTTCACACTCGATAATCCCGCTTCTAGTACTGTAGAAGCGGGAGTTGTCAGTATTCGAGATGGACTGGACGTGGTTCTCAATGAGATGACCGTCCATGACAACTTTGAGGTGAGGGATGGTGCTGCCTTACAAATCCTCACCAACTACGTGCAGGACGGCGGGAATTTCGTCGTCATTCTGAACTCCAACTTCACAGTTGACGGCACATTTACAAAGACGGGCAGTGGGTCCTTCATCACAAACAGCACGGTCACTTTTGGTGATGCCGCAGGTAGTTCTCTAGAAGCAGGAGTCGTGCTTATCAATTCAGGCTCCCAGATCAGCGTCGGGAGCATGACAGTCCATGATAATCTAACGCTAAGTAATTCAGGAACCCTACTGCACGTACTCGGTGATTACGAGCAAGACGGCGGGAATTTCGACTTCATTCAGAATTCCACTTTCACAGTTGACGGTACATTCACAAATAGCAGCACCGGCAACTTCGATGTCAGCAATGCGACGTTCAGCGCGGGAAATACCGACCTCAGAACAGCGCGATTTAGCAGCGCTGCCCAAGCCGCCACGGCCGACCTCATCCTCCACGGAGACCTCGTCGTCGAACATGCCGGAAGTTTACTACATGCTACTGGCGACTACGCGCAGGACACGGGCAACTTCCATGTCATCGATTCTGCCACCATGAACATCGACGGCGATTTCAATTACTCCGCCGGCAACACGCTCGAAGTCCGCAACAACGGGACTCTCACTTCGAACGGTAGCGGAAATTCGATCGCCAACTTCGTCACTGTCCACTCCGGTGGCAAGGCGACAATCGGCAGCTTGACAGCCCATGGTGATGTGAACGTCCAGAATTCGACTTCGATGCTGCGAGTTGGTGGCGACTATCTGCAAGTTGCAGGCGGTTTCGCGATTGGCGACAACGCAACGCTCAATGTTGATGGCTCTTTCCGCTATGCGGTCCCCGGTTCACGATTCATCAGCTTTGGGAACGGGTTCTTGCGGGTCGGCGACACTCTGACATTGGAGGAAGGGCATTTTTGGAATTTGGCAACCAATGGTGGACGGGTGCGAGTGGGAGACGGACTCATTGCACCTGCTGCCGGTACCTTCGAGGTCACCGTTAACGGCACATTGGCTGGCGAAGGTACTGTCGTGGGGAATCTGAACAACCTTAGTGGCACCGTCTCACCTGGAATGTCGCCTGGCCGACTCGACGTTACAGGCAACTACACTCAGGGGACCTCGGCGAATTTGGCAATAGAAATAGGCGGACCCCTGGCGGAACTTCAGTTCGACCAACTCTTCGTTTCGGGAGCCGCTTCACTAGCAGGTAGCCTAACTGTCGATTTGATTGACTTGGGCGAGGGCCAATTTGCGCCCGTTCTAGGCCAAACCTTTAGCATTTTCAAAGCAGGCGGTGGCGTGACGGGAACTTTCGCAAATCTCAATTTACCAACGATTGGTACTGGCCTTGATTGGCAAGTCAGCTACCTGACAAACTTCGTGCAACTCGAAGTGATTGCAGCCGCTACTCTGCCCGGGGACTTCGATCTCGATGGCGATGTTGACGGAAGAGATTTTCTCGTCTGGCAGCGGGGTGGATCACCGAATGGAGCCACTAGCGGCGACCTAGCGTTGTGGCAGTCAGGATATGCATCGCTAACCGCGTCTTACTCGACCACGTCCACTTCAGTACCCGAACCCAGTTCGATTGTACTATTGTGTTTGAGTTGGATTGCGATGAGCTCACGTTCCGCGTTACGTCGCGGCTGTCCCGGCCAGCTTTGCTGGTAGCTAATCCTGTCAGGGCATAAAAAGCCGCAAGGAATATATCCGCTTTTCTCCCACAACATACTCGTCGAATTTGGCCGCGCAATCCTGTAAAATGGGCGGAAAAGCTGTTAGCGATTAGCTCTCAGCCTTCAGCCAGAAAATTCATAGGGGGGCAGAGCTATGGGCGTTTCTTATTCTCGCGGTGTCGGTTGGAAAACCATTTTGCTGTTCGCGGTTGCGCTTGCGATAATCGGCACCGCACAGGCTAAAGAGAAAAAGCCAGCCGATCTACCAGGCGCAGAGTCTGCGAAACCTGCCGATCCGCCCGTCGCAGAGACTGCGAAACCCGCGGAACCTCCGGTCGATTTGGGCGCCATTTTTCGCATGCACTATGCGAATCGGGTCCGTGCGTTTCGTGAGCAGAACGAGGTGTTTCAAAACGTTGTCCTGCTGGGCGACAGTATTACCGAGGGGTTCGACGTGCCGAAGATGTTGCCCGGGCGGAGGGTGCTCAATCGGGGGATCGGCGGCGACGTCATCGGCAATGCCCTGCCCGAGGACGACAAGCGGGGGATTCTCGCGCGGCTGGATGAGTCGGTCTTCAACTGCTCGGCGACCGACGTGTTTCTGATGATCGGCATCAACGACCTCGGTTCGGGCCGACAGCCGGAGGTGATGGAGCAAGGGTATCGGCAGCTTCTCGAGCGGATCAAAACCGAGGCCCCGCGCGTGCGCGTGTATGTGCAATCGGTGTTGCCCTGCAGCGACCGCTACGCAAAGCATAATGCCAACGTGCTCGATTTTAATGAACGACTGAAAAAGCTGGCCGCGGAGTTCGGTTACGACTACCTCGACCTGCATGCGCTGATGATCGACGACAAGGGCGAACTCAAAGCCGAGTTCACCGGCGACGGCTTACACCTCAACCCCGCCGGCTACGCACCATGGAAAAAAGAAATCGAAAAAGTGATGAAGTGGGGAAATGACCAAGGTCCAATGACCGAATGACCAAGGGAACACACCGGCGAGCCTCCCGCGTAAGCGGGGGGAGTTTTTGTAGGCCGGACCGAGTGGAGCGAGTTCCGGCAATGAAGTTGTTTTGGTACGCCATGCCGGAACTCGCGTTACTCGTTCCGGCCTACGCCCGTGCCACAAACACACTGCTGGACAAGCCAGCCAGTGGCACCCAAACTGCGCGCAGACGTTGCGACTCACTAAAAAAATCACAATCGAAAAGAATCGAAATAGCCCCGGACAAGTTGGAAGAGTTGGACAAGTTGGAAGAGATGAAATGAGAGGCCAGAGGCCAGAAGTGAGAGGTCAGAGATTAAGAAGAATGCCACCGACCTCCGATCTCCGGCTTCTGACCTCTTCCCAGAAAAATCACACATTACGAAAGGCAAAACCACAACATCCAGTACAAGTGTCGAACCCAACCACCAGCACCAGCCCCGTATGTTCCCAGCCCCAAGCCCCCAAATCCCGACCTCGAAGAGGTCAGCCACAGAATGTCCCACAGTCCACGGTCCTACAGTCCCAAGGTCCTCCCTAGCCTCCGACCTCTGGGCAACCTACAATACAAGGCTTGTCGCGTTTTGGCGTTTTCCCATCCCACGGGAAACGCCGGCCCTCACCAGGGGTCGCACTACGGGGGCGAACAGGGTTCGACCGGGTAGACAAAGCGCAAGTGGCGTGTCGTGGTTGATCAGTGGGCCACGTAAAAAGCTGATCACAATGTCAATTGCTAACAGCAATTACGCTTTGGCTGCCTAATTAAAGGCTGCCCGGACTAGGGGCTGAAGTCGGATTGGCCCGGACGTCCGTCACTAAATCCGAACCGCCGCGGGTCACCACCGAGTATCCCCGCGGCTAAACAAAGTTCTTGGTTAGCGAGCAGGTAAGTTGGTCGACTGATTGACCTGCTCGTGAAATTAAACCAGTCGAACACACACGTAGATGCTTGCGTGGAGATGCTTCGGGACGCGGGTTCGATTCCCGCCGCCTCCACTTTGCAGGGGATGGTGACACAAGTCGCCATCCCCTGACTCATTATGCCAGGGAGCGTCAAAACCTCTGGTTTTCTCGGACGATTCTAATTCGCCATCATTGTCTGTTTTGTGCCAAGCAGTGCCATGTCGCGACACGTCATCTGATGTCGGTTGGCTGGGAGTGCTGACTATTTGCTGACTGGATTGGGTCGTACCCGGCAAGGACTTCAGTGCTTCCGCTTGGTCGGCAAGACCGATATGCGTGTACCGCATCGTCATCTTGATGTCGCCGTGCCGGGCGAGCTCGCGTGCCTGGGTCAAGGAGACGCCGCTGCGGAGAAGTTGCGTCACGTAGGTATGACGACCGCTCGCATGAAAATCGGCGATGCCGGCAGCCGTTTCGTAAGGGATGCCTACCCGTTCGAGGTCCTTCTTGACCATGAACCACGTCTTCCGGTTGGCGAGCCGCGGGAACAGGAAGTCTTTCGGCTTCAAACCGCGTAGCCAGCCCGGTAGTGACTCAACCAATTCTGAGTGCAAGGGCAGTACATCCGTCTTGCGATGCTTCGAGCAAGCCGCCGCTACCGTCAACGTTGGCGGCGACGATTTCAGGTCAAAGCTGCTCGGCGTCAAGCTAGCCAGCTCCTTGCGACGCAAGCCCGTGAGAAACGCCATTGTATAAAGGCGAGCCCGGCTCTCGGGCCCCATCCCCTGAATCGTCTGGCTACTGTCCCGGGCCGAGGCGATGAGTTGAGTCACCTCGCCGACCGTGAGAGCCCGCCGTTTGTGGCGGACATCGACGGCGGCGTTGTAGGTTGTCAGGCTGTCTAGCGGACTGACCGATAGCCGTCGATTCTTGACGAGCCAGCGACACCAGCCTTGCACTGCCTGCACGTAGTGATTGATTGTACGAAGCCCTAATTTCTTCTTGCGAAGCTTATTGAGGTACGCGTCGATTTTATCCGGCTGCAAGTCGTCGAGGGACTGGATTCCCGCTTCGGCGACTATCTTACGAATCCGGCTCATGGTAAGCGTCTTGTGCTTGACCGTCCGTGAGCCGCCGTCCAGGTGCAGTTCGTAGGCAGCGAGGTGGGCTTCGATTTGCGTAGACCGATGGTGCCGTAAGGCTTGCTGGTGGGGGTCAATCAGCCCGAGCTTCCTTTGGCGAACCTCGCGTTCAATTTCCTCCGCCTTATCTTCAGTTTCTCGCTTGCGGGTGTATCCCTTCTTCCGCCGGCGTTTGCCAAACTCGTCACGGTACTCAATCCAATAGGGAGCATCTCGCTTGCCCTCGTCGCGACTGTATTTGAAAACGGACGCCATGCCGATGACTCCAATGACAACAAGAAACCCTACCGGCGATTGTCAAGCTTAGGGCAACCGTCCGCTACCCACTGCACGATATCTGAGCGTCGCCAGCGGACGCTGCCGCCAATTCGGACCTCTTTGGGGAACTGGCCTAAGCTTTTCAAGCGTTGAATCTGGCGAACTGAGAGGCCGATGAGCCGAGAAACTTCCTCGATGGTCAGCAGTAGCGCCCGTTCATCAGTAGGCTTTGCAACAAGAGATGCCTGCGTGCCGGTTACCCGCTGAAAGCTGCCGGCGTCGCTGAATGTGCCGAGTTGGCCACGGCTTTGAGACTGTCGCATTGTGTTGCTCCTACCCTTGCTCAAGATTCGCCGATGGCGGTTAGACTGCAGACCATGCCAAGTTCTCGCTCGCTAGGACGATTGCCGGCGGTGGCGTCAGGAAGTGCAAGTAAGCTTTGCCCGGAAGCACCGGGCCTACCATACGAAGTATAGACATGCGTGCCACCGGTGGCAAGCATGTGGAAAAAAATTGACGTGCAGCTTTATTTGCCGTCCTTTTCCTTATTCCAGCGCTTAGTGGCGGCTGCCTTTGCGATGTCGCTCCTCTCCTTAGCGGATAGCTTCGCTGACCTCGCCGTCGCTGCATTACGCTGATGCTCTGAGGTCAAACTAGCGGCTCGCTTCTTGCCGAGCAAAGCGGCGGCTTGGGATGAATTGACCGCGGCAGCTTCGTTGGATTGCTCGAATGCCGATGCGATTGTTCTGCATTCTAAGGGTAGCTTCTCCAAAAGCCACTGCAGGTCGGCGGGGCTGGCCTCTAGACGAGCCGACAATTCTTTGACTGATTCTGCGAGTAATGCCCTATCGGATGTACGATTTTCCACCTTGCCATCAGTATGGCGATTTTTTCGAGGCGGCGCAACCTTTGGAGAGCCTTTGCTCGAATGGTCATTCGCAACGTTGCTACCTTCTACCGGACGCAGCAAGTGAGCCAATTCGGCGAGAGTATTCGTCCGCCGTCCCGTTGGAGCGATTAAATGCCAACCGTTCTCCGCTACAACTGTGCAGACATCAACTAGGTCGGCGGGACGCGGGATTGCGGACGGTTCAGTTCTCGATAAACGCCGAACTTTGTCAGAAAACCCAATCGCCTTGAATCGACCTAGGTCGTCCTTAGGAGGATGCCGGTGATGACTCGCTTCAATGGAAGCTAGTTGACTTAGGATTGCGTCAAGCTCGCGTTTAGCATCGGGGGATTCATCACGGACCCGAGTCAACAATTCGTTTACGCGGCCTTGGATTATTTTTTTCCGGTCGTCGCCAGTCCGCGGGCGAGTCTTTGGTCCGGTGGTTTTGGGTTTCACTTTGCGGGGCATGATTGTTCAACAAGCGGGCGTCGGTACGGCACAAGATTCTGTGATATTGTCACAATTCTAGCACAACGTACAGGATGTTCGTTAGGCCACGACCGCAGCCGCACTCCAGTGCTCCTCTGCCAAAGCCACAGAACCCCTGCTAAAGCCGGAGCAGCTATGATGGCTTCGATTCGGTCGAGCTTATCCGGCCAAAGTGCTTTGCTATGACCATTCTCTGGTAAGCTGCGAACGTCGGACCGCCGGTTTTCTTCGTCCGTCGATATCCTTCCGCGGTCAACGGGTCGGCGGCTGCGACAGCCGCAGCTTCCAACTCGGCGTGCTGCTCGGCGGTCAGAGTGCCAAGGTAGGCCTCGACGATGCCATCGGACTCAACTCCGCTGACGGATTCGTTCCGATTCGTTTCCGTTGCTCGCGAAGGCGACTTGGGGGGCTTCGATTTCCTGAAGTCCTTCGGAGCCGCGTAGTCCTTGCGTATCGCCGCGACCAAAAACCCCGGGGCATTGGTCGAGACGCGTTTGTCGCGACGGGTAACTAACCAATCGAAGATAGCGAGCTTCTCCTCGATTCGTGCGGCTGGATAATCTTTGCTGAGGGAACCCGCCGTCAACTTCGCCACGCCCCTCTCTACGAGTCGCTGGGTTAGCGACGACGAATCAAGCGACTTAGCTGGAGGGGTCGGCTGTTTCGCGAGGTTCTGCGAGACCGAGACGGTCCAGGTCTTCGGTCGTATCTTGCGGAACGAGACTGGCTTGATGTAACCGGCCCGCTCAAGCTCTACCATCGCCGGGGTCAAGCGGGCTTTCAGTTGGCCCGTGTCGTAGTTGCGGCTGAAGCCGAGCTTCTCGCAAGCGAACGTCCGCAGGTCAAACTCCCACTCGGGTTGATGATAGAATCGCTTGTCGAGAAAGCGGTAAGCACGCTGGGCCGCTGGTCGTTTCAGCGAGCGATAGAATCCGAAGTCGAGCGGCTTCAAGTAGCCGGCTTGGAACGACTTGAACAGCTCGCGATTCCAGACGAAGCGGGACTGAGCTGCTTGCTCGGACGACGCTCGATGGCGTCGCCCATCCGCAATCTTGAAGTACTCGATGATGCCGACGGCTTCGGTATCGGTCCAAGTCCCGTTCTTGTGGTCCCTCCACGCGTTCCAATAATGGACCGACACGGCTTTCCACCGATGGAGCGATTCCTCGACTCGGTCGTAAGCCCAACCGGAATTATCCCAGCCCAGCAGCTGAATGACTTGATGCTTCGTGAATGTTACCTCGGGATTGGTGAAATTGTTGGCGATGCCAGTGAGCTGCAAAAGGGCGGCAAGAACTTGGTCGTCCTTGGCCGTCGGCAAGCCATACTTCTCGCTGCCGGTAACGCAGACGCGACGCGTGACTTGCTGTCCTGTCTTCCAGTCGTTGACGGTGTCCTCGAATTCGAGCGTTCGCTGATGCGGCGAAGCCGTATCCGAAAGCAAAGCCAAAGGGAACTCGGCAAGGTTGTTCTCGTCCGTCCCCCGGACGAACTCGGCCAGAGGGACGTGGTTGTCTTTTCTCGATGCTGGTCGCTGCTTCACATGTCCTTTTCAAAAAAAAGAAACAACAGCGTGTTGTTGTCTCCTTATAGAGTTAAACAAAGATGTTATGGGGCGATTTGCGTTGTCACTTCGCGGACTTGCCGCGAAATTCCTCGCCTCGCTTCCGTATGCGGCGGTGGAAAGCTCGCCGAAGTGACGTACATTCCTCGCCCCAGTGCCGTATCCCCCCTCGCCTCGCTTCCGTATGACCGCCGGCAATTCCTCGCCTCAGTGACGCATGCGGAATTTCTCGCCGCATTGACGTACCGAGTTCATCAC